>CALBDW010000166.1 GCA_937927435.1 uncultured Bdellovibrionales bacterium
CGATTGCGGCGCCGCCGGAGAGAGTTGTATCACTGCAAGAAGCCCGGCGCGAGGAATGGCCGCCTTCACCGCTTTAAAGGAAAGGGACGTTGATTATGGCTGTTGAACTGAACCATACGATCATCCACTCCCGCAATAAGTATGAAGCTGCAAAGTTCATGTCGGAGATACTGGGACTGCCGGAACCGGAGCCGTTCGCGAGATTTCTCGTTGTCAAAACGAGCAACGGCGTGAGTCTTGATTTCGACGAGACGGACGGGGAATTCCAGCGGCAGCATTACGCATTTCTTGTGAGTGAAGAGGAGTTCGACGAGATCTTTGAGCGGGTCAAAGAGCGCGGTTTGACTTATTGGGCGGATCCCCGTCGGCAGCGTCCGGGGGAGATCAATACTCACTACGGCGGACGCGGCTTTTATTTTGAAGATCCATCGGGCAACTTTCTCGAAGTCCTGACCAAGCCTTACGGCAGCCAGTAAGGCTGGTCAGTCGTTTGATGATTTCTCCTTCCCGCTTTCAAACGCGAATTTTTCTTTTTCGCGCATTTGTCTCTAAGTCTTCGGAATTACGTTGATCGCGGGCAGCGCTCAATTTGCGCTGTATGAACGCCTTAACCGCCCTCTGGGTTGCTTCCGGTCTTTGACTGGCGAGTCAATCTTCAGGAGGGATAATGTTTACAGCCGCGCAGCTTGCGAAGAGACCTCTCTTTCTCTTAGTTGTCGTTTTCTCGTTTTTCCTGATTCTTTTTCTTTCAGCTTGTCAAAATGGCCCGGCGGACGGCAGTGGCCCGATCGCAACGAAACCGGGAGTGGGCTCCGGGCCAGGAGGCGCATGGGACGGAGGTTCGGGTGGTCCGGGTGGTGGCCCTGGGGACGGCTCTGACGGCGGCTATGATGACGATTATGACGGTGGTTCGAACCACTGCGCCGCTCTCTCGTCGTTCGATGTTCAAGCGACGTCCGAAAGCGTGCAAATTCCGAATGGGCCGAAAGTCGCCGTCTGGGTTCCCTCAGGTGTTTCACATGCGAGCAGTTGTAGTTTCCCGCTTCTTCTCTTCAGTCACGGTCTCGGCAGTTGCGGGACGTCTTATTCGGGGCTCACGCAAGCCTTCGCGAATGCGGGATTCATCGTCGTCGCTCCCGATCACGCCGATTGCAAAACGGGTATCGACTTGGGGCAGATCCTCACGAATCCCGATTCATGGACGGATGCGAACTATGCCAATCGGCGAGACGACATGAGAAAGGCCTTGGACTGGGCGACGTCTCAGGCTTGGTTTGCAAGCGCCGTCGACACGAGTCGCATCGGCGCCATGGGCCATTCGTTGGGCGGTTACACGAGCCTGGGTTTGGCCGGAGCGTGGCCGAGTTGGTATGATCCGCGGATTAAGGCGGTCTTGGCGATGGCTCCTCACGTCGCGCCTTACCTTGCGGACCGTGAGATCGCAAATGTGCGGGTTCCCATCATGTTCCAAGGAGCGACGGGTGACTTTCTCATCACGCCGTTTTTAACGGGTTCGAACGGTGGGTTCGCGTTGGCGACGGCGGAAAAATACCTCGTGATGTTGAACGGGGGAAGTCATTCGAGTTGGGCTACTTCCAGTGGAACGGAAGCCCAACTCATCCGCGATTATGGTATCGCTTTTTTCAGAAAGCATCTTTTGGGCGAGAATCCGGCGCGCTTAAAAAGCAAAGATCCCGCGCTCAGTGATTACCAATACGTGCCTTAGTAGGCGCTGGCTTGAGTCAGGAGGTCCTGGGCCTCCTGGCTGAGGTCGATCTGCGTCGCCCTGATCAAATCGTTCAGTTGTTCGATCGAGGTCGCGCTTGCGATCGCCGCTGTGATAACGGGGCGGCTCATGAGCCATGCGAGTGCGACCGATGCCGGTTTCACCGAGTACTCGGCGGCGACCTTATCCAAAGCGTCGAGAATGCGCAGACCCCGTTCATTTAAATATTTCGACATTCTGCCGCCGCGGGGGCTTTTGGCGAAATCGATCGTGCTCCGGTATTTTCCGGTGAGAAATCCGGAGGCCAGGCTGTAATAGGGAGTCACCCCAAGTTTGAACTCTTCGCAGACCGGCTGCAGCGTGGTTTCGAATTGCTCACGGTCATACATATTATATTCCGGCTGTAGTGACTGGTATGCGGGTAGGTTGAGCTTTCGGCTCGTCTCTAGCGCCTGCCGAAGTTCTTCTCCGCTGTAGTTGGAGGCTCCGCAAGCTCGGACTTTTCCTTGCTCAATGAGCTGAGCGTAGGCCTCCGTTGTTTCCTCGATCGGGGTCGAAGGGTCGGGCGTGTGCGAAATGTAGAGATCGATGTAATCGGTTTGCAATCGCCGCAGGGAGTCTTCGACGGATCTCAGAATGTATTTTTTCGAGAGGCCTTTCCGATCCGGCCCCATTTCCATTCCGACTTTCGTAGCGATGATCACTTTGTCGCGGTTATTCCTTTGCTTCATCCATTTGCCGATGATGGTTTCTGACTCGCCGCCGCTATTTCCGGAAATCCAGCGTGAATAAACATCGGCCGTGTCGATGAAGTTACCGCCCGCGGCCGTGAAGGCATCCAGGAGCCGGAAGGAAGTCGCCTCGTCCGCGGTCCAACCGAAGACATTGCCGCCGAAGCAGAGAACGGAAACGGAAAGTTGCGATTGTCCGAGCGTCTTCTTGCGCATGTTCCCGGTGGTACCACTCGGGTAGTACGCGGAGTCAAGACGCAAGGGGCGGAAAGTTGCGCGGAGGAAATTTTAAGGAAAATATAAAGTCATGACCGGCCTAGAAGTGACGTCAGGTGAACGATTGGTGCGTCTGCGTAAGCAGCTCGGCCTCAGCCAACGGGAGATGGCTTATGAGCTCGGTGTCACTCCTGGGGCCATCGCGATGTGGGAATTGGGCAAAAGACCGATGCCTCCCGCCATTGAGAAAATCATCGAAATTTACGAAGAAGCCATTGATGAAGAGTTGGCCTTAAAGAACCACGAAGCCGTTATCCGCACTATTTGCTCGGGATGGGCCCGGCGTTTAGCGACCTTGTTCGGCAAAGGAGCGCAAGACAAAGAGCGGAATACGATCCGGTCCAAACTGGAGAAATTGCTTGTCGATGTTTCGAAAGCGACGTTTTCCTCCGACCGGATTAAGAGGAATGTTCAAATCGCCTTTGCGAACCGGATTGTGAACGCGGCTTCACAAACAAAAGGGCTTCCGATGAAGGTCGTACAGCTCATGACCTATATGAGGCCCGACCTCGATCCGCAAGTCCGGCAAGCACTCGAAGAAATATACAATCTTCAATATCCGCTCGCGCCGACGGTGGTCGCGAAAATCATCGCTGAGAGCCTGGGGGCGCCTCCCAATAAAGTTTTCGCCGAATGGTCGTCGCGTCCGTTTGCTACGGCAAGCATTGGGCAAGTGCATTTGGCCCGGCTCAAATCCGGCGAGCGGGTGGCGGTCAAAGTGCAGTATCCGGATATTCGCGCCTCGTTAAATAAAGACGCGGGGGCGCTTGAATTCGTCGGAGAACTGGCGGGTTTCCTGCGGCCTGAGTTCCGTTCGGTAATAAAAGATATCCGCAACGTTGTGCTGGCCGAGACGGATTACAAGAGGGAACTCGAGAACATTGAAGCGTTCGGCGAACTTTTCGTTGATGAGCCGAACATTATCATCCCGAAGGTCTATGGCGAATACTCAAGCGATAACATCCTCACGATGGAATATATCGAAGGGCAGAGCCTGAAGGAGTTCAAAAACGCGAGCTATGAAGAGCGCAAGCTTGCGGCCGAGACCATCGCGAGATTTGTGACAAAATCTTCGTTTAGTTCGGGGCTCATCAACACGGACGCACATGCTGGAAACTTCATCTTCTGCGGGCGGGGGCGGGTCGGCTTTATTGATTTTGGACGAGTCGTGCGGGTCGATTTCAACGGATCGATGGCCCAGCGGGAGTTCATGAAGGCGGCTGTGAATAAGGACTACGCGGCCGCCAAAGCGATTGAGAAGCATCTTCCTTTCATTCCGGAAAACGGGAACTTCCCGTTTGACAGGTTTTGGGATTTCTTCGTCAAGCAGAACGAGCATTTCCATTCCTGGAATTTCCGTTTCACGCACGATTATGTGGCGGAAAATCTTCGGTCCGCGCGCGAGTTTTTCAAAACGGTCGACTTTAAGATGACGCTTGAGACGGTGTGGACGCTCACCGTTTCAGCCGGCACGTGGAGTATATTGTCCGATCTCGACGTGGAACTGGATTACGGGAAAATCACGTTGAGCACGCTCGCCCAACATAAGGACCAAATGAATGAACCTCGCGCGATTTGAGGAATTGTTTCTTGAGAAAGTCCGCGCGGTCGCGGCGGTCGGCGATCCCGCCCACGATTTATTACATTTCAAGCGCGTCGTTCGTATGGCGAAGTTTCTTTGCGAGAAAGAAGGGGCAAGGCCGGAGGTCGTCATACCAGCGGCGTGGCTTCACGACCTCGTCATAGTGCCGAAAGATGATCAGCGCCGAGAAGAAGCGTCACATCTTTCTGCTCGAGAGGCGGTTCTGTTTCTGAAATCTATCGGTTATCCGGGCGAGTATCTCGAAGAGATCGCGCACGCGATTGAAGCGCATAGCTTCAGCGCGGGGATCGAAGCGAGAACGCTGGAGGCGAAAATCGTGCAAGACGCCGATCGTTTGGATGCGTTGGGCGCAATCGGTATCGCGAGATGCTTTGCGACTGCGGGCTTACTGAAGCGATCGTTTTATTCTGAAATCGATCCGTTCTGCGATGAGCGCGAGGCGGATGACTCGCGTTTCACGCTCGATCATTTCTTCCTTAAGCTTTGCAAGATCGCTGGAACATTAAAAACCGAGTCCGGCCGCCGCGAGGGAAAAAAGAGGCTCGAGGCGATGAAGATTTATCTTTCGCACTTGCGCGAAGAGATCGGCTCAGTCGTGCCGTAAAGCCTGGATCGGGTTTAGACTTGCGGCCCGGCGCGCCGGATAAATACCGAAGATCATGCCGATCGAACCTGAGAAGAAAAAGGCGAGCAGGATCGAGCTCAGTTCAAGACTCGTCGCCCAACCGAGAAAATAGGAGACCGCGAGAGTTGCGATCCAGCCGAGGAAAATGCCAGTTAGGCCGCCGGCCAAAGTCATGAGCACCGACTCGGTCATGAACTGAAGAAGAATGTCTCGGGGGCGGGCGCCGATTGCTTTGCGGAGACCGATTTCGCGCGTCCGTTCCGTGACCGAAACGAGCATGATGTTCATAATGCCGATCCCTCCGACCAGAAGCGAGATCGCGGCAATTGCGGCCAGAAGAGATGACATCGTTCGGCTGCTTGAAGAGAGAGCTTCTTGAAGCTCCGCCATATTGCGGATTTGAAACGCCTCGTCCGCGCGTGTGGGAGGAATGCGGTAACGGGCGAGCATAAAGTTCGTGATGTCTCTTTCCGCCTGTTTTAGATTCGTGCCTGGCATGATTTCCATTTCAATGGAGTCGACGTAGTCCCTGCCGAAGAGTCTTCGCATCGCGGTCTGAACAGGCACGATGATCGTGTCATCCTGGTCGCGAGGGCCCGCCATTCCTTTTGAAGGCAGAACGCCGATCACGAGGAAATTGAGCTTGTTGATCTTGAGCATTTCTCCGATTGGATTTTGGTCGCCGAAGAGTTCTTTCACGATTGTTGTGCCGATGAGAGCGGCCATCGCGCGTCCTCTATTTTCGGTCTCGGAGAAAAAGCGTCCTTGGGTCGGTGTGAGAGAGCGAAGTTCCATGTAAGAGGGTTCCGCTCCAGTGACTTGAGTGTTCCAGTTTTTGTTCCGGTACTGCACTTGGGCGCGGCCGGAAAGAACCGCCGATGCGCTCTTTATAATCGGGAAATTTTCAGTGAGCGCCTGGCTGTCTTCCGCCTTCAGGCGTGTAGCGCCCGATTCCTGCCGTACTCCGCCTACACGTGCGGCGCCCGGTCGCAGAATTAAGAGATTCGATCCAAGCGAAGAAAGCTGCCGTTCGATTTCCTTCTGAGCGCCGCTTCCGATCGCTAGCATCGTGATCACGGCTCCGACGCCGATTAGGACGCCCAAGACCGATAGCGACGTACGGATCCAGTTCACGGAAAGGGTGCGAAGGCCCTGTTTGATAAGGCCCGCCGCCATCGGAAGATACGAGCGGAACGACGCATCTTCCGTCTTGTCTTCTTGAGGCGGAAGCTTGCGAGCCGTGATGGGTGCCAGTCGCTCGTCGGAATAAATTTTCCCGTCGCGCATGCGGATACGGCGCTTGGCCTGGTTTCCGATCTCGTCTTCGTGCGTGACCATAACGATCGTGATGCCTTGCTCGTTGAGTTCTTTGAGGATCGCGATGATTTCCTTTTCGCTTGCCGAATCGAGATTACCGGTCGGTTCGTCGGCGAAAATGATCTGCGGCTTGTTCACGAGCGCGCGCGCGATCGCGACTCTTTGTTGTTGGCCGCCGGAAAGCTCGTTGGTTTTGTGCATTTTCCTTTGGCCGAGTCCGACCTGATCCAGAAGCTGACTCGCGTATTCGCAGCTTCCGCCCGGAGACGAATAAAAAAGCGGAAGGGCCACGTTGTCGAGCGCTGTCGTGCGCGGCAAGAGATGGAATTGTTGAAAAACGAAACCGATTGTTTTGCGTCGGAGAAGCGCGAGTTCGCTTTCGCTGAGTCGTGAGACATCGCGGCCGTTGAGCTGGTACGAGCCTGTATCAGGCGTGTCGAGAAGGCCTAAGACGTTCATGAGAGTGGATTTGCCAGAGCCTGAAGGTCCCATGATGGCGACGAAGTCGCCTGCCTCGATTTCGAGCGAGACGTTTTGCAAGGCACGAACTTCGTTATCGCCCATGCGGTAGATTTTCGAGATGTTTTCGACCTTAAGCACGAAAATGAACCCCCTCAAGTTTTAACGCCGCCGCGGGCTCGGCGGTCCGAACGGGTTCGTCCTTCTTGCGTCACGTTCCGTGCCTTGCGTGACGACCTGGCGGATGAAAACGGTGTCGCCTTCATTCAGGCCGCTTATGATTTCGGTGTTTTTGCCGTCACTTAGGCCCGTTGTCACAGCGACTCTCTGGGGGCGCTCGCCTGTCGAGATTTGTTTTAAGACGAATGTTTCGCCGCCTTCGACTCTCACGGCTTCCGATGGGACGATCAGAGTCTCGACGCTCGATGCGATCTCGAATTGGACGTTTGCCGTCATCCCGCTACGCATGAAGTCGGGTTCCTCATCGGGGATGGTTTTCACGATGTATGTCGTGACGTTGTTCACCTTGGTAGATTCGTAAGCGATGGAGCCCACTTTCGCCGGAATCTTTTCATCGGGATAAGCGTCAAGAACAATCTCGGCGCGTTGACCAATTTTAATCCTGGCGAGGTCGGTTTCATCGACTTGGGCTTCGACAATGAGGCGGTCCGAAATGACGAGAATCGAGTCGGAAACGGCGAAGGTTTGCCCTGGCTCGATCTGTCTTTGGATGATCATGCCGTCAACGGGTGCCAAGATCGGAGTCGCGCGGTAGAGGTTCTCCCATTTTTTCAGTTCTTCAGGGCCGCGGGCGCGTGCGGCGTCTAAGAGCGCGGCCCGTTCGGTCGAACTCATTAGGACGAGCGTTTGTCCGCGTCGGACGCGATCACCCTCCTTGACGAGGACGGACTCCGCGCGGCCGGCGATCGGCGGTTTCACCTCGACGCGGTTTTCGGGATTCACGGTTCCTGTGCTGAGAACGGTCGTGACAACCGATCCGCGCTTCACTTGAACGGGAATGAATCGGACCGAGTCGTTGCCGGAGCTACGAAAATAAAAATAGGCGAAAACGGCACAGGCGACGGCGACGACAAGTGCGATGACGGTGGTTTTCTTTTTCACAGCTCATCCCCTTTGCCGATGAGGTAATTCCATTCGGCTTCCGCAATGATGCGATCACGTTTGGCCTGAAGGGCAGCGCGCTCGCGGGTGATCAGGTCCGACTCGATGCGATCCCATTCGTCGAAGGCCACGAGCCCGAGTTCATATCTCTCTCGGGTGATATCGGCTCGGGCGCGGGCGGCTTGCAGGAATTCCTGGGCGAGCGCGACCCGTTTTTCGGATTCGAGATAGGCGCGGTGGGCTTCTTCGATTCGGACGCGTAAATCGTGTTCGGTGGCGCGGCGATTGTAGGATTCCGCGTACGCCTCAGCCCGTGCTGCTTGCAGACGGTAATAGGTCGGTCCGTTGCCGAAGGGGATACTGAGACTCACGCCGACGGACCATCCGTCCGTTTGCGGCAGGAACTGGTCGCCGTATTTCCCGACATTGGCCGATAATCCGAGTGTCGGCAAAAGATCGCCCTTCGCTGATGTGATGGCAGCTTTCTTTTGCTCTTCATTCGCCAGCGCGCGAAGGCGCTCGGGGCTCTTCTGAAGCAGATTTTCGTAGTCGACTTGGGTCGGTGGTGGAGAAACGGGAGGTTCGTCGTCCAGAACGATCGAGGTCGTCTCATCAAGTTCGAGAAGAGTCTTGAGTTCGGTGAGCGCGACCTTCGTCGCGTTCTGGGCTTGAAACTGTTCCATCCGCGCGTCTTCGAGGTTCGCTTTAGAGAGCATCAAAGCGCCGCGGTTTTCGCGCCCCCCTTCGTAACGAAGTTCGACGAGTTCGTAGTTTCGGCGGCGGCGTTCGATGATGGTTTTCGATAAATCGCTGAGACGTTGCCAGTAGAGGACGCCGGCGAACGAGGTTTTAAGATTGCGGATCACCGTGAGTTTCGCGATTTGCAGGTTTGTCGTGCGGGATTCCTGTGCCGCTTTCGACTGGGCGAGATCTCCGAAGTACGAGAGATTAAAGATGTTTTGATAGACTCCCAACGTTGTGGAGAAAGAGTTTTCGGTTCCGGTTCGTGAGCGGCTGCCGCCACTTTGATTCCACGAGGCTTCCGCCGTAAGCCGCGGAGCGAATTGCCATTGTGAGGACCTTAATCGTGAGGTGGAGGCGGCGAGATCCTCTTTGGCTGCCAAGACGCGCGGATTTTTGTCGAGAGCCCGCCGGACGGCCTCGTTCCATGTCAGCTTCAATTCGGTTCCGTATGCGGCCGAGGGGGAACTGATAAGCAAGCTCAAGATAGCGATCTCAAGTCTGCGGGGCCTTAATTTCATCGGCATTTTCCTCTGTCAGACGTCAGGGTTTAACGTCCGGCAACCCGATGTATAAGTAAAGTACAACGTGACCGCGATGTCCAAGCACGAACTGGGGCTAGTTGTTGCTCTCTTTCTGTTCTTCTTGTAGGCGCTGCACATGGGCCTTGAGCATTTCGTTTTTCATGTGAAGGCCGTAGCCCATTCTTTGTGAGATGAGGGTCCAGAGCCGGCATTGCTCCTCATTGAGCTTCTCTTGGAGGACGCCGTGAAAAAGGCTGAGCCAGCGCTCGAGGAGTTCGGCGTTAAATCCGGCGTAGAAATGTTTTAAGACGGGGTTGTATTGGTTGAACATATAGGGCTTCCCGCCGAACTTGATCCACCAGAAGTGAGTCAGGCGCTTGATGTGGTCGGGCCAGTCATGGACGGACTGAAACGGCACGCTGAGAAGCGGATCTTTTTGAACCCGGGCATAGAACGTGGCGACGACCGTGTGGATATCCTTGTGCGAAAAAACGACCCCGTTGACCGTAACCGTTAGATTGTCGAGCTCGGAAGGGTTCATGTCGACATGCCCGTCGTAAGTGGATTTGGCTCTGAAACTAACTCGCACAATGCGACAATATGGCCAGGGAGTCAATTGGACGCCGGATATGATTCAATGCGCATTCATCGAGGGCTTTTTGACGCACTCGCCTGGATTTGATAGGACTAAGGAGGAGGTGCGCGATGGAAAAATTCAGACTTCCGGTCGAAGAGTTTACGACCCCTGATCCCGTGACCGCTCCCGAAGACGCGTCGATCGACGAGCTCAGCGAGCTTATGGCGAAGCATGGTGTCCGTCACATTCCGATCGTGAAAGACGATCGCGTGGTCGGTGTTGTGAGCGACCGCGATCTCAAACTCGTCAAAGGCTTGGACCTTAAGGAAAAGATGCTCGTCAGTGCCGCCGATATCATGGCGCGCGATCCCGTCTCGGTTGAATCCTCGACACCTCTCGATGAGGTTGCGTTTGAAATGTCCAAACGCAAAATCGGAAGCGTGATTGTCAATGAAAACGGGAAATTGCTGGGGATTTTTACGGTCACGGACGCGTTGAATGCTTTGATTGAAATCCTGCGCGCCATTCCTGTCGAGAGTGAAGAAGCGTAAAGGGTCCGCGACCCTTTACGCTCTTACCGCGATTATTGCGGTTTGATGAACTTCAAAGTCATGCGATCGCTTTCGCCGATGGCGAGGTATTTTTCCTTATCTTTCTCGCCCAATCTAAGAGTCGGCGGCAGCGTCCAAACGCCTTCCGGATGATTTTTGGTGTCCTTCGGGTTGGCGTTAACTTCGGATTTCGCCACGAGTTTAAAGCCGGCCTTTTGCGCCATTTGAATCACTTCCGCCTCATGCACATAACCCGACTTGGCTTTCGGATCGCGCCGCGATTTTGGATTGGCGCGATGTTCGACGACGCCGAGAATTCCGCCCGGCTTAAGAGCTTTGTAGAAGGCGTTAAAGGCTTCTTGCGCGTTTCCGCGTGCCATCCAGTTGTGAACATTCCGGAACGTGAGGACCATATCCACCGTTCCTTCGGGGGCGATGTCTTCGGGCGGATTGAAGGTCGTTGTGTGGATTTTGCCCGTCAGCTCGGGATGGCTGTCGATCCATTTTTGAACTTTCTCGTTGAGGCGGGCCATGTACTCGCTATTTGAGGGCGGAAGTGCGGCGATGTACTTTCCTTTCGAAGCGACGAGCGGAGCCAGAATCTCCATATACCAACCGGCGCCCGGCGTGATTTCGACGACGGTCATTTCGGGTGTGAGCCCGAAAAATTGGAGAGTTTCGACCGGATGCCGGTAGACGTCGCGTGCGCGGTTCTCATCGCGCCGGTAAGGGCTTGCGACGGCCTCTTCGATCGTTGTCGGCAGAGGTTTATGGCTGACTTGCGACTGTTTCTGCGGCGACTGGCACGCGCCGAGGACAAATAGAAAGGCGAAAAGTAGAATCCGTTCTTTCATTTGTTTCTCCTTCTCCTATCTGGATAAGGGAAGCATTGAGAGGGTCGCGTTGCAAACCGCGACGTGCCGAGAACAAGTCGTTAGTACAGTTGGTCGAAGAGAATCCCGCATCCCATCAGAAGAACGAGCCAACCGAAAGCCTTCTTTAGGTTCGTGTCGGAAATCCGGCGGGAAATCGCCGTGCCGAGCAAAATACCGACGATGGCGACGGCCGCGATGGAGATAAGGAAAGGCCAATCGATTAAATCATGGTTGTCGAGATCTCCCGTAAACCCGAAGAGAGTATTGATCGCGATAATGAGAAGTGAAGTGCCCACGGCCGTTTTCATGTCGAGGCCGGCGAGAAAGACCAAAGCGGGTACAATTAAGAATCCTCCTCCGGCTCCGACTAAGCCAGCGATCAGTCCGATGCCGAACCCTTGAAGGGCTGCTGAGAAGCTTTGCAATGAAGATGAGCGTTTCGGCGCGGCTGCGGAGCTTCTGCCCCTGATCATTGAAAGAGCCGAAATAAGCATAAGAAGTGAGAACAGCGTCATGAGAAACGTGTCTTTTGTCACGACCGTTTCACCGATATTGAAAAGCTGTCCCGGAATTGAGGGGTGCAGAACCGAGCGGCTGAGATAAACGCCCGCGAAGCCCGGCAGGGCCAAGTTAAGAGCTGTTTTGAATTGAACTTCGCCTTTGCGGATGTACGAAAAGCTTCCTGCGAGTGCCGTCGAGCCGACGATAAAGAGTGAGTATCCTGTGGCGACGCTGGGAGAGATGCCGAAAAGGTAAACCAGAATCGGTACGGTTAAAATGGAGCCGCCGCTTCCGATCATGCCGAGGGTGGCTCCCATAAAAACGGCGGCGATGTATCCCAGTACTTCCACTTTATTCCTTTCATTCCTTGAAGGGCAGATGTCTTTCAACGCGCGTGTAAACGAACATTCCGAGGATCATAGCTGCCACGAACGCGAGAGGGCCCGTTTGGCCGGAGGCGACGGCTGTCACGGCCGGCCCGGGACAATAACCGCCTAAGCCCCATCCGATACCGAAGAGAGCTGCTCCGATGATGAGTTTCGGTGTGATGTCTTTACGGGTCGGTAGGTGCCACTGACGGTCGAGAAGAGGAGAAGGGCGCTTTCTCACCATCAAGTAAGACAATCCATGAACAATGACCGCTCCTGCCATGACAAAGAGAAGAGAGAGATTCCAGTTTGCGAGGTCGAGAAAGCCAATCACGTTCTGGGGCTTCGTCATTCCGGCGAGGCCGAGACCAAGCGCGAATACGAGTCCGGAGAGGAAGGCGATTGTCTCTTTATTCATGTCGGGCCTCCTTGGAGAAGACGGAATGCGGCGACCGAGAGAACGCCGAAAACGATGAAGACCACGGTGGCGACAATGGAACGAGCCGAGAGCCGACTGATGCCGCAGATGCCGTGGCCACTTGTGCAGCCGTTTCCCATAACGGTTCCGAATCCGACTAGGAATCCCGCAGCAATGAGTGCGGCGACTCCGCGCCCTGACGTGTTCTCAAAGGTGGAGGGCCCGAAAAAACGCAGCGAAACGCCGCCCAGGATCAGGCCAGCCAGAAAAGCTTCGCGCCAGCGGCCATCGGTTTTCCGGGCGAAGAAAGTTTCGCTGAGAATGCCGCTGATGCCTGTCACACGTCCGTTGAACACCAACATCAATGTCACGGCGAGCCCGATCAGAATTCCGCCGATAAGAGGAAAAAGGACAAGTTCGTTCATGTCGCCAACCTTTTTGTATCTCCACAACGCATGTTTGCCGGAACCGCTTCGGCGATTCTATTCGGAAGCGAAAGATTGAGGTGTTTCATGATCTCAACGAACTCGGTTTTGCTTCGGTTTCCGCCGATCCGCGGGTTGTGACGTTTTTCCATCCCGATGGTTGACGATGTCTGGCCTTTGTAGTCGTGGCCCGGATAAACGATGGTTTCGTCGGGAAGCGCAAAGAGTTTCTTGGTGATGCTTTCATAGAGCTTTTCCGGAGATCCTTGTTGGAAGTCCGTTCGTCCGGTTCCGCGGATGAGAAGAGCATCTCCAGTAAAGACCATACCGGAGATGTAGAAGCTCATGCAGCCGTCCGTGTGGCCCGGTGTTGCAAGGGCGCGGACTGTTTGGTTTCCGAATTTCAGTTCTTGTCCGTCTTCGAGATGAATATCCGCACATTCGACTTTGGCCTGTCGGCTGACGGCGACCTTTGCTCCGGTCCGGCGGCGGAGTTCCCCTGCGCCTGTGACGTGATCGGCGTGGACGTGCGATTCGAGAAGGTAAATCAGTGTGAGATCCAGTTCCTGTAAGAGTGTCAAGTCGCGATCGACGTTCGCGATGACGGGGTCAATGAGCACGGCCTCTCGGGATTCACGGTCACCGAGGAGATAGGTATAGGTTGAGGTTTCGGGGTCGAACAGTTGGTGGAAGATCAGGCTCATAATTTCCTCCCAAAACATATTAGACTAAACTAATATTAGCAGTATATAATATTAATGTCAACTAATAAGTCAGGAGGGGTGGTGGCTCACTTGGAAACGGAAAGCCTGGCGAAACAATGCGAAGAGGTCAGCGAGCTCCTTAAATCCATGGCGCATCCCACGCGTCTACTTATCTTGTGCAGCTTGGCTGAAAAGGAAAAGTCTGTGGGCGAGCTCGTCGACGAAGTCGGGATTTCACAGTCGCTCATGTCGCAGTTTTTGGGTCGAATGAAGGACGAGGGCCTTTTAGTTTCGGAGCGAAATGGCCGCCTGATGGTTTACTCGATAAAGGATCCACGGGTGTTCAGGGTTCTCAAAAGTTTAAGGGATATCTTTTGCCGTCGGACGAAGTGATTCTTCTATGGATCGAATTCCGTTCATAAATTAGAATGGACGGGCTCGGAGTGACGATGAAGAAAAAGACGGCGTGGTTATCCAAACTGGTTGTTTTGTCTCTGAGTTGCGTTTGTGGCGCGCGGCTCGCCTTTGGGGCAGTCCCGATGAATCTCGAAAAGCTTCTCGAGATCGCGCGAAAGGAAGCGGAGACGGTGCGAGCGGCGGATCTGACGCTCGAGTCGATTCGAGCCGAAATCGCCGGCCGGGATATCGCGTTGTCGCCGAAATTCGAGGCGGAACTCGCCGGTGGCCACGATAATCGTGATGCGACGGTTTCCACGAGCCAGCGCGTTCCGATGAGGCTTCTTGATGTTTCGTTGACGAAGCTGTTTTCCACGGGCACTTCGCTCTCTTTTTCTGTCGGACATATGGATACCCGAATCAATTCCGCTGATCGCAGTATCAGCTCGTGGGAAGTCAGGCTCTCGCAGTCGCTATGGCGGGATGCGTTCGGACGTTCGACTAGATTGAGACATGAAGCCGAACAGGCCGAACTTCGCAGCCGGACGTTTTCGACTCTTCAACAAAGGCAGAGTTTTCTACTCGAACTGGAACGACTGTACTGGGATTACGTTCTTGCTCTCAAAGAAGAACAAACGCGGCTCTCGAACTTGGAGAAGAGCAAGCGCGTCGAGAGCTGGACGAGAGACCGGGTTCGGAGGAGAGTGGCTTTGGAATCCGATCTCTTGCAAGTGCAGGCGCTCGTAAGTTCCCGGGAACTCGAGCTCAAGGAAGTTCGGAACCGGTTGGAAACTCTTCGCAATAATATTCGGCAGTTGCTTCCGGGGCAGAATCCGGAAGAATGGGCTGTTGATCTTAAGGAGCTCGATAGGGCCCGGAACTTGGAGAGCTTATTGGCTGTGTCGGAAGGGAAGGAAAAGCCTGTTCAGCTGGCGGCATTGGCGGCCACGTATCTTTCCAAACAAGCGAAGTCGGAAGCGGCGAGGGTTGAGGACTCGTATCGCCCCAAACTCGACGCGTATGTGTCCTACGGACAAAACGGTGCAGATGAGAACTACTCCGGCTCGTGGAACCGAGCCTTAGACCCTCAATTTTCGGCGACGCGGGTTGGGGTGATTTTTTCGGTCGATCTCGATGCGGGTTTAAAGTCCGAACAAAGGCGCGCCGCGGAGTTGAGGGCGCAGGCGCGCGAACTGGAGAGTCGTGCGCAAATGAGGGCGTCGTCGTTCGGCTGGGACGACCTCATCCGGCAAGTCGATTCGTTGAAGATGCAAGTGGCCGAGGCTACGCGTCTGGCGGCGATTCAGGAGAAAAAGGTTGAGGCTGAGCGCTCGAATTACCGGCTCGGACGCACGACGGTCTTTCAGCTGATCAATTTTGAAATTGATGCGGCAAACGCGGAACTCGGACTGGTTCGTAAGTTAGCGGAACTGCGCAAAGCCGAGGGCTTCGCGCGTGTTTTCACTCGTCAACAGGCCGGTGACAGATGAATCTGATCGCGATTTCGATTAAACGACCTGTTTTTGCCTGGATCTTGATGTCCGCGCTAATCATTTTCGGCGCGATTGCGTTTAACAGGCTTGGCGTGAGCCAGATGCCTGACATCGATTTCCCCGTTATCAATGTTTCGGTGACTTATCCCGGCGCCGCGCCGGAAGTCGTCGAATCGGAATTGATCGATCCGATCGAACAGCGCCTGCTTGCGATCGAAGGCATTAAGGAAATGCGTTCGGTCGTGAGGCAAGGATCGGGTTACGTGCGGCTCGACTTCGACATTGACCGCGACGTTGACGTCACTCTCCAAGAGGTTCAGACGGCGCTCAGTTCTCTCCGCATGCCGCTCAACGTGGATCCGCCAGTGATCCGCAAGCAGAACCCAGAAGAATCGCCGATCATGTTTGTTGGCGTCGCGTCCGACCGGCCGCTTCGCGAGATGTTGAACTGGGCTGATAACTTCCTTCTGGATCAGTTCCGTTTTCTCCCAGGCATCGGTGAAGTTTCTCTGGGCAGTTTCAGCCAACGGAACCTCCGCATTTGGCCGGACCCGGAAAAATTGCGCCGGGCCGATATGACGGTCTCGGATATTTGGGATGCGCTTCAGTCGCAGCACTTGGAAGCGTCGGCCGGTCAGTTCTCGAACACACAGGAGGAGTTTCGCGTCCGCTGGATGGGGGAAGCGGCGACGGCGGAAGAGGTGGGAAATATCCGTATCCTTCGTCGCGGCGGCCGGGTCATCGAGGACACGGTTTATCGCATTAAGGACGTGGCCCGAGTGGAAGACGGTCTGAGCGACATCCGCAGCATCGCGAGGATCAAGGGCAAGAACGCGATCTCACTTATGATCCGCAAGCAAAGGGGCGGCAACGAAGTCGAGCTCGCGAAACGAGTCCGCGAAAAGGTCGAGGAATTAAAGAGGATCATTCCTGAAGATTACGAGTTGCAGATCAACGTCGACTTCACTGGGCCGACGGAGGCCGTCGTCAAAACGACGGAGGAGAAGCTTGTCATAGCGGGCGTCGTCACAATTCTTGTCTGCTTCCTCTTCCTGGGAAGCTTGAGTGCGGCGACGAATATTCTCTTTTCGATACCGACCTCGATCGTCGGAACGTTTTTGATCCTTTACTTCTCCGGATTCACGTTGAACCTCTTTACGCTTCTGGCGTTGACGCTCGCGATCTCGATCGTCGTCGACGACGCCATCATGCTGCTTGAGAATATCGTCCGGCATTACCACATGGGCAAATCACCGGCGCAGGCGGCGTATGACGGCTCGATGGAGATTTTGCCGGCCGCAACTGCCGCGACCCTCGCCGTTGTGGCGGTCTTCCTTCCGGTTGTTTTCATGGAAGGCGTGACCGGGAAGTTCTTCTTCCAGTTCGGCGTTACGATGTCGGCTGCCGTGCTGCTGTCACTTTTGGAAGCCGTCACGATCACGCCGATGCGGGCGGCGGCGTTCCTTTCGCTGTCGCCGAAACCATCACGATTTGAAACTTTTTTGGATAATCTGTTCCACAAGCTTGGGAACTTTTATCGCGAGCTTCTTTCTTTCACGCTCAAGTGGTCGAAGACGGTCGTCGTCGCGTCGTTCGCTCTCTTCCTGCTTTCGCTTTTTCTCGTGAAAGGGCTGCGTCAAGAATTCGTGCCGCAACAGGACCAGAACTTCATCGCTTTGAACGCGCAATTGCCGCCTGGAACGGCACTTGAAAAAACGTACGAAGTCGCCCTGCAAATCGAAGAAGTTGTGCGTGCGAACCCCAATGTCGCCAGCTTCTTTACAAACGTCGGCGGCGGCTTGGGCGCTTCGTCCGTCAACCAGATTTCAGTGCCGATCACTTTGATTCCGCGTGAGCAAAGGAAGGTGACTCACGTTGAGGTGATGGGCCAACTGCGCAAAGAGCTCTCGAAGATCAAAGGTGTCCGTTTTTCAATGCGTGACAACTCTGCTCGCGGTTTGACCTCGGGGCGGCCCAACCCGATCGCGTTCAATATCCGCGGTCCTGATCTTGAAGTCCTGCAAGCAAAGGCCGAAGAAATCATGGACCGGCTTGATAAAGAGGGCCTGACCCAGGATCTGGACACTGATTTCAAGCTTGGGCTTCCGGAGTTGATCATTCGCCCGAACCGTCAGCGCATGGCGGAACGGGGCGTGAGCATTCAGGCCGTCGCGAACACTTTGAATGCCGCGGTGGCCGGTATTCGCGTGAACCAAATCACCGATGGTGGACGCCGTTACGATATTCGGGTGAAATTGCCGGACGGCAACGTTCGCACCATCGAGGACATTAAGAAGATCGACGTCTGGAACAATTTCGGGGTCCGTGTCCCGCTGTCGGAGCTTGTCGACTTCGAGGAGCATCGGACGTTCCAATCGATCACTCGTGTGAACAGACAGCGCGCGATCGCGATTTACGGGAATATGGCGCCCGGCAAAGGCCAAGGGCAGGTTCTCACCCGGGCTGAGCAGATCGCTCGTCAGGTTTTGCCCGAGGGCTACGATTTCTCCCTGGAAGGAGCGTCCGCTGGATTGGCCGAAAGTTTCGCAAGTCTGACCGGCGCTTTGATCCTCGGGATTGTCGTCGCTTATATGATTCTGGCGACGCAGTTTAACTCATTCGTCCACCCGGTTTCGATTCTCGCGGCCTTGCCGTTCAGCTTGACTGGCGCACTTTTGGTCCTTTGGATGTTCAACGTCTCGTTGAACCTCTTTAGCTTTATCGGTCTCATCGTGCTGATGGGGATTGCGAAGAAGAACTCGATCCTTCTCGTTGAGTTCACGAACCAAGTCCGCGAGGCCGGTGAAAAAGATCTTAATAAGGCGCTGTTGCGCGCGTGCCCGGTCCGGCTGCGTCCTATCCTTATGACTTCTGTTGCAACGGTGGTCGCCGCGATTCCGCTCGTTTTCGGCAACAGCATCGGACAGGAAACCCGCACGCCTATGGGACTGACCATTGTGGGCGGAACGATCGTGTCGACGATCTTCACGCTTTTTGTGGTTCCGAGTCTTTACAAGATGCTTTCGATCTTCGAGTCGAAGAAGCGAAACCACATCGAACTCGATACAACCGGATCGAAAGGGCCTGCGATCGAGGGACACGAAACGGAATTGGACGCGCGGATCTCGAAACTCGGCCGGCCTTCTCAGGCCTGATAAAGAGGCCTGCCTACGGTCAGGCCTTTTTGACGAACTCCGATTTGAGATTCATGGCCCCGATGCCGTCGATTTTACAGGAAATGTTGTGGCCGTCGTCGCCGTCGACGAGGCGGATGTTCTTCACCTTCGTTCCGCCTTTTACGACAAGTGATGAGCCTTTAACTTTGAGATCCTTGACCACGATGACCGTGTCGCCGTCATTGAGGATGTTGCCGTGGGCATCGCGGACCACATTCTCTTCAGCGGCCGAAGCTTCCGGGCCGGCTTCAGCTTCAAACTGGCTCCATTCATGCGCGCACTCAGGGCAAATCCAGAGGTTTCCGTCCGGATAAACGTATGCGGAATCGCACTTCGGGCAATTGGGGTTCTCTTGCATCGGTTTCCTTTCTTACACTTCGCGAGCGTGGTAAATTTCCAGGTTTTGAGACCCCAATCTTTGCTCCAAGTACTTTTGGATTCGCACTTGTTCGGCCTTCTTGGGGGCTTTCTTCCAAATAACGTAGATGAAGCGGGCGTTTTCCGCATTGGCAAGCGGCACTTCGGTGAGGATGACGCGCTTTAGATCCGGTATCACCGTCGTGGCCTCAAGAGTGAGTTTGGACGACAGTTCCATGACTTCTTTCAGGCGCCTGAGCTCAACTTCTTTTTGCGCGGTTTGAGCGCGAAGTTCGGAGATGAGGGCTGATTCGGTCGTCATCTTTTCGTTAAGGCGTTTTTCGACGTTTTCTTCGAGCGAAATGTAGCGGATTTCGAGTTCCTTGGGCTCGATGTAATACCGCTTGAGCTTTTCATGAATGAGATCGAGCTGTTCCTTCGAGAGGGTTTCACCGATCATCTCGACCAGGATCTTCTTTTGGTCCCAGTCGTAAGTTACGTCACGGCCCACGATGAAGGAGTTGGGGAATTGCATTTCGCGCTCAATAAAGCTCATCGCGCGGGCTCGGAACGAGGTTTCTTGCTGCAATTTCCAAGCGAGAATCAAGCTCGGGACGATGACGACGATGGCAACCGCGGCGACCCAGCGCTGAATTGCCTTCTCGCGAGCTTCGTCGAGACTGGAGACCTTCTTGAAGCCCATATAGCGTGTGAAAACGAAGGTCGAAATGAAGATGAAGACCGAGTTAATGATGAAGAGGTAGAGGGCTCCAATGAAGTATTTGAGTTCCCCAGTCGCGAGCCCGAAGCCGGCGGTGCAAAGCGGTGGCATGAGGGAGGTCGCAATCGCAGCGCCGAGAATGGCGCTGTTTCCTTTCTCGATACGGGAGACTGCAATGATGCCGGCAGCTCCGCCGAAAAGCGCAATCAGCACGTCGTAAAACGTGGGCTGGGTGCGGGCGAGTAGCTCCGACTGGACCTCGGAGATCGGCGTAATCAGGAAGTAAACGGTCGCGGTGAGAACACTGATGGCGACGGCGTAGGCCAGGTTTCGAAGGGCGCGTTTAAGCAAGACGAAGTCGTTTATGCCCATGGCGAGGCCTGCACCCACGATCGGGCCCATGAGCGGCGAAATTAACATGGCGCCGATAATGACCGCTGGTGAATTGATATTCAGGCCCACGGACGCCGTGAGAATGGCGAAGACCAGGGTCCAGGCGTTCGCGCTCCGGAAGTCGACATTGGCGCGCACCATTTCGATCGTTCCGGCTTCGTCGGTATCGGCCTTCAAGTTGAAGAGCGTACGGATGCTGTCGAGGGTTTCTAGGAAAAATCCCAGCGTTTTCGAGTGGCGGTGGTGATTTCGGTTTTCCATGTTGAAAATATCAACAGTTACGAACCGGTTAGGCAAGAAGACAATCGCTTATGAAGTTTGCCCCCTCGATCGCGATTAGCATATGATCGGTGAAAACAATTTTGGGAATTGGTGATGTCGAAAAGTTTGGCTTGGATCATTCTCATCATTGCCGGTCTCTTTGAAGTCTGCTGGGCGATCGGTCTTAAGTACAGCGAAGGGTTCACTAAACTGGTACCCAGTGCGTTCACGTTGGTTACTCTTGGTGTCAGTATGTATCTCCTCGCGAAAGCGAGCGAGGTTTTGCCGATCGGAACTGCGTACGGAGTTTGGGTCGGCGTCGGCGCTTTCGGGGCCGCGGTTTTGGGAGTCGTCTTGTTCAAAGAACCGGCTTCATTCGCGCGTCTTTTCTTTTTGGCCATGTTATTGGTTTCCATTATCGGTCTTCGCGTGACTTCGAGCTGAGCGCGCTTTTGTCTCGATTTGAGCAAGCGCCTAATGAATTGACACTCCTCCTGTACATTCCCGTGCCTGAGTCGGCGAAAACGGCCGTCATTCGTCCGTAATTAAGGTTTTTCTTAAGGGGCCCGACTTTCTGCCGATCAGCTCGGGCATGAAACAGCTGGCCTATCTTCTGAGCATTGCTATATTCACCTTGGCTTCAGGCTGCGGTCCGGACATCAACATGCCGAGCCGGACCATCGCAAGTGAAGGCGGCGCACATGAAATGATAAATGAACCGGACGATAGCTTCGGCGGAGTTCCTGTTGCGGAAACCCCGGTCGGGGAAACGCCGGTTCCGGTGACGCCGCTTCCTCTTCCGTTTGATGACGGGCCCGAAAAGTATAATCGTCCGTGGCGGAATCCCGATACCGTCATCGTTATCGACGCTTATCAAGGCAACCCGATCGATTGGGACCGGATGGCGACCGACCGACGCGTGGTCGGTGTCATTCATCGCGCGACGATCGGCCGGCGCGTCGACACGCAATATGCGGCACGCCGTGAGATTGCGAAAAGACGCGGTTACTTATGGGGCGCCTACCATCTCGGCGATTCGAGCGATCCAATCACCCAGGCGAACCTGTTTTTGGATGTCGTCGGCGACGACCCGGATACTCTTCTGATTCTCGATCTCGAGGATACGAGCAACCCGTCGATGATGAATGTTTCGAACGCCGTTAAGTTCATGGAATACGTTTATCGAGTCACCGGAAAGGTTCCCGTCGTTTATGCGAACCACACGACAACGAAAGCGCTGAACTCGGCGTTGGCGGGCCACGCGCTGTTCCGGGCGAGCAAGCTCTGGTACGCGCGTTTCCGCTCCGATATTCCCGATTTTCCAAAAGGAATCTGGGACACCTATTTCCTTTGGCAGTTCTCGAGCGAGATCAATTGCAGTAAGACCGGTTCGTGCCTCTACAACGTTCCTGGAACGCAATACGACATGGACATCAATGTTTTCTACGGCACGAGAGCGGCGCTCGAAGCGCAATGGAATAATAATCCTGTGTTCCGCTAAGACGCGGAGATTTCAGCGCCGTAGGGCCTTGAACTCGTCTTTGTGAAAACCAAGGCGGATCCATATCGGAATGATTGCGATTCCGACAAGGATATTGAGGGGAGCCCAAGCTCCATCGGGAAGCGGGAACCAAGGCGGAACGGGGCTTCGCGCCAGCCAAGATCCAAAACCGACCAGAAGACAGAAGAGGCTAAAGCTGCTAATGAACGTGGCGCCGAGAGCGCGGACGAGTTTTTTAATGTCGCTTGAGCGCCGAGTTCCGGCTATGGGGCCCCAGAAACCGGCGGGTTGGACGCGTTCGTAGAATCTTTCAAGAACGTCCCAGCTCTCTGGGCCATGAATGTAAGCGGCGACGAGAGAACCAATCAGAGAAAATGAACCGGCTAAGAGAAGTCTGAGAGGTTGGTTGTCGACGAAACTCAAAAGCAGGGGGGCGGAGACTGCGGACACGACGATAGCCGTTATTTCCGACCAGGCATTGATTCGCCACCAGATCCAACGAAGGAGGAGGACGGGTCCGATGCCTGCTCCGAGCAAAAGGCTGATCTGCCACGCTTCTTGAATGGACCGGAAGCGAGTCATGACGACGCTGGCGAGCGCGAGGATCATGACGTTGGAAGCGCGCGCGATCCAAACTAACGAGCGCTCGTTCGGTTCTCGTTTCAGCCACACCTGGCAGATGAAACGTTTGTAAATGTCGTTTGTCCAATACGAGGCGCCCCAGTTGAGATGTGTATCGAGTGTCGACGCGAGAGCCGCGAGCATGGCCGCGATCATGATGCCTTTGGCACCTGGAGGAAGAAGTTGCGCAATGCCTTGCACGTACGTGCTCTCGCGCGCCGAAGCCTGCAATTCCTGAGGAAGAGTCGGATCGAACGGGTAGATCACGAGAAGGCCGAGGCCCAGGGGAATCCAAAGTAAGCTCCGGAAAAGAACCTGCGTCACTGTGAAGACGAGGCCGGCGATTTTTGAGTCCGTGTCGGTGCGGCAGGACATAGCGCGCTGAGCGAGATAACCAGAACCGTCTGAGCCGATCTGTAGGATCCACTGCAAAGCGAAGACCGCGATCACCGCGAAACTGGCATCCTTGGCGTGCCAAGGCGTGAACGATAGAATCTCTTCGGTTTTCAAGTTTGTTGCGGGATTTGAGCTGAAGGCTTCCGTGATAGCGGCGTGGATTCGTTCCAGCCCGCCCGCGTGGGAAACGACCGTCAAACTGAAGATGAAAGTCGCTAACATCATGAGCGAAAATTGACCGACATCTGTCCACACCACACTGCGAAGGCCGCCCAGCATTGAGTATGTCGTCGTTACGGCGACAATGACGACCATGGAAATCAGGTTGGACGCCGTTTTTGCCCAGACATGTGGATGACTCGGTGGAAGATTGGTGATCGGGACATGGATCCAGTGGGCAAGATCGACAATCGGTTGAAAGACCGAAGCCGGCAGCCAAACGTCCCAAAGCAGAAATGGTTCGGCGATTTTGGCGGCGGCAAAGAGAACCCAGGCAAGACCGATACAATTAAAAATAGTACCGAAGTAAAACGCTTTGACGAGGCGAAGAGCGGCGGCTGGTCGATTTCCGTAGCGGAGTTCGGTGAACTCCGCGTCGGTTATGACGCGCGAGCGTCTCCACTGGGGTGCAAGCAGAAAACCGAGTAAAAGAAACGCGAGAGCATAAATCCAGAGTTGCCAAAGCGAAAAGATGCCGGCCGTCGCGATCAGTCCGACAACGAGTAAAGGCGTATCGGCGGCAAACTGCGTTGCCGCCATGCTAAGACCCGACATCCAACCAGGGAGAGTTCGCCCCGCGAGGAAGTACTCCTCTAGATTTTTTGAAGCTTGCGTGCGCGACCTCAAGCCGGCGTAGAGACAGTAAACAATGAAGGCCACGTTGATCAGGATGTCGATCCACGTCATGAAGCCGAAGTATATTCCCCCGGCGGGCAAAATCTACGAAAGGCGGGAGTCGACTCTGTTCGACTCAAATTCTTGTGGCAGGTGTTCGCATTGCGAGTCGGTGAGTGCAACACCAAAGCCTAGAAGGGAAGAAAGCGACTGAGGCCTTTTGTCATTGAAGAAACGCGTTTGTAGGCGTTAAATAGTTGTGAAAGACGAAAAGTTATATCGATGGAGTCACGTAGATGAGAAAGTTGGTTTCGTGCATCTCGTTCGTCATCTGTTTGTTCTCTCTTCTGCCGAAGGGCTTCGCTTTAGAGGCGTTGCCTGACACTCCGCCGATTCCCAAAGACAATCCGATGACAAAAGAGAAGATCGAGCTCGGAAAAATGCTGTACTTCGATCCTCGTTTGTCCAAGACGGGGACGGTCTCGTGCAACTCCTGCCACAACGTCATGGGGGCAGGCGATGACAACCGTGCGGTTTCCGTAGGCATCGATGGCAAGGTCGGAACCCGTTCGTCTCCGACGGTGTGGAACTCGGCTTTTCTTTCCGTTCAGTTCTGGGACGGAAGAGCGAAGTCGCTTGAGGAGCAGGCGAAAGGGCCGATCGAGAACCCGGTCGAAATGGGTGCGACTCACCAACTGGTTGTCGACCGGATTTCGAAAATTAAAGAATATCAAGATCGCTTTAAGAAAGTCTTCGGCGGCAGAAAGCCGGTCACGATCGATAACGTCGCGAAGGCAATCGCCGCTTATGAAAGAACTCTGATCACGCCGAATTCGCCGTTCGACCGATACATGAAAGGCGACAAGAAGGCGATGACTGAAGAGCAGATCAAAGGGATGCAGAAGTTCCAAGAAATCGGGTGTGTTTCCTGCCATAGCGGTCCGAACTTCGCTGGCCCGATGCTTCCGGAAGGACAAGGGTTTTTCATGAAGTTCCCCACGTTCCCGGGAACGGAATATGAGAAGAAATATAAACTGACGGAAGATACGGGCCGACACTCCGTCACCGGCGCGGAAGCGGATAAACACATGTGGCGCGTGCCGACTCTCCGGAATGTGGCTTTGACCGCTCCGTATTTCCATAACGGAAGCGTAAAAACACTGGATGAAGCGGTCCGCGTGATGGCGAAAACCCAGCTCAACCGTGATTTGACCAATACAGAAGTTAAGCAATTGGTCGCTTTCTTGAAAGCCCTCACCGGCGAGTTCCCCGAACAAACTATGCCGCGTCTTCCGGCGACTGAAGGGTATTCTCTCGTTGCGGATTAAGCAAAAAACGGTTTCCATTTAATTAAAGCGGGCGCTTAAAGAAACTTGAGGGGCGCCCGCGATTTTTATGGATATCGTACGCGTAATCCTCTTCGGCTTTTTTCTTCCTTTATTGGTTCTCGTCGGCTGTACGTCGCCGTCAGTTCGGCCTACTAGGCCCGAAACTTCCCGTGAAGTTAAAGTTCGCCAACTTGTTATTGAACCGGAAAAGGATAAGCCGGCGCTCGAGGTTGCCGATCCTTTCGAAGAGGTTCTCGATCATAAATACTTCAAGATCGTTTACGATACGCGGACCCGGCTTGCGAAATACGTCACTTACGAGCTGAAGGCGGAGCAGCTACGCACGGCAAAGAAGGCGAAGCGGCGGGATAAATTCAGGCCCGATCCTTTGCTTGTTCAGAGGAATCTCCCTTATGTCGAACCTTCTGAATATACGAGATCGGGATATGACAAGGGACACTTGGCGCCGGCCGCTGACTTTGCCTGGAGCCAGGAAGCGCAGGATTTGACATTCGTGATGTCTAATCTGGTTCCGCAAAAGCCGAGACTCAATCAGGACGCGTGGCGCCGTTTGGAGGCAAAAGTGAGGCGCTGGGCTTGCGGTGAGGAGCACATTACGGTTGTAACGGGCCCGGTTCTTGGTCATGACACAAAGAAACTGCCCAAACTGAAAAGCGGGCTGCCGGTTCCCCAGCAGTTTTTCAAAATTGTCATCGACGAAACGCCGCCGCGGAAAATTGTGGCGTTTGTTTACAATCAAACCGATAAGGGCGATGTCATTGCCGAGCGTAAGGTGGAGGTCGGGGCTCTGAGCAAAATAAATGGCGTTCACGTCCCGAACGGTTTGTTGAACCGACCTGGATTGCGCGCTCCGGCTAGCCTTGAGGAATGGAAAGAAAAGGATTGCCGCTGACAGACGCGCCGTGAGAACGTAGGATCAGATTTATGAAAAAATGTTTATTGGTTTTATTTATGTCGCTTTTTTCGATTTTTTCTTCGTCAATAGCCGTCGCTGATGAACTCAAGGTCGGAAATGCGGCGCCACTTTTTAAGGCGCAATTGCACGACGGAAGCGAATTCGATCTCGCATCACGGAAGGGGGAATGGACGGTTCTTTATTTCTATCCGAAGGCCGATACGCCCGGATGCACGAAGCAGGCCTGTGCTTTCCGCGACAATATAGAAAAAATCCGCTCGCAGGGCGCCGACGTCTTCGGCATCAGCTCCGATACTGTTAAAGCGCAAGCGGCCTTTCACAAGAAGTACAACTTGAACTTCAAATTGATCGCCGATGAAAAGGGGCAGGTCGCGAAACTCTACGGATCGAAGATGCCTTTGATAAGCCTTTCGAAGAGATGGACGTTCATTATCGATCCAGAGCTCAAAATCCGTTCGATCGATAAGAACGTCGATCCCGTCATGGACGCGGAAAATGTCGCGAAGAAGATCGCGGAATTGAAAGCGGAGAATTAACCGTCCACCTCATCCATCTGGCTGATGCTTTGCGGATTGGGCTTCATGATGAAGTAGAGAGCTACGATCACGAAGAGGATCACACCCGCCATGAGTAGTTCGGCCGATCCGGCCCGCGAGAGCATCGCGATGCAGATCAAAGAACCAACGATCGGAATGAAGGAGGGCACCTCAAACGCCCCTTCGATCGTCTCCCGCCTTTGAAGCACTATCAGGGCGATATTCACGACAACGAAGCAGCTCAAAAGGAGCACGCTCGTCGCTTTGGCGAGCGAAGAAACATCGCCGCTTAAGATCAAAATCATAAAGAGCACGGTGACTGTAAAGACAGCAAGATGGGGCGTCCGGCGCTCTGGATGGATTTTATTCAGATACTTGGGAACGAGTCCGTGGACCGACATCCCGTAGAGTAGCCGCGAGCCCATAATGAAGTTAAGAAGAGCCGTGTTTGCGACCGCGAACATGGCGATCACGCTGAAGATCGGCGTCGGGAACCACGGAGCCGCTTTCGCCACCACGTCGACGAGAGGCTGGTTTGAGGCCGCAAGTTCCATAGGTGGAATCACGGAAACAGCCACAATGCTGATGCCCATGTAGATCAAAGAAGAGATGGCGATAGCGAGGATTAGACCGCGCGGCATGGTTTTGCGCGGTTCCTTCACTTCTTCCGCCACGTTGATCATGTCCTCAAAGCCGACGAAGGAATAAAAGGTGAGGACGGCGCCCGTCAAAAGCAGGGACAGACCGATCTCACCCGAAGGATTAGCGGCCGTCGTTGCGTCGAGATAGTTGGTCGACCCGATGTAGCGCGCGCCGATCAAGAGGATGAAAAGAAGACCGCCGATTTCGACGAAAGTAAAAATGCTATTGGTGAAGATGGATTCTCGAATTCCTCGATAAACGACGGCAGCGACGAAAGCCGCGAATAGAAGAGCGACCACTGTCGGCGGAAGCGGCAGCCCCATCCCTGTGAAATATCCGGCGAACACGCGAGCGGCCGTTGCCATTGAAGTTAAACCCGATGCGAGCACTGCGAGTCCCACGACGTATGCGACAAAGCCATTATTGAAGGCTCGGTAAGTCGTGTACGCTGCTCCCCCGGCTCTCGGGTAACGTGAGCTGAGGCTTGCGTAAGACAGCCCCGTCAATCCTGCGGCGACCATGCTGATAAAAAAGCCGAGCCAGACAGCTGAGCCCATCTCGCCAGCGGCTTTCCCGACAAGCCCGTAAATCCCGGAGCCGAGAATGTCACCGATTCCGTAGAGAGTGAGAGCGAAAAGTCCGATTGATCGATTCAGGGTTGGTTGTTTTGCGGTCATCACGTTGTGATGATTCACGCATTGGGCGGCGGCGTCAAGAATCCGCCGCCCCGTAAGCTCAGTGGAATTCGATTTCCATGACAATGGCGAAGTGGTCGGAGTAGCCCGCAACCTCTTCGAATTCAGCGCGATGCGAATACCGCATCGGCACGCCGGTGACTCGTGATCCGGCCAAGGGACCGTAACGATAAGTGTAGGTTTTCGTGAACTCCTCGTCATTGACGATCCGGAACGAACGCAAATCCACTTTATTTAAGAGCGATTTCGAGACGAAGAACCGGTCGAGCATGTTCCAGGTCATGGCCGCGAAGCGGTTTTCGGAGCCCTCTTGTGCGTAGAAGTAAGTGCCCGGCGGCATACGCGAGACATCGATTTTGAGTTCTCGAGCTTTTTCGCGCACCACGCGGTCGACGTCGAAGAGGATCGGCTCATTGCCCTGAAAGAATGCCAGGAACGGGCACGGGTGGTCATTCACTTGGTCGACGTTAAAGTCGCCCGTCGCCAAAACGTCGAAGCCTTTCTTCATGTAGGCGACTGTGAGATCGCGAACTTTATCGGCGAAGAGACGGCGAAGATGAACGGGGTTACTTTGCGATGGCCAGTGGTTTACGATGACGGCGAGCTTTCTTTTCTCTTTCGTGCCGTATTCGAACTCGCCAACGAGGATGTCGCGGAAACTTCTATCGGTTTGTTTTTTGAGGTCGACTCTTTCGGCCTTGAAGCCCAGGAAGCGAAGTCCCGGTTTTTCATTAAAGATCAGCGCGACGTCAATTCCGCGGGGGTCAGGGCCCTCGGCAATGGCAACACCCTTATATCCCAATTTATCGGCGAGTTTACGTGCGACGCGTTCGTTTTCGACCTCAACGAGCGCCAAGATATCGGGCTGCGGGCCGCTTTTCGCCACGACTTTCGCGATTTGTCCGAGCTTGATCTCCAGTTTGTCATCAGTCCAATCGGATTCGAGACAGCGAGCTTGGAAATGGGCTGGCTCCGTCGCGCAAAATTCCGCCTTGCCTGCGGCATCCCTTGGAAGAAATTCCCAATCGTTCTTACCTTCATCGTGAACGGTATCGAATAGGTTTTCGACGTTGTACTCGAGGATCCGGATCCGGTTTTCAGCGGGTTTCGCCGCTACGGGTTGTCCGGTTGGAGGCGTTTTTTGAAAGTGTGTGCATGCCGTAACGGAAATCGTGGCGATGAGGGCGACGGCCCATGTTCTCAGATTGCGCATATTTAGGTTACTCCTGTCAGCTGACGGGTCTCGTTCAATCACACGAGTCCGCCCGACTCAACTTCTGAGTCTGTTTGGCGCGCCGTATTCAGAAAAATGACCAAACAGCACCGTTTTTGAACAGAATCTTAGAGTAAGGTTCCGGTGAATGTTTCAAATTTCGAGTTTCCGGCGGGCTAAACTTAGGATTCGACTTGCGCCGGGGCGACTTGTTTACCGGGAGGAACAGAATGCTGTTGTCACTACGCGATTTTTCGGCCGGTTTTGTTGTGGGATTCGGGGCGGGAGTGGCCTTCCGTTCGTTGGCGGACAGTGATTTCGAATCGGTGAAAGGTATTCTGAAAACCGGAATGGGCGTCATGCAGAAAGCCGGCGATGCGGCTATGGACGGCTTCGGCAGGCTCCGTGAAGCGATCGAGGACGTGGGGGCCTGGGCCCGTGCGGAAAGCGTGCGCGAGAAAACGCGTAAACCGCAAGCAGACAGCCGCTCCGTCGCGCAGCCGCGACGCAAGAAGAAGGCCGCTGCGAGAAGGACGGTGGAGTACCACGCATGAGCGTTACGATGTCTTTGGGGTACGTCGCGTTTTCATTGGCGCCGACGAAGTTCACCGTGGGTCGGATACGGATCCGTATTCCCGAAAGGCATCGAGACGAGGCTTATTTCACGAAGGTTGGAGAGACTTTAGCGCAGGTCTCTGGGGTCCTGGACGTTAAGGTGAATCCGCGGACAACGTCGGTCTTGATCGAGCACGACCGGGAACCCGATGAACTTCTGTGGCGGATTCATGCGCTCAAATTGTTCCGATTGGTGCGGAAAGAGCAAATTCCGCTCCATCTTCATCGGGCGGCTTATCCGGTTTTCACACAGCAGGAAAAAGAGACGATGAAAGTTCTCGCTCTTCTCGGCTTGAGCTTGTTTCAAGCGGCACGGGGGCATGCGCTTGGCGCGGGCACATCGCTTTTGGACGAGGCCATCCGGTATTGGGAGCGGGCGAGCGCGGTTGGGGACGCCACCGATGCAAAAGCCGGAACGGGAAATGGTCGACGTTTATGAATTTCCGGAAATCCGCGGGCTTCCACTCGTCGCACAGTGGCTCGAACACGAGGTGAGGAACTGGCCCGAGGTGAAGCGCGCCGCCTGCAGTTCGGCGACCGGGCGTTTGCGCGTTGAGTGGAGAACATCGGCGGCGGGTAAAAAGAGAACGCGCGCCTACATCGAACGTAAACTGGCCGAGTTCTCACTTCGCGAGGCCTACTGGATTCAACGCCATCGTGGTCTTGTGAGCGGTCGAGATATCGAGAAGAGTGGATGGCACACCTACAGTCTTGGTGAGATAAGGCGCCTTTTGCATACCGATTTCAAAGCGGGTCTCAAGGCAGAGGAGGTTCTGAAACGGTTGAAGCAATACGGCTCGAACGCGATTCCGCCGGTCGTTCCTCGATCGAATCTCGAAATACTCGTAAGCCAGTTTAAGAACTCTCCGACGGCGCTTCTTGCGGTGTCCGCCGTCCTTTCGGCACTCACGGGCGGTTTAGTTGAGGCAGGCGTTATTCTTGGGGTCATCGGCCTGAACGGCGCCATCGGTTATTGGACCGAGAGTCTATCCGAACGAGAAATGCGGTCGCTATCGAAGCTGGGGCCGCGGCACACGTGGGTCGTGCGGGATGGAGTCGTGGTTCAGGTTTCGCAAGACGAGATCGTGCCCGGCGACATCATTGTGCTTCGTCCGGGTTCCCATGTGCCGGCCGACGCACGACTTATTGAAGCGGACGGTTTGAGTGTCGACGAAGCCATTCTCACCGGGGAGAGCTTCGCGGTCGTGAAAAGTGCCGGGCGCTTGCGAAACAAGTCGCTTCCCTTATCCAAGTGCCGGAACATGGTGTTTAAAGGAAGCGCCATCGTCAGTGGTACGGGCCGAGCCGTCGTGGTCGAAACGGGCGAACGGACGCAAGCGGGAAGAATTCAAAGCATGCTCGGCGAGAGGTTTGTGCGCGAAACCCGTTTGAGCGAGAAGTTCGATCAGCTCAATAGGCGGTTGATCGAGGTAGGCTTTGCATCGGCCGGCGCTCTTATCGGCATCGGGCTTTGGCGCGGACAGCCTCTGACTCCTCTTCTCAGAACGGGAATCTCAATGGCAGTCGCCGCCGTTCCGGAAGGGTTGCCGACTGTCGCGACGTGGACCCTGAGTCGAACCGTTGCACGTCTTCTGCATCACGGAGTTCTGGTCCGCGATCTCCAAGCCGTCGAGTCGCTCGCATCGGTGAAGACCATCTGCTTCGACAAGACGGGAACGCTCACTGAGAACAGGATGCGGGTGGCGGCTGTCGCGGTTCCTTGGCGGGAAGAGATCGTGAGGTTGCACGACGAGGAACCTGTTCAATCGGAAGTGGAAGACGTTCGCGCGTACCGCTCTCTCATGGCCTGCGCGGCTCTCTGTAATGACGCCATTCTGAAAAATCTGCGTTCGAGTGGTTCTTCGACCGAGCTGGCGCTTATTCGGATCGCCAAGGCCTTCGGCGTATCGCCTGAAAAGGTGCGCCGGAAGTTTCCGCGAATCGATACGAAATATCGCACGGGCCGCCGGCGCTATATGATCACGGTCCACAAGTTCGCCGGGAAAAAAGGCGATAGAGCAGGTACATACAAAATGATGAAAGGGAGTCCGGAGGAAGTGTTGGAGTTGTGCAAGCTCCAGCATAAACCCCAAGGGGACGTGCCTCTTTCGCGTCAGGACCGGGAGCGTATCTTTGCGGCGAACGCGGAAATGTCGGGTTCGGCCTTGCGCGTCCTGGGATTCGCCTATCAGCCTCCTGGTGGTCGTCATTGGATTTGGCTCGGGCTTTTCGGTCTCGAGGATACACCGCGGCCGGGGATTCGCGAGCAGTTGAAGCGGTTTCACGAAGCGGGAATCCGAACCGTCGTGATCACAGGTGACCAAATGCTGACGGCCGAGTCCCTGGCTCGGGAATTGAACGTCGGTAATGGCGAGGAATTGATCGCCGTCGATATGGGCGGGGAGAAACGGGTCTCCGATGAAGAACTGGCGCGCGTCGCCGCCAAAGCGCAGGTTTTCGCTCGCGTGGGTCCGAACGATAAAAAGCGGATTATCGAAGCGCTGAAAACAAGCGGCGACATCGTTGGAATGGTCGGTGATGGTATCAATGATTCGCCGGCGCTCAAAGCTTCGGACGTCGGGATCGCGATCGGAAAAAGCGGAACGGACGTCGCCCGCGAAGTCGCGGGCGTCGTGTTGATTAGGGATAATCTCTCAGATCTATTGACGGCCATCGAAATGAGTCGTGTGGCTGCGGTCGCTTTGCGGCGACCGATTCGGTACCTTGTATCGACGAATTTAAGCGAACTCATGGTGATCACGTCGCAGATGCTCGCGGGCGCGAAAGCGGTTTTAAATCCCTTGCAAATCTTGTGGATGAATCTTGTGACGGACTCCCTCCCGGCTTTGGCCCTGGCGGCGGACGCGCCGAACGGTGATTCAAAACGTTGGCGTCTGACCGGGCCTTTGGATCCGCGCGAGCCGTTGGTGACGAGGGAACAATTGAAGGATTTGGCGAAAGAGGCATCGATTCTCACGATGTCGGTCCTCGCGTCGTTCTTTTATGGTAGCCGGAAGTCCGCGGATCCCGCTTCGGCGCAAACGATGGCGATCGACAGCCTTGCGATCGGACAGATGTTGCATGCGCTCAGTTCGCGCAGTCCCTTTAAGGTCGATTGGGATGAACTAGCGCGTTCGCATCGGAACCTGCTGGCCGCGACGATGGGAAGCGCGCTTACGCATTTGGGGCTCGGCGCGGTCCCGTCGTTCAATAAGCTGTTCAGCTTTCAGCGGCCGTCCAAGGCCGACACGGCGATCAGCCTGGCTGCGGCGGTTTTGGGATTCCTCGCGGTCGAAGCGAAAAAGAAGGCGAGAGTTTGAAGGCGGCCCGCGCCGAGCCGCCCTGCTCTTAGATGGCCGAACGTTTCAAACGTTCGATGCGCTCGTCAAGCGGCGGGTGCGTGGAGAAAAGGCGCATGAACGCGTTCGGCCCGCTCGAGATTTTGAACGCTTGCAGGGCGGGCTGCGCCGTTTCGGCGGCTTCAACCCGCTCAAAAGTCCGTTGCAGACATTCGAGAGCTTGGATCATGTTCTCGCGGCCGGCCAAGCGGGCGCCTCCCGCGTCGGCGCGGAATTCGCGATAACGTGAGAACCAAGCGACGACCATCGAACCCAGGATCATGAAGACCATTTCGAGGGCGATGTGCGTGAGATAGAAGGCCATGAAGTTTCCACCCCCGCCTTCTTCGCTGTCGCGGTCGCGGTTCATCGTCAGGGCGTAAGCGATGACCCGGGCAAGGAACATGACGAAGGCGTTCACGACGCCTTGGAGCAACGTCATCGTCACCATGTCGCCGTTGGCGATGTGGGCGACTTCGTGTCCGAGCACGCCTCTGATTTCCGCGCGGTTCATCTTGTTCAATAGGCCGGTGGAAACGGCGACCAGCGCGCGCGACTTGGTCGGGCCGGTGGCGAATGCATTCACTTCGGGCGAGTTATAAATACCGACCTCGGGCATCGCCGGCAGGCGTGCGGCTCTCGCCAATTCATGGACGGTTTCGACGAGTTCACGCAGATGCGGATCCCGGGTATCGGGAGGAATGACCTGCACCCTCATCATCATCTTCGCCATGAAGCGCGACATGGCGAGAGAGATCAGCGCGCCTCCCATGCCCCAGACCAAGCAGAAAGCGAGCAGGGAATTGTAGTCGAGACCGTACTCGTTGAGGTAGGGCCTAATGCCGAGGATGTTCAGAACGATCGAAATGGTGATGATCACCAAAAAGTTGACAGCAAGGAATAGACCGATCCTTTTCAACCAAGCCATTCAGCTTACCTCCGAAATCAGACTAGTGTAGCCTTGACTTCAAAATTTGGAAAGACAATAAGTTCGATCGAATACTTTGTTTAAATCGAAGAAAGCCCGGGTCTTAACATCTGTGCAGTGGCTTAACTACCATCACCTTTATTACTTCCGGACGATCGCTCTCGAGGGTGGCATCGCTAAGGCGGCCGAGAAGCTGCGCTTGGGGCAGCCGACTCTGAGCACCCAGTTGAAGCAGCTTGAAAACGCGATCGGCAAGCCTCTCTTTGAACGACGAAACAGAAAACTGATTTTAACGGAGGCCGGCAAGGCGGCGCTTGAGTATGCCAACGAGATCTTCCGTTTGGGCGAGGAAATGCTCGAGGTGCTCCAGGACCGCACGGTGACGAACCAAACGCATTTGCAGATCGGCGCGCTCGACAGCGTTCCCAAAAGTGTGATCCTCGCCCTCGTCATGGAGGCATACCGGACCGAATCCTGTACGGTTTCGATTCTCGAGGGGAAGGGTGACGAACTCTTCCGCGAACTGCACGCGCACCGCATCGACCTTGTCATTTCGAACTATCCTCCTCCGGTTCTTGAAGGGAAACCGTTTTTTTCGAAATCCGTGGCGAAACTTCCGGTCTCGGTTTACGGCGCCCCGCGCTTTAAAAACCTGAGGAGGAATTTCCCCAGATCGTTGAACGGTAGCCTGTTCGTGCTTCCCACAGCTCACAGCCGCCTGCGCCACGATCTGAACCGTTATTTCAAATTGCAGGACATTCAGATTGTGCCTGTCGCGGAAACACAGGACACGAGCTTGCTAAGGCTGCTCGCCGCTAACGGATTAGGGCTTGCGCCGTTTTCTGAAGTCGCGGGGCTAAAAGAGGAGAAGCTCGAACGGATCGGGCGCCTCGAAGGGGTGCATGAAGAGGTATGGCTGATCTCCGCCCAAAGAAAACTGGAGAACCCGGTGGCGGCGTCGATTATGAAGAGCTTCACTCTTCATAAAGTTCGAAAATAACGAAGTATCAGCTATGATTTATCGAATTTTCTGATTCATGGACATTCGTTAAGGTTTTAATTCTTCGGGTTTGGGAACGGGGTTGAACGTGAAGAAGTTGGAATACGCGATTGAGAGCGTGATTTTCGCAAGCCGCTGGATCCAGGCGCCCGTGTACGGCGGACTGATCGTCGGCGCCGTACTGTATACTTATAAGTTTCTCGTCGAGCTCGTGCATCTGTGTATGACTGTGAACTCCGTCTCGGAGGAAGTGTTGATGTTAGGGGTTTTGACCCTCGTCGATATCACGATGGTCCTTAACCTTCTGATCATGGTCATCATCGGCGGATATGCCACCTTTGTTAGCCGCATGCCCCTCGATGATCATGAAGATCGGCCCGACTGGTTGGAAAAGGTCAATGCGGGGACCCTCAAGGTGAAGTTGGCTGCTTCGCTTGTCGGCGTTTCGGGGATCCATTTGCTCAAAGCGTTTATCAACATCAGCAACAAGAGTCCCGAGGATGTGAAATGGCAGGTGATCATCCATGTCGTCTTTTTATTTTCGACGATCATGTTGGCTTATGCGGAGAAGCTCATTCACGCTGAAGCGCATGGGTCCGAGTCCGACAGCGGTACTGCCGTAAAAGAAAAGATTTCCGTCGCGAAATGACATGAAAGCGCAGGTGCGAGATGTTGTCCTTTCTTTCAGAGGTTTCCATCGCTCCCGGATGGCTGTGGGTCAGTTTCACGATTGGCGTTTTGATTTTGATCGTCATCGACCTGAGCCTGTTCGGTAAGTTCGGGCATAAGCTCTCCTCGCGAACGGCTCTCATGGAGAGCGCCGTATGGGTCGCGATTTCACTCGCGTTCAACGCATGGTTCGCCTTTAATTTCGGCAGCGAAAAGGGGATCGAGTTTTTAACGGGCTACTTGGTGGAAAAAAGCCTGAGTGTCGACAACCTTTTTGTTATTCTCCTTATTTTTAATTCCTTTAAAATTCCTGACGGTTATCAACACCGCGTTCTTTTCTATGGAGTTTTAGGCGCGATCATTTTGCGGGCTTTTTTTATCATCGTCGGCGCTCATCTTCTGCACACATTCCATTGGATCCTCTTCGTATTCGGCGTCATCTTGTTGGTGACGGCGGTTAAGTTCCTCTTCGATACGGATGAAAAAATCGATGCTCAAGAAAACTGGGCACTGCGCGTCTTGCGTCGCATTATGCCCATTTCGACGGACAGGTCGAATGGCCGGTTCTTTGTGCGCGAGGATGGGATCCGGAAGGCGACGCCGTTGTTTTTGGCTCTTGTGGTGATTGAGGCGACGGATGTGGTCTTCGCGGTGGACTCGATTCCGGCGGTGTTTGCGGTCACACAGGACGGGTTTGTTGCGTTTTCTTCTAATATTCTAGCGGTCTTAGGATTGCGCGCTCTCTATTTTGTTATTGCCGACTGGGTTGGTAAACTTCGGTACCTGAAGCCCGGTTTGGCGGCGGTTCTGGGATTTATTGGAATCAAAATGCTCGTCGCTGAGATTTTCAAAATCCCGAGTTGGATATCACTTTTGGTGATCTTTTCGATCCTGACAACCGCCGGATTGAGCTCGTGGTATGTTGCGAGAGTCGAGGCTCGACGAAAGGAGAAATCGGATCCGTTCGCATCGTGATCCACTTATATGGAAGAGTTAGCGGTCATATTTCTCTGCTTGATCCTCAATGCTTTCTTCGCGGCCTATGAAATGGCCTTTGTTTCCATCCCGAAGACGGAGCTGCGGGCGCTTGCAAAGACCGGCAGCAGGAGCGCCCGCACTTTGCTGGAGTTAAGGGAAAACCCCGAACGAACGCTCTCGGTGATTCAGATCGGCATCACGTTCGTGGGCGCGATCGGCGCGGCGGTCGGCGGGGCCGGAGCCGCGGAATTTCTTGTCCCCTATTTCATGCGGGAATTTTCCATGCGGGAAATCACGGCCGAAGCGCTGTCGGTTTTCCTTGTGGTCTTGCCGTTAACGTACTTGAACGTCGTGGTCGGCGAACTCGTGCCGAAGTCGCTCGCGTTAAGGAGTCCGAAAAAGATCCTATTCGCCGGGGCCAAGGCGTTGTTTTTCGCCGATCGGGTTTTGGCGCCGTTGGTTTCGCTTTTGGAGTACTCCACGAAATCGATTTTGAACGTCTTTTTTTCTCGGCATCGGCGCGAGGATGGCGTTCAGGACGCCGCCGTTGAAATCGGATCGCTTTCCCCCGTGCACCGCACGTTCGTCATGAACATGGTGAACATCGAAAACAAAAAGGTGCGCGATATCTATGTTCCGTGGGAGCGCGTCGTTTCGGTCAAGGAATCCGATACGAGCGATGACGTCGTTCAGGTGGCTTTAGGTTCGGGACACACGCGGCTTCCTGTCGTGGCCGAAGACGGGCGTTTAATCGGGATCCTCCACACGAAAGAGTTCATGAGCTTGCGTGAGACAGGCGAGAAAGACTGGCGGGGCATTGTGCGCCCCGCGCTGACGGTGACACTGAACGATTCCGCTCTCGGCGTGTTGCGGCTCATGCAGGAAAAAAGAAGCCACATGTGCGTCGTGTTTTCACCAGCGGGCGAGAAACTTGGCATCGTGACTCTTGAAGACGTTCTGGAGGTCGTCGTCGGTGATATCTTCGATGAAGACGATGACGGCCGTGTCCGGCGCTTGTTGGCGAGGCGGATCAAAGACCGCATGTCGGTTTGGCAGAAATCGAGGACATGATAGGAAAAACGATTCACCAAAAAACGCTTCAATTTGTCCGCGGATTGCAGCGATTCGCGGCGCGCTGGTGGTATCCGCCGCTGGTGGCTATGCTGGCGATCGCGGACAATTTCGTCCTCGTTCTTCCGACCGACGGGATCTTGGTCTCAAGTGTGATGCTAGTTCCGAAAAGGTGGCTGCTGCTCGCCGTGGTATCGACGATTGGTTCCACGATCGGTGCCTTGACGTTGGCTGGTCTGGTCGAGGTCTATGGTCTGCCTTTAGTCGTAGACCTCTATCCCAGCGTCGTGGAATCGCCTTCGTGGGCGCTCACGTCGCGGTTCTTCGAAGAGTACGGTTTGTATTTGGTTTTTTTGGTCTCAATGACTCCTCTCATGCAGCAGCCAGTATTAATTTTAGCCGGTTTGGCGGTTACGCCTCTGCACGAGTTGGCTCCCGTGGTATTCTTAGGTAAAGGAGTGAAGTCCGTTATTTTGGCCTATATCGGCTCCCATGCGCCGCGTTTGTTGAAAAACCTGTGGGGAGTGCAAGGTGAGTTGAAGGACGTCGGCATCAGGCTGGATTAATGGATCCTCCGCAATGGGAGCCCGGCAATGCTGCCATCGAACGACATTTATATCGATCTGGGGACCGCGAACACATTGGTTTATGTGAAACGCCGCGGGTTCGTTCTCAATGAGCCGACGGTTCTAGCGGTCCGCCATCGTTCGGAGCATGAATCTGAGTTATTCGCGCTCGGGCGTGATGCCAAAGTTATGCTGGGCAAAAATCCCGAAAACCTTTCCGTCCTAAGACCTCTCCGTGAAGGAGTCGTGGCGGACTTCGATAATACAGTCCGTCTGTTGCGCGCGTTGATTCAAAAAGCGAAAGACAATTTAACGCTGGGGCGGCCCCGCATGATTATCTCGTTACCGTGCCAGGTGAACCGGTTTGAAAGGCGCGCGGTTGAAGAAATCGGTTACGAGCTGGGAGCGCGGACAGTGCATCTTTTGGAAGAGCCCGTGGCCGCCGCCATTGGCTCCGGCCTCGCTGTCTTAGGTAAACGGGGACAGATGGTCGTTGATATCGGCGGTGGCACGACCGAGATCGCGATCATCGCTCTGGGGGGAATTGTAACTTCCACGGCCGTGCGGGTCGGCGGCGATGATATTGATGAGGCGATCATCACGCATTTGCGGAGCCGCTATAATTTCGTGATCGGCGAGCAGACCGCTGAACGGATCAAAATCGCGGTCGCAGACGTCAATCCTGTTGCGCCGCAATCGCGTTCCATCGATATCGGCGGATTCAATCTCTTAAAGAGATTGCCGACCCATTTGCGTGTCGACACGAACATGATCTTACCGGCTGTGGATTCAGTTGTGCGGGAAATCATCGGTGCCGTTCGCAAAGCGTTGGAGGAATGCCCGCCGGAGATTGCGGGGGATATCGCCGAATCGGGACTGGTCTTAGCCGGCGGCGGCGCCTTGTTGGGCGGTCTGAGGGAACGCTTGGTTCAGGAGATCGGCATCCCCGTTAAAATTTCCGAACAACCGCTTCTCTCCGTCGCTTTAGGCGGCGCGAAAGCTTTGGAAGATTCGAACCTTTTCGAATTGATCGAAAAGCCCGACTGAGTGATCTGTGATCGATCGATGTTCTAATCTCTAAAAAGAAATTTCATCCGTTAGAAGTGCGGGCGGCTTCCCTGGGAGTACTCTTCTTTCAGCAGTTGAAAGGGGAGTCGCGATGGATCTTCGTCCGATTGAACGAGAAAATTGGCAAGTCTACTTGGATGAGCTTTCGAAAGCCATTCAAGGCAACTACGTCGAGATTGAGATCGCCGGGGTCGGCTTGGGTGATCAAGTGGAGGAAGCTTGGGTTCCTTTAATCGGGCTGTCTTATGATCCGAAGGAAGACATCATGTTCGTGCACATGGATGAATGCGAGCGTATCATTCACGAGCCGAAAGAGCTTGTCGCGTTGTTTGACCGGAATGATCGGGTGAATTCGCTGGTCATCAAGGATTCCCAAGGGAACGTGAATACGGTTAAGTTCCGGGCGCCGGTCTTGCTGGAGAGCGGACGGCGGACCGGAGTTGATGCCACGACGAGCCCCACGCCTTGAGACTAGGCTGTTGAAAAAAGGCTCTCGAGTTTTTCCTTGCGAGAGCCTTTTTTGCCGTCGCGTTCTTCAGACGGCGTGGACTTTTGTTCCCATGTTGGTGAGTTGTCTGAGGCGGAGACTCCAGAACGTTAAGAAGAACCCGAAGAGAATCGAGTATGCGGCGAGCATCGCGAGCAAGGTCATGAGGCCCACGGTGGGCCAGACAAGAATCGCGACTCCCAAAAGGAAAGACACTAAGCCCGCAAGGCCAAAAAGAACCGGGTGAGACAAGATGTCTTGGAATGTATAGGCGAAGTAGATTTTCGCCAATCCTCTTAAAACAGCCCAAGCACTGACCAGCACGAGCAACGCGAGCAAGGCGGCCCCGGGGTAAAAAATCGCGAGTATTCCGGCCAGAATTCCTGTAACGCCTTCGAAGAGAATCAACCCTCGGCCCTTCTTGTTCTTCATCCGCCATGCAGCGGAAAGAGCCATCGCTCCATCGCAGACGGCGTACAGTGCGAAAAGTAGGGCGATCGTGACGAGGCCGGTGATCGGAAATAACAAAAGGATCAACCCGAAAATGATAGCGAAAACGCCGCGGGCAAAGATCCACCGCCAATCGAATGCTAAGTCTGCCATACATCCTCCGCTCTTTGTCGTATCTTCTCTTCTACACCGAAGTTCGCGGAGGGGATCTGGAATTCGGTGCATATTGCCGAAGCTCATGAAATGGTGGGCGAGTCTTGGCGAAGAGCGCTACACCTTCTTAGGCGAACGGTGACATTTCCCCGCCGGGCAAACGGTTCGCTACTGGACGCTTTGGTGCACGGTATTTTCGGCGCTGGCGAATTTCTCAAGATCTTCCTGTAGCGCCACCATGTATTGGTAGATGTGGAAATAGTTTTTCATGACCCGCATCGCGTATTCCCGTTTTTGAATGCGTCCGTTAGCGTCGAAGCTTCCTAGTTTTCGTTCGATCCGGCGCATGTTCGTCGGCCCCATATTATAGGCGGGAAGGTAGTGGTAAGCGGTTCGATCGAATTCGGAACGGAGGTGTGCAATATATTGCACACCGATACGCACGTTCATCACAGGGTCATAGAGCGTGATATCGCCGTTCCAGGGCAAACGGTATTTCTTCGCGATCCATTCACCTGTTTTCGGAAGAATTTGCATGAGTCCGACTTCCCCGGAAGATCCGCGGGCCGTCGGATTGAAAGAGCTTTCCGTCTGGATAATCGCCAGGATGAAGACAGGGTCGAACTCGTGGTTGCGGCTTTCCGAAATAATCACCTGCGCCACGGCAGGCGCATGGGCTTTCCAGCTTCCTTTAAAGGATTCGGCGATTTTCTTATAGACGAGGTAATTCAAATACCGGTTGCCTTCAAGTTTCTGTGCCGCGCTTCCATGATAGTAGGCGCCCAGCAACTCGCGCGCTTGTTCCCGACGTGCGCCTTCGTCGACGTGAGAAATGTTGAGGTTCGCGAACTCGACCAACGACATGTTTTGGAACGCCAGCATCAGGACCAGGGTGCCGAGTCCAAAAAACCCGGGAATCATCCGTCTTGTTCTTCTCATGAGCTTCTTATCGGACTTTAGTCGCGGTCTTTGCAGTCTTTCGGCGGCTGAATCTCAAAGTGGTCCGTCTCAGACTGACAAACGTCCAGGAGCGCGACACGGAACCTTATTTTTGTGTTAAATTTACGAAAGCGGTGAATATCGGAGTTCCCAGGTGAAGGTTAACAAGACCGACGAGACGATTGAGTTCATTCTCGAAGGCGCGATCGGCGAGGGGGCGCCGTTGTTCCAGCAGGATGTCCGGAACTTCAAAGAAGTTGTGATGGACATGGAACAGGTGACTTATATCAACTCGGTTGGTGTCAAAGCATGGATTCAATGGACGGGCCGGATCGCTCCGGGAGCCAAGTTCATCCTTCGGAAACTCCCGCTGGTCATGATCAACCAGGCCAGCACAGTGGTCGGCTTCATGCCTCCGCACGCGAGAATCGAGTCGTTCTTCGCGCCGTTTGTCTGCCCCGACTGTAATACAGAAACGACGATGCTTTTTACGCGGGGAAAAGAGTACGAATACGAGGAGGCCGGAGCGGAAAAGAGATTTGATATCCCTGAAATTTCGTGCCCCAAATGCAAAGCCGCAATGGAAGCCGATTTCACTCCGGCGAAGACCTTTTCGTTCCTCGATCTTCCGCAGAAGTCAGCGTCGTGACGATTCGGAACTAAATAAAATAGATTGTTTCGTTTCGCGACAGTTGTTTTGAATTCCGGATCAGTCCGCAAGTTCGGTTCCACGATGTCGTCAGTGTTTGCGGCGCGGCTGAGCTACGGGCCGTCGCACGCGCCCGCGACCGTTGGTTTCCGGTGTGTGTTTGTTCCCTAATGGACTTGAGTTCCTCCACTGATGCCCTGCACGCGGACGTAGCGGCCGTCTGGTGATTCCCAGTATTCAGCCTCATCAACATCGATCTTGATGAGAGCGAGATCGGGGTCGTTCAGTCCTTCAGGGAACCACGTTTCGTATTCCTTCTTCCAAAGCTCCTTGGCTTTTTCCTTGTCGTTGATGATCTGCGCGCGGCCTGAGATCGAAACATATTTCGAGTCGTCGGCGTCCACGTAAGTGACGTTGACCCGCTGGTCATTCTGGATCGAGTGAACCTTTCCGGTCGAGCGTCCGGTGAAGAACCAGAGCGAGCCGTCGAAGCGCGTCGGTGGGGTGATCATCGGACGGCTACGGATGAGGCCTTGCGTGTCGATCGTGGTGAGCATTGCGAACTTGATGTCGTTGATCATTTCGCCAAGCTTACGGATCTCTTTTTTCTTTTCGGTTGTCTGTTCGGTTTGAGGTTTTACGGTGTTCATGAAGACTCCTTTCCAGGATAAGGCTGGGTCGGAAATCATCTTGCCATGAAAGGAGGCGGGAGCGTTGTGTGATTATTCAAAATTTCCGCTGAATTAGGAAGGAGGATGGGTTAGCCTCGAAGTTATGAAAAAACTGACTCAGCGGGATGCGATAGCGAAGATCAATAAGCGGGGAGCCCTCTTGGTTTTCCCGATCAATAACCGCCCGCAACCCCTTTCCCTCTGGTCGGAATTTTTTCCGCGTTCCCGCATGAAGTGGGAGTGGAACGAGGACGGCGACGACCGCGTCGGCGAAATGTGGTTTTTGATGAAACGTCTTTCAGACTGCCGTAAGGTTGTTTACTCGAAGTGGTACCAAGGAAGGGCGACGTTCTTTTCACGGGAACTCTTCACTGCCATGCTTGCCGTTTTTCAACAAACCGGCGATTTGACGCGAGGACTTTTGCCTGAATCGCAAATCTTGCTTGAAGTTCTGGAAAGTGATTCTCCGCTTTCGACCAAGGAACTCAAACGTCTCGCGGATATGTCGGGCAAGGAAAACGAAGCGGCCTATAACCGGGGAACGAGAGAGCTGTTTTCGAGACTTCTTGTCATCGGCTTCGGCGAAGTTGATGACGGTGCGTTCCCTTCGCTCGCGATCGGCGCGACCCGCTTGATCTACGAAGATCTTTGGAATGAGGCGGCGGCGATGGAGAAAGGGCGCGCCGAAGCGGTGATTGATCGTTACATGCCAGCGGGCACTCCCTTTAGAAGGCAGTTTGAAAAGATCAAGACCGTTCTTGCCGAAAGCGCCAAATTCGCTTTTACGAGGGACCAAGACTCCTTTCCCTTTTCGGATTAAGATCGAGACGTCCGATACGGAAAGGACCTTTTATGGCCCAAGCTCAAAACAATTCGCAAAGTTTAAAAGGAAAAAAGATCGCGATATTGGCGACCGACGGTTTTGAACAATCGGAGCTTCTTGAACCGCGGGAGGCTCTCAAGAAGGCCGGAGCTCAAGTCTTTATCGTTTCTCCCAATGAAGGTTTCATCAGGGGCTGGAATCATAACGACTGGGGGCAAAGGGTTGAAGTCGACGTCGAGTTAAGTTCGACGACAGCGGCCGATTTCGATGCCCTTCTGATTCCGGGCGGAGTGATGAGTCCGGATCGCTTGCGTATGATCGCCGATGCTGTTCAATTTGTGAGAGCATTCGCGGAGGCGGGCAAACCCATCGCGGCGATTTGCCATGGGCCCTGGATGCTGGTCGAAGCCGACGTCGTTAGGGGACGGAAAGTGACCTCGTATCGTTCCATTCGGACGGATCTCGCGAACGCCGGAGCCAAGTGGATGGACGAAGAGGTCGTCACCGATGGAGGAATGGTGACAGGCCGGCAGCCATCGGATCTTCCGGCGTTCATCGCGAAAATGCTCGAGGAATTCGCGGAAGGGGTCCATAAGCCGAAGGTGGGCTCGAAGAAAAAGGGCACGAAAGCGAGACAAGCGGAGCTTCAGGAAACGTAGCGCTCAAGTGTTCGGCGACGTCCGGGCCGGAAGAGAAACGACAATCAGGGCCGAAAGCACAAGGATCGCGCCGGCGACTTGCGCGTTCGACATCCGCTCCCCAAGGATGAAGGACGCCAACAGAATGGTCGTAACCGGCTCTGAGATACTGAGAACGGACGTTTCCCAGCTTTGCAGTTTCTTGAGGCCCGCGAGAAAGAGACTCATGGCTGCAACCGAACAGATGACGGCAAGGCCTAGAATCCAAGGCCATGCTTCTTTAAGAGCGAAGGCGGTGCGCTCCACGCTTTGCCAATGCAGAAGGCTGAGGGCGACACCCCCTGAAAGCTGGATATAGGCGGTCGAGGCGAGCGTGTCAGCGGTCGCGAGAAAACGGCGCGAGCAAAGGATGTAAGCCGAATAAAAAACAGCCGAAGCGACCCCGAAAATCAAATAAAGCGGATTATAAACTTGGAAATCACCCCAAACTAGCATGACGAGCCCGGCGATCGCCACAGGAAGGGAGATGAGCCGGTCTTTAGGAATCCGTTCACCGAGAAAGAGTCTCGCGCCGATCGGAACCATGACGGGATAAAGATAGAGAAGTAGAACCGTGAGCGAAGCAGACAGGCCCGAAAGCGCCTTGAAAAAGCAGAAGGAAAAAACGGCATAACCCGCAATGCCGAGAAAAACGGACCATAAGAGATGGGATCGCGAAAGCTTGAGACGACGGAATGACGTGAGGGAAAGAAAAGAAAGTAAAAGGAGGCTTGCTACAAGAAAGCGCAGACTTAAAACTTCGCCCGGTTCGAGCCCTTTTTTATACGCGCCTTTGGCGAGAATTCCGATGAATCCGAAGCAGATTCCGGAAACGAGAACCTCGATGACGCCGACGGCGCGATATGAATTGGAGAGCATGTGGTCATCATGCCACAGTGTCGGGAGGAAAAGGCAGTTTGATTTTTACGCCGAGCTGTTGCGCTACATGTGGACTGCGGCTTGTATTCTCGATATGTCTAATAGACGGCGTTGGGACCATTCGGTCCCGGCCTCGCCTCAGAGGCTAGGGGGCATGCGTGAATCTTATCAAAAACCGTAAGATCGGGTTCATTGGTGCGGGCAACATGGGACAGGCGATGATCAAAGCGCTTGTCGATTCCCAGACGGTCAGCCCTTCTCAAATCTACGTTACCAATCGTTCCGGCGGAAAACTCAAAAAGGTTGAGGAAGTTTACGGCGTTCGTTCGATCAGAACCAACGAGGAATTGGTCGATGAATGCGATATCGTCGTCTTGGCCGTAAAGCCTCAGGACCTGGTGCAAGTCCTGGAGCCGATCGCCTCGTCGTTTCACTCGGGACACTTGGTGATCTCGGTTGCGGCCGGATTTACTTTGAAGACTTTGAAAAAACTTATTCCCAATGCGGGGGGAATCGCGCGAGCCATGCCGAATACGGCCGCGACCATTCAAAAAGCGGTCGTCGGTTACTGTTTGGCCGAGGCTTCGGAAGCTTATGAAGCAACGGTGCAAGAATTTCTTTCGCCGCTCGGCCTTGTGGTTCATGCGGAGGAGGAAAATGGCTGCTTTGCAGCGCTGACCGTCAGTTGCGCCAGCGGCACGGGATTCGTCTTGGAGCTCATGCAATACTGGCAAGAATGGATCGAAGAACACGGGTTCGATCCGCAAACGGCCAGGAAGATGGTGGTCCAGACCTTTCTCGGAGCGGCTGAAATGGCAGCCAGATCCGATTCAACGAGTATCACCGATTTGCAGGAGAAAGTCGTATCGAAGAAAGGGGTTACGTATTCAGGACTTCAGTCCATGCGAGAGCTGGAAATCGAACGCGCGCTTCGGTACAGCTTTGAAAAAGCGGCGATCCGCGATCAGGAACTCAGCCAGGGAACGGCCCAGCAGTAGATCAGTTTATGCGCAAGGCCTGGTCTTGCCGGACCAGCGTCGATTGCATAATCTGAATAAAAGTCGCGCGGAACCGCGCCATCGGATGTCACGGAGGACATATGAAAATCGCGCCAATCGATATCGCCCATAAAACGTTTTCCCGGAAAGTCATGGGGCTGGACCCGGATGAGGTCAGTGATTTTCTCCGCGACGTCGCCGATCAAATGGAAGAATTGATCCGCGAGCGCAACTCGCTCAAAGAGGCTCTTCGGCAGAAAGAGCTTCAGGTGATGGAGTACAAAGAGCGCGATGAATCCTTGAAAGCGACACTCCAGACGGCGACGAAGATGGCGGATCAGATCCGGGCGGATGCCGAGCGCGAGGCGAAGCTCATTATCAATGACGCCAACCATAAGGCCGAGTTGATCCTCAAGGACAGCCGTGACTCTTTGAAGAAGATCTATCAGGAGATTGCGGATATTAAGAGACTGCGCATGCAGTTCGAAGTGAATCTGCGTTCACTTTGCCAAGCGCACATCGCGATGCTTGATCAGAGCCACGTGACAATGCCGGATCCGCAAATCAATTTGGCTCAAGCGGCCGCGACGGTGACAGCGACTCAAGGCCCGAGCGCGAACATGGCGGGAGCTTCGATGCCTCAGCGGGCACAAGCGGCGCCTCCGCCGCGTACATAAAACTGGCTCACAATCGCGGGGATCAGTCGTTAACGTTCAAAAAGCGACGCCGTATCCGCCATTTAGCGCCATCACCACGGAAGTGAGCCAGTTTATAAACTGTTCGAGAAAAGCGCTGTGATGACACCCATCACTGCGCGTTTTTTGAGTCTCAGAAAATTTCCTTAAAGAAATCCAGCATCGCTTGCCAGCTGCGGCGATCGGCATTCTCGTTGTAAGCCGCGCCCTTCGAGTTATCGTTGCCGGCCGATTTTTCGGTGAACGAGTGGACGGCGCCGCCGTACTTGATGAGAGTCCAGTCGACGTTCGCTTTGCGCATCTCTTCTTCGAAAGCCGCGAGATCAGTCGCCGGAACGAACGGGTCGTCGGCGCCATGCAGGGCGAGCACCTTCGCTTTAATGCGTTTTCCGTCGTCAGGCCGCGGGCTATCGAGGCCGCCGTGGAAGCTCACGACACCCTTGATGTCGGCGCCGGCTCGCGCGAGTTCGATCGCCGCGGTACCGCCGAAGCAGTAACCGATAACGGCGATCTTGTTCTTGTCGACACCGGCTTGCTTTCTCAGGACTGAAAGTCCTTCCTGCATGCGCATCCGGAGTGCGACACGGTCTTTCTTAAAGAAGCCGGCCAGTTCAGCTGCTTCTTTTTGATCTTTCGGTCGGGAGTTCTTCCCGTAAACGTCGACGGCGAATGCGATGTATCCCAGCTGCGCAAGCTGGTCGACACGGTCTTTCGTGTCTTGCGTTACCCCCATCCAGTTGTGCACGACCATGATGGCGGGACGCGGACCTTTGATCGAGTCGTCATAAGCGAGATAGCCGAGATACGGTTTGCCGGCGAGTTTGTACTCGATGTCTTTCTTGACGATTTCCGCATGGGCAGCGGTCGTCGCCAAAAGCATTAACGTCGCAATAATACGCAGATTGAACATGGAGCCTCCCCTACGCTGTTGGGTTCAGGAATTAGAGGCTAACAGCGTCTTCTGAACAAAATCAATTGACACGTCGGTGACGACGAAGGACTTGGAGCGGCTGGTTTCGCCCTTTGTCAACGTGATCTGTGAGCGCGAGACGCCGAGCTTTTCCGAGAGAAAACGAATGAGTTCTTCATTGGCGCGCCCTTCAACCGGAGGAGCTTGTATGCGGATTTTGATCGCGTCGCCGTGGAGACCCGCGATCTCCGTCCTCTTAGCGCCGGGCTGGGCGTGAATTTGAATACGTACGCCGGTAGACTTCCCGACGTTGACGGAGGTGATCGCGGGTGTGGGGCTTTGTGAACTCATTTCGACCGGTTTTTCTTTTCTAAAAGTTTTTCCGTTTGATCGAGAGCGTCCTCTCCTGAACTAGGAAGAACTTCGGCCTCCTCGCTTTCGAAGAGATCGTAGTCCACATCTTCCGTGTCGGGTTCGAAGCTTCGTTGAGCGGAGCTTTCGTCCGGACGGATGTACTTGTACCGCTGGGGAGCGGACGTGCGAACCACGGTCGGTGGTTGGGGATTGAAGGAGATCGAGCCGGTGATGGAGAAGCCTTCCGCGGTGTCGATGCCGTTGAGAGTTTTCGCCAGGCCCACGCGGATCCAGAGCGTCCGATCAGGGCGGAATCCAATCCAGCCACGGGCTTCGATCAGAGCCGGTTCGAAGGCGTAGTATCTAAAGCTCCCGGCGTTAGCTCTTTGGGCGGTTTGAAGACGCGACTCTCGCGTGCTTCGGTCGGCAAGGAAGGTTTCGTATCCGCTGATTCCTCCACCCAGGGTGACGATGGAGAACAGGCGCATGTCGGCGGTGACTTCATAGGCGAAGCGCGTACCCAAGTCGGAGAGAGGAATATGGAATCCTCCAAACGCACCCAAGCGGAATTTGCGGAAAGGCTTGTGCGCGAAGAGTCCCGACCGGATATAGGGAACGCCGTCGCTCGTCATCGGCTCGGTTTGATTGGGATCGGTCGGATGCATTGGAATTGAAACCAAGACTTCGGGAACGATGCGGAAATACTGCCTGTGCAGAAGCCAGTTCGCGCCACCGAAGACCTCGGTAATTTGGGAGTTCGTCTTGTGGTACACGTTATCGGTCGCTTGCGAGTAGCCGAGTCCCAACCCCGCGAATGTTGAAAACTTGGTTGTGAAGTTGTAGCGCCCGCGGAATGTGGATTGGATCGTGGAAAACTTATTTTCGTTCGGCAAACGGGAGTAACTTCCCCGAACGTTGTCGTAGTTCGCTTGGGTCACGAAATACTCGACCCTTGCGGAAAGCCCGTAGGTGCGGCTCGCCCATCCTCCCGGCGGAGTTTCATAAGCGGTGACGGCTGAGGCCCGCGGACCGCAAACGACCGCTAGGAGCGAGAGCCCAAGGAAAATCGTGATTTTTCGTCTGGACCTATTCTGAAAGTCGAAGTTCACGGAAGCCACTCTAAGGTTGTTCGGTTTCGCTTCAAGCAGAAACTATTTTGATTTTAGGATCTGCCCCCCCAATGCTCAAGGGTCTTTGTCATCCGGCGTTAACCCTTACGGGTTCTTCGTTCGCATTCTACCGGTCAAAGCGCGGCTCGTATCGCGCCGTTTGCCAAAGGGCGGAGCGCATGCGAAAGTAGGCGCGCGCTTTTAATGGACAGGAGCTTCATGCGTTCGCCTTTAGTCGTGATTTTCATCACGGTTTTTATCGATCTCGTCGGCTTCGGGCTGATCATTCCGACGGCGCCGTTTATTGCGAGAAACTTCGGGGCCTCGGCAGCCGAAGTCGGTTTGCTCATGGCGATCTTTTCGTTCATGCAATTCCTGTTTTCCCCGTTTTGGGGGGCTTTGAGCGATCGGATCGGCCGTCGCCCGACCGTCCTCATCACTCTTTTGGGGAGCGCCCTTTCTTATTTCATTTTCGCCTTTTCGAATTCGCTCTGGCTCCTATTCGTTTCGCGCGCGCTCGCCGGACTCTTCGGAGGAAATATTTCGACGGCGCATGCCTATATTGGTGACGTGACGCCGCCGCAAGAGCGTTCGAAAGGCATGGGGCTCATCGGCGCCGCGTTCGGCCTCGGTTTCGTTTTCGGTCCGCTCTTGGGCGCGGGGCTTGGAATCATCGGGCAGAAACTGGGAAATCACCCTCCGTTCGGATTGAGCTTTTCGGCTCTCGTGGTCGGTTTCCTTTGCCTGGCGAATTGCGCGTTTGCATGGCTGAGACTCAAAGAAAGCCTGCCGCCGGAAGTGCGGGCCCGCGCGCGTGAGGCGAACCCGCGTCAAGGGCGTTTGAAGACCGCTTGGGGGCAGATTCGCCGGCCGGTCACCGGTTCGTTGATGGTGGTCTATTTCCTTTCCGGTCTCGCGATGGCGCAGATGGAGTCCATGTTGATCCCTTACATGGCGGATCGTTTTCATTGGGGCCTGGAGATCACGATGTACGGTTTCGCGTACATCGGCGTCGTCATGATGATCACCCAAGGCTTCTTGGTTCGCTATTGCATGCCGAAGTTCGGTGAACCCGTGGTCCTTTGCGTGGGACTGGTGATGTTCGCCTTAAGTCTCTTCGGACTTGCGGCCGCGGGAGAAGTGTGGGGAATCGGCGTGGCTATGACATTCTTGGCTCTGGGTAACGGGTTGATGAGACCGCCGAACCTGGGAATTATCAGCCTTCTCACTCCGCCGGAGGAGCAAGGCCGTTCCATGGGAGTGACGAATTCGCTCGCGTCGCTCGGGCGGATTTTGGGGCCGCTATTGGGTGGTTATCTTTACGAATCGGTGAGCGGGCGGGCGCCTTTCATCGGGGCCGGTGTGGTTGCGTTGCTAGCTCTTGCCATGACGGTTGCCAATTACGGCCAGCTGCCGTCTTCCGGAAAAACCACAAGTGAGGTCACATGAGTGAGGTTTTTAAAATCGGCGAGTTTCAACTCAGAAACTTGATCGAAAACCGGGTGAAGTTCCTCTATCTGGATCTTCGTAAGGAGGACGTGCGCGAACACGAGCTGCTCGCGGGCAGCCTGAAGACGTCGCCTGAGGACGTGCTCGCAAAGGTGGAACAGAGCGGAGTGGGGAAAGATTGGCCGATCGTTTTGATTTGCGAGACAGGAGTCACGTCAATGGCGGCTGCGCTCAAGCTCGCAGGTGACTCATATGTCAACGTTTGTGTCGTCGAAGGCGGCCTAGAGGCGCTGTTTTAAAACACGCTTGGGGCGCGATGTCCCGCGTGCGTCGATTAAAAATCATGTTATGAATTTTTAGAGGACGATCCCGTGCCGCAACAAAAGGTGGACAAACTCACTTCTGGTTTGTGGGACGCCGCCGTGATCGGCGGTGGTGTCGCCGGAGGCGTCGCCGCGATTCATTTGGGGCGTGCGAACATCCGCACGGTTTTGCTTGAAAAGGACAACGAAACCGGCCCGAAGGTCTGCGGCGGGTTCATCGGGCCTGAAGGCATCCGGATCCTCTCCGAATGCGGCATTGATTTCGACCGGTTGAAGTCGCCGAAAATCAAAGCTCTCCGGTTTCATGGGCCGCTTCGTTCTTTTGAAGCCAACGTGCCGTGCGAAGCGAGAGTCCTGTCGCGTATGACCCTTGATCGCGAGCTGCTTGATATCGCTGCGGCTTGCGGTGTTGAAGTGCGTCGGGGCTCCTTCGTGAGCGAATGTCATGGCGAGCTTCCGTTCAAAATCGTCACCTGCGGGGAAGAGCTGGTCGCCAAACGTTTGATCCTTGCGACCGGCAAAAGCGAGTTCCGTTCGGTGCAGCTGCGGCGCGGGCGCGACGAAAATCACGTCGGTTTCGCTATGCTCCTGCGCTTGAAGCCGAGTATCAGGCGGCGATTGGCGGATCACATGGATATCTTCGTTTTCCGCCACGGGTACGGCAGTCTTTCTCTTATCGAGGGTGGTGAAGACGCGTGTTGGAGCTTTGTTGTCGAAAGAGCCGCCCTGAAGGAGATGGGTGGTTCCGATTGGGATGCTGTGGCGTCGTATATCGCCGATCACAACTGGGAAGCGTCGAGGTATTTCGATGGCGCTGACCCGTTGTGGAAAGATTTTGTCAGCATTCCCCATCTGCCTCTCGGTTTTCTCCGGCAAGAACGCGGTACGCGTGGAATCTTTTGCTTGGGTGAACAAATGGCAGTCCTGCCTTCGCCGTTGGGAGACGGTCTTTCCGTCGCGGCGATCACGGGCCGGGAGGCGGCGAAAAACATTATCGGGGCGCGAAAAAGGGGATTGCGTCCTCCTGAATCCTCTTTTCAGTACGAGAAGGAGATCCGGCGTCAGGTGCGCCCCCGACTGGAGACCGCGTACCGGTTGCACGGCTTCTTCAAGAATCCGCAAATCTTCGATTGGAGCACCTACTTCCTCAAATCGGCTCCTTGGGCGGTCGAATTGGCTTTGAGCCTCATGGCGAACCGATCCGACCGGAGGTGGCTCCCGCAAGCTGTCGTAAAGCGTCTCCCGATTTGAAATTCCTTCCCGGGGACGTGTCGTAGGCTCCGATCTCCTTGCAGCATAGCTCGGCGCGGGGCTTGCTCAGATCCACGGCCGAGCGGGCTCTGTACTGGGCCCGAAGGTGCCGGAGGCGAGCTGTGTTAAGACGTCAGTTTCACTTTGCTGTCGCGATCGTCGGACTGTTGATGTTCATTTGCGCGCAAGAGGTATTCAGTGCCGACTTCCAGACGCAAGGGAGCCCCGGCGTTATTGTCATGGAAGTGGAAGACCCGTCGGCGTCGGTCGCACTTGCCCTTCTCCAGCTGCTCGACGAAACCGAGGCGGATTCAATCGCCCAAGTCGAAGAAATCAATTCCGGCCGTTTCAATCCTTTCTTGGCCGGCCGTTCTTCCAGACTCCCGTAACAGATCGCGGCTTTACTGCCTTCCTGCACCGGTGGTACAGTCCGTCAGAGGCTAAGATCTTAATAACAGAGGGAAAAGTGCCATGAGCGGAGACAAGGAGATCTCCACCGAGCTTTCGGATCGCTATTCGGCGGCCGAAGTTGAGCAGCGAATTTACCGTTGGTGGGAAGAACGAGGTTATTTCCAAGCTGAAGACCGGTCGACGAAGCCACCCTTTTGCATCATCCTCCCGCCCCCGAACGTGACAGGCCAGTTGCACATGGGACACGCGCTCGATCACACCATCCAGGATGTGATCATCCGTTGGAAGCGCATGTCGGGATTCAATACCCTGTGGCTGCCGGGCACCGATCACGCCGGGATCGCGACTCAGTCGGTCGTCGAACGCGAGTTGCGGAAAGAAGGCAAAACCCGCCATGATCTTGGCCGTGAAAAATTCGTCGAGCGCGTTTGGGAATGGAAACACCAATACGGTAACCGTATTTACGAACAAATGCGCCGCTTGGGCGACAGTTGCGACTGGCGCCGTGCGGTTTTCACTCTCGACGAAGGCGTTTCCCGCGCCGTCCGCAAAGTTTTCGTCGAACTCTATAAGAAAGGTCTCATTTACAAAGGCTACCGCCTTGTGAACTGGTCCGCTCCGCTCGAGACGGCGATTTCGGATCTGGAAGTCGAATACCGGGAAACGAAGAGTACGCTCTATTACATTGATTATCCGGTCGAGGGACCGAACGGCGAAGCGAGTGATCAGGTTCTGACGATCGCCACAACACGCCCCGAAACGATGCTGGGCGATACGGCCGTCGCGGTCCATCCCGAAGATGAGCGTTACAAAGATCTCATCGGCAAAAACGTGATTCTGCCTCTTGTCGGCCGCAAGATCCCGATTATCGCCGACTCGTACGTTGATAAGGAATTCGGGTCGGGCGTTGTGAAGATCACTCCGGCTCACGACTTCAACGACTACCAAATCGGCCAGCGGCATAAACTGCCGATGATCAACATTTTGAATAAGAACGGCTCACTGAACGAAGAAGCCGGTCCTTATCAAGGCCTCAAAGTTCAGGATGCCCGCAAAAAAATCGTTGAAGATCTTAAGGCTGCGGGCCGACTGCAGAAAGAAGAGCCATACAAGAACTCGGTCGGCTACTGCTCGCGTTCCGGCGCGGTCGTCGAGCCGTTCCTTTCGGAGCAGTGGTTCGCGCGTATGCCGCGCTTGGCGGGGGCCGCCCGACAAGTCGTCGAAACCGGAACGATTCGCTTCGAACCGGAATCGTGGACGAAGACGTATCTGCACTGGATGAGTATCATCGAAGACTGGTGCATCTCGCGCCAATTGTGGTGGGGCCACCGGATTCCGGCGTGGTACTGCGACGACTGTGGTCATATCACGGTCGCGGAAACGGACCCGACCGCTTGCGAAAAGTGCTCGAGCGCGAAGATCCGCCAGGACGAAGACGTTCTCGACACATGGTTTAGCTCGGCTCTTTGGCCGTTCAGCACGCTGGGTTGGCCCGAGCAGACGGAAGCTCTCAAGACGTTCTATCCCACGAACGTTTTGGTGACTGGATTCGATATCATCTTCTTCTGGGTCGCGCGCATGATCATGATGGGGCTTGAATTCGTGCGCGACGTGCCGTTCCGCAAGGTCTACATCCATGGCCTCATCCGCGACGCCGAAGGTAAGAAGATGTCGAAGTCGGTCGGAAACGCGCTCGATCCGGTGGAGCTCATCGACGAGTACGGCGCCGACGCGCTCCGCTTCACCTTGATGGCGCAAATCGCGTCGGGACGTGATTTGAAGTTCTCCGAAGCGCGGCTTGAAGGCTACCGCAACTTTATGAACAAGATTTGGAATGCAACCCGCTTCTCGCTCGGCGCTTTGAAAGACTTCAAGGCTCCGGCTGAAGGGGTGAATGCGCTTCCGAATAAGTCCGATCTGTCGATCGCTGACCAATGGATTGTTTACCAAACGGGCGAAACGATCCGTCTCGTGAACGAATACCTTGAGGAGGACCGCTTCTCGGATGCCGCGAATACCCTGTACCATTTTGTTTGGAACGAGTTCTGCGATTGGTACCTCGAGTTTGTGAAGCCGATCATTTACGGCCCCGAGAGCGCCGAGCGCACGGCGACTCAGTTGGTTCTCGCTCAAACCTTGAACCGAATCATGCGGCTTCTGCATCCGTTCACGCCGTTCATCACGGAAGAGATCTATCAAAAGCTTCCGATCCGTGGCAGCGAAGCGCTTATCATCGATTCGTATCCGACCATTCACAACGATAAGGAATGGCTCTCGGTCGGATCGAAGGAAGCGGCCTTCGAAATGAATGTTGTGAAGGAAGTTATTGCCGCGATTCGCAACATCCGCGGTGAAAACCAAATCAAGCCGAATCAAGCGATTCCGGTGCGGCTCGCCCCGAGCGACGGACACGTGCAAAAGATCCTGGGTGAAAACAAAGCGCAGATCATGCGGATGGCGCGGCTTGATTCCTGCGACATCGGTGAGGCGGGTTCGCTCTCAAAATGCGCGGTGGCACCGGTCCGTTTCCCTGATGCGAGTGTCGATGTGATTGTTCCCTTAGAAGGGCTTGTCGATATCGACGCCGAAATCAAACGGATTCAAAAGGCGTTAGAGAAAACGCAGAAGGATATCGGCGTGCTTTCGAAAAAACTCGAAAATGAGAATTTCGTGAAGAATGCGCCCGAAGAGATCGTCGCGGCCGACCGCGCTCTTCTCGAGTCGTTGCGAGCCCGTTATGAACGTTTGCAAGAATCGCTCGGGCGTCTGATGTAAGCTTCCGTAGCTTGAAGCCGTCCCGGATCTCGGGGCGGCTTTTTTATTTATCCTTTTTCCGCCGGGATGCCAGAAAACGGTCTATGCTTTCCACGCGGATAACGTGCGCGACGTTGCCCTCCATTCGGTAGACCACGTTGTAATCGTCAAAAAAGAAGCCGTACACATCCGTATAAGGGTTGGGGCGTTCCACGGTTCCGCGATAAAACACCGGGCGCGGATCCAACGTCAGAATTTCTTCGATCGCGGAACGCGCTTGCTCGAAGCGTTCGGGGAAGGCCGCCTTAAGGTCGGTAAGAGCGGCTTCAGCGAAATGGACTTCGAGGGTGCGTTCTGGGCGACTTCCTGTCCAGCCTGCGGTCGCGAGCGGAATAAGATCCGATGACGGCAAGTAGGGCTTGATGTCAAAAATCGGGGTCCCGTCGAGAAGATCAACGCCCGAGAGGTAAAGGACGCCGTCTTCAATCCGATCGAGTTTAACCGCGGAAAGACCGATCGGATTCGGGCGATGCGGACTCCGTGTCGCGAAAAGGCCTATGCTTTGGCCTTCAAGCCGGGGAGGATGAACTTTGGCGTTCACGCCCTTATTTGTGTTCTGGTGAAAAAGGAAGATCAGCCAGATATGCGAGAATCCTTCCAGGCCTTCTAGCGCGGCATTGAGATTCAACTCGGGGCGCAGTCTTAGAATTCCCCACGACGACGGCACCAAAGAGGGCTGCCGTGGGGTGCCGAAACGCTCTTTAAAGCAGGTTTCGATATAGCCGATCGGTTCAAGCTGGAAGCCGGACATGGCGATTCTTTAAGCGAGAACTGGTTTGAAAGCAACCACGGGGCTGTCGAGACGAAAGTCCGTAATATTTGGAGACGCGGAAGATATTGCTTCATTTCCATACATGGGAAGCCGATCCTCTAATAGGTATGAAAACTATCAGCCGGTACACACCTGTTCTGTTCGTGATCGGGGCGCTTCTTTGGGGCGTTCAAGGGGGGGCCGAGGTTTCGGGGCTCGATCATTTGGACCAGGTGGAAGTCACAAACTGCAAGTCGGACGGCGAGGAGAAGCCGCGTGAAACTCCGGTCGGTCCGATTTGCAGTTACACCCATCAGCTCTGTGATGTATCGGCCGCCGGGAAAACGATTTTTCAAGGTGTTTATATTGATGTCGACTGCGTTCCTTCGGACGCGAAGAAGTGCCCGGGCCTCGAGGAATGCGCCAAGAAGAAACTACCGCAAAAAGTCGCCGAATATGTGAGGACGTTGAACGACCCCAATAATGGCCCTGACCGCGCCGACGGTGCGGGGCTCGATATGGGTTCGAAGAGCTTCGGAGGTGGGCGATGAAGCGTTTCGCGTTGGCCTTTGCTTTTGCCTCTTGGTTGAGTTGTGCTTCGGCGGAAATGAGTGCGATCACCGTCAACGCGTCCATCGTTGATTTCGATGAGAGTTCCGTCACCCTGATCGTCGATAAAAAACGGATCACAGTTCCGCGCGAATTGTTGCGGAAACGCGAGCTGAAGAAAGGTAAAACGCTTCAAGTAACCTTCCGGGGTGAAGAGATCGCCTACCTGCTAGGTGTAAAGAGCCCGGATCGTCGCAGTCCGGCGTCGGCCGGTAAGTGAAAAGTCTTCTCAATTCACGACTCGCGGTGTTCGGGATCCGTGCGGTGAGAGCGGACCTCGTAACCGTCCAAAATCGGACTTTCACATTCCGAGGGGCGGAAAATTTCATTGGGCCCCGACGACCGGGCTTCCGTTTTCCGTTCCTCCTTTCGTTCGGGATTCGTGTCCTCGATGATTTTTTCGATCCGCGCGCTGCTCGGGCTGGCCTTGTGCTCCGAATTTTGCGCGTTCGCTTCCACGGTTCTTTCCTTCGACATAGCGTCCCTCCCTGCGTTCTGAGAAAGATCATCTCACGTTCACGTGAATGAATCGTGTGCGAAACGTGAAGAAATCTAGACATTCGCCCGCGTTCGAAAGCGTCGAAGCGGGGAAAGAAGCCGGGACGGTCCTCGGAGGTGAGGTGCTCGAAAGGAGTCGACTCATGGAGTTTAGGGCGACGTGGCATGGCCATTAAACGAGGAATTTGACTGGCAAATTGGGGGTGTTAAGGTATGGTCTCTTGCATTCGCAAGCATCCCACGTTTGTCAGGAGGAGTAGATCATGCCTTTTACACTGCCGGATCTTCCGTACCCGAAGAACGCCCTGGCTCCCCATATGTCTGAAGAGACATTGGAATATCACTACGGCAAACACCACAAAACTTATGTTGATAACCTGAATAAGCTGGTTCAAGGAACGGAATACGAGAACATGAGCCTTGAGGACATCATCATGAAGTCTTCGGGCGGTATCTTTAACAACGCGGCTCAAGTATGGAACCACACGTTCTTCTGGAACTGCCTCTCGCCCCAAGGCGGCGGCGAACCGTCGGGAGAACTCGCTGACGCGATTCGCAGGGACTTCGGCTCTTTTGAGAAGTTCAAAGAGCAATTCACCGATGCGAGCGTAAAGCACTTCGGTTCCGGCTGGGGCTGGCTGGTTAAAACGAAAGACGGAAAGCTTGCGGTTATGAGCACTGCGAACGCGCAAAACCCGATGACGGACGGCCACAAGCCGCTGCTCACCTGCGATGTTTGGGAACACGCTTACTACATCGACTATCGCAACCGTCGCGCGGATTTCGTTAACGCGTTCTGGAACCTCGTGAACTGGAAATTCGTAGAAAGCAATTTCGCGAAGTAATGTCCTAGGGGCCGTAGCGAAACGCTACGGCTCTTCTTTATTTCTGCCTTGATCCGGGCAGTTCAGCCACAGCTTCCGCTCCGAAAAGAAAGCGTCCTGATTTTTTCAAAAACGCTCTCCGCCAACGCGTGTAGACTTCCTTAGCGAGAACCAAGGCGGAATCCGTGTCGCAAATCACCCCGATTGCTTTAGGGAGAGGCCTGACTAGCCAAGAAGCTGAAAAGCGCCTGGAGCAATTCGGCGCCAATGAGATTACGCGCGAAGAGAGTCGGGCCGCTTGGCGTCTGGCGCTCGATCAATTCAAGAGTCCTCTGGTGCTCGTGCTGATCTTCGCTTGCGTTTTGTCCATTTTGCTTGGCGAACGGATCGACACGATCGCCATCGGCGCGATTCTCATTCTCAACGCCGCCATCGGTTTTTTCCAGGAATATCGGGCCGAGTCGGCGATCGCGGCTCTGCAGAAAATGACGTCACCGAGAGCGACGGTCGTCCGTGATGGCAGACAAACCGTCGTTCTGGCGCGTGAGGTGGTGCCTGGCGATGTTCTGCGTTTGGAAGCAGGCGACATCGTGGCCGCAGATGCGGAGGTGCTGCAAGCGCATCGCTTTCAGGTCAATGAGGCGGTTTTAACCGGTGAAAGCCTGCCCGTACGAAAAATGCCCGCCTTAAAGGCGATCAGGCCGCCGGACATCAGTGCGCAGCGGGTTTTCATGGGAACAACGGTGATGACCGGTACGGCGCTTGCCCGGGTGATCGCGACCGGAATGAAGACCGAGTTCGGAAAAATCGCGCACATGATCTCCACGGCCCGTCGGGAGGCGACGCCGCTTCAGATTCAGCTCGCACATCTCGGTCGCTCGCTGCTGATCGTCTGCTTGCTCGTCGTCGCGCTCGTCGCAGCAATAGGATATCTGAGAGGCATCACGCTGTTTGAAATCTTGTTTTTCTCGGTCTCGCTTGCGGTGGCAGCGGTTCCGGAGGGACTGCCGGCGATCGTAACGGTGGCACTCGCTTTGGGCGTGCGGCGGCTCGCGATCCGGAATGCGCTGGTGCGCAAACTCCCCAGCGTGGAAACATTGGGAAGCGTTTCGGTGATCTGTACCGACAAGACCGGCACCCTCACGACCGGTCAGATGAGAGTGCGCGAGATCTGGGGCGATGATCACGTCGAGGTGCTGAAAGCGGCGGTTTCTTGCTGCGAAGCCGAGCTGGATGAAGACGGCGAGGGTGGAACAGGTGACCCAACGGAGGTCGCCATTCTGATCGCGGCTCGCGAACGGGGAATTCGCAAAGACGATATCGAAAGGGATAACCCGCGCACTCACGTCGAGCCCTTTGATTCCGACAGGAAGAGAATGTCGATCCAGCGGCAGGATGGACGGACGTATCTCAAAGGGGCTATCGAGAGTCTTCTTCCTTTTTGCGATATTGCGGAAAACGAAAAGAACCTCGCAAGTCACGCAGCTCAGGAGATGTCGGCTTTAGGACTTCGCGTTCTCGCCGTGGGTGTGGGTCAGGATCGTGAAGAGAAAAACCTGAAACTTCTCGGTTTAATCGGCATTGCGGACCCGCCTCGGCCCGAAGCGGTCTCCGCCATCAAAGAAGCGCGTCGCGCTGGCATCGACGTTATCATGATCACCGGTGATCACCGTGAAACGGCGGCGGCGGTGGCGAAAGAAATCGGCCTCGTTCGTGAGGGTGAGTCTCTTCCCTCAAAGGTCTACGCGCGGGCGACTCCGGAAGATAAGTTGAAGCTTGTTCGTCTTTTAAAGAATCAAGGCAAGATCGTTGCCATGACCGGCGATGGAGTGAACGACGCGCCGGCCTTAAGGGAAGCTCATATCGGAATTGCGATGGGGAGGACTGGAACGGAAGTCGCCCGGCAAACGGCCGAGTTGGTTTTGGCGGATGACAATTTTGCGACGATCGTCGCCGCCGTTCGCGAAGGGCGCGCGATTTTCCAGAATATCAGGAAAGCCGTACTTTATCTTCTCACGGGAAACGTCGCCGAGATCCTTCTTGTATTCGGTGCACTGGTGGCCGGACTGCCTCTTCCGCTCATGGCCGTTCATCTTCTTTGGATTAACTTGGTGACGGATTCGCTCCCGGCCTTAACGCTGATCGTGGATCCCATCTCGCCGGAAATTATGTGCCAACCGCCGCGCTCGCCGCGTGAAAGGATTATGGACCGGGCGCAGTGGAAGCAGGTCATGTGGGTCGCTCTTCTCGAATCCTCGATCGCGTTGGCGCTTTATATTTACTTTCTCAAAGAGAGCGATCTCATGCATGCCCGAGGACTTGTCTTTACAACAGTCGTATTCAGTCAGATTTTCCGTTCTTTCGGCGCGCGTTCCGGCACGCTGGTGTTTTGGCAATTAGGAGCCTTCAGCAATCTTTGGCTTCTCGGAGTTGTCATCATTACCGGTTGCGTTCAATTGAGTCTTCATTACCTCCCCTTTATGCAAAAGATTTTTCAACTCGGGCCTTTTTCCCCGGGAGAACTGCTTGTCATCATTTCGGTTTCACTGATTCCGGTTACGGTCATCGAGGTTTTGAAGCTCGTCAGAAGTTTTTCGCGGGAGTGACGGTTGTCTGGGATCGAGATAAACGGCTATTCGGTTGATTTCGTCTTTCTCACGAGTTCCATGCTTTTGGTCGTTTCGGTTTTGGCGAGTAAAGTGTCATCGAAAATAGGGGTCCCCGCGCTCCTCATGTTTCTGGGTATCGGTATGCTGAGCGGAGTCGAAGGGCCTGGAGGAATCGATTTCGACAATTATCCTCTTTCGGCAGCAGTCGGGAGCATCTGCTTGGCGATTATCATGTTCGACGGCGGATTGAGAACTCTCTGGCAGAGTGTACGCCCAGTTCTCGCGCTTGGAGCTTCTCTGTCTTTTCTGGGAACGGTTATAACCGGAGTCGTTGCCGGGCTCTTCGCGCGCTATGCGCTCGGGCTCACGTGGCTCGAAGGCATGATCCTGGGATCGATCGTGTCTTCAACTGATGCGGCGGCGGTGTTCGGCATTTTGAGAGCTCGACGCCTGTCACTGAAAGAAGAACTGAAGCAGGCTCTCGAGTTTGAGGCCGCTAGTAACGACCCGGTGGCCGTCTTCCTCACGGTCGGGTTTCTTTCCATTGCGACCGGCGCGATGGGCGGAGAGGGAGTCGTCGGGCAGTTTTCGCTCTTTTTCATCGTCCAGGCCGGTCTGGGTTTTTTCTTCGGCTGGTTCGGCGCGAAGGTGATCCGTCGGATCGTCAATCACGTCGATATTGAGTTCGAAGGGCTCTACGGAGTGTTGTTCGTCGGTCTGGGTGTTTGCCTTTTTGCTGCCACTTCTTGGGCCGGCGGAAGCGGCTTTCTCGCCGTTTACATGGCGGGGATTGTCTTGGGGAATACCGAGCTCCTCCATAAAGGGAGCATCACACGCTTTCTAGACGGAGTCGCCTGGCTGGCGCAAATTCTCGTTTTTTTGACACTTGGTCTTTTGGTGACACCGACGCATCTCATCGAAGTGTGGAAGGATGGAGTGCTCCTTTCTCTCTTTCTCATGTTCGTCGCAAGGCCTGTCAGTGTTTTCGCTGCCACTTCGTTCTTCAAGCTTCCGATGAACGAACGCCTCTTTATCTCATGGGTTGGACTTCGCGGGGTCGCTCCCGTGATCCTCGCGACACTTCCGTGGAGTGTCGGACTTGAAAAGGCCGAGCACTTTTTTAGCCTCGTCTTTTTTGTGGTCCTCACTTCCGTTGTCGCGCAGGGAATTTCCATTCCAGTCATCGCGAAGAAGCTGGGCGTGACTGAGCCTCTTCATGAAGGTCATGTGCGTGAGTTCGCGGGCGGGATGCTCCCGGTTGGATTCATTCTTGTGGAAATCATTGTGGGAAAAGACTCGGAAGCGGATCAAAGACGGATCGTGGAATTGCCTCTGCCGTCGGGTGTGTTGCTCACGAGTATCGAGCGGGCCGAGCGCTATCTCATTCCCAGGGGGGATACGCTCGTTTTCGCAGGTGACCGCATCTTCGGTTTAGCCCGCCCAAGCAACTTAGCCGAGCTCGGACGCATCTTCGGCAAAGCGCGCGAAGTGGCGAGCGTTTAGAAGTTGAGGCGGCCGGAAATTTGGAATCCGGCCGCATTGTCTACGGTGACGGCCTCTGAATGTCGGTCGGCGATCGAGCGGCCCAGCATAAACCGGCGATCGAAGGTCCAGACGTAGCCGAGCGAAAGGCTGCCGTTTTTCCCAAAGAAGGCTTTCAAACCCGCGGCCGCGTCTTTGCGATCGAAGATCAAGCGGTCGTCACTTCTCTCGACGAGGTTTTGGTAGGATTTCGGTCTCCACCCGGCGTTCGCATAGATCAGAAGAGGTCCCCAGAATCGGTAGGAGACTTCGCCTGAAACGAAAAACGGAGAGGTCGCAAGACTCATGTATACAGGATCCCAGCGCCAGAGGCCGAAGAAAAACGGCACGCCAAGAACGATGAAATACGATTGCTCTTTAATGACATACGCGACACCCGGAATCGGAATGTGGTTCAACAGCACGCGGTTATTCGAGTAGTTAAGAAAGAAGAACCATGAGCGGTTTTTCGAAGAGGCGACTTCGGCCGTAAAGGTCGCGTTGAGAATCGGAGTTAAGCCGCTGTCGAGAAGCCGGCGACCGGCGGAGCCGTAAGTCACCGAGAGACTGCGACTGCTTCCATCAGGAATTCGTTTGAACCAGCTTATACCCGCTTCGGCGGTTCCAAATTCTTCGGGTGTTTCGACGTTGCGGTCTTTGAAAACCAGTTTTTCACCGAGCAGGGTGCGCGTCCCGCGGAAGATGAAGCTGTACGTTGACCCCTCTTCGTTTTTGTACAAGGGAAGAGCGAAGAATGCTCTTTGCTCCTCAGTGTAGAAATTTGGTCGGGAACTCGCCGCCGAGGTGGTTTGGTGGTCGACAGCAAGAACGGTTCGGCCGTCTCCATCACCGCCGACAAATGGAATTTCTTGAGCTTGCGTCACCAATGGCCAGATGGAAGCGATGATAAGACTGAGGGCCGGAGCGGCTTTTAGCATGAAGTTCCTTGAAGAGAAAAATTTGGAGCGGCAAACGGGACTCGAACCCGCGACCCTCAGCTTGGGAAGCTGATGCTCTACCAACTGAGCTACTGCCGCATGCACGAAGTAGGACTGTTTTTTTATAAGTCCGGTGCGACCCCGTAGTCAAAACTTTGAATATTTGCGTTATGGCGCACGGGTATATAACGTGGAAGGAGGTATTTACGAAAACGAGAAACCTTGACCAACCGGAGACCGTATGACGACAGATTTCCCTTTTCCGATTTCTCTCGCTGTATGGGCCCATGTGATTGGGGGGGCGGCGGCGTTGGGCGCCTTTCTCATCCAAGGCCTGCTCTTTACTGACGCCGTATTTCCGCCATGAATGCCCTTTTGTCTTGTAATTATGAAACATCGGAAGAAAACGGTCCAGACCTCGCAGGAAAACAGCTTCGGGACTGTTTCCGTACTCGAATTCTTGCCAGAGCCGGTAAATTTCCTGAGCGAAGTCGGTGTCTGAAATAGGAGAGAGAAGCTTCTTGAGAGCTTCGCTTTCAGAGGTGTCTTGGGGATTCTTATCTTTCTCATAGTGAAAGGTGTCGCCGAGCAGCGCTTCCGCCAAGTCATGAAAGAGAGCCATTTTAACTGTCTTCATGACATCAATCTCATGATTGCTGAATTTGCTTAAGGACAGGACGGACATTGCCAGGGAAAAGCAGTGTTCGGCCGTGCTTTCCTCCCTTTGCCCGCTCATGATCAGGCATTTACGGTACGTGTGCTTTAAGGCATCGATGTTTTCGATGAACTTAAGGGCGGATTGGAGTTCAAGTCTTTTTTCATCCATAGGGCGATTTGCCTCGAGTCTTACGTTCTTTCGCAGATAAAAACGTCCGTGCGGTAGGGGAGAGTAACAGTTAATGAGTCCCTCGTAAGCGGATGGCTTGCCCCACCACGAAGGCATCTAAAGATTGGCTCTCAAGCGGGATGTGTTCGGCGACTCCGTCCAAAATTTCGATCTCGGGTAAGAGCGATGAAAACTTCTTTCTCATACCCTCAACGGGTTCAATCGCGATAATCTTTGCTTGGCTCTTCTTGATGAGTTTTGTGAGCTTTCCGGTACCGGCCCCGAGATCGGCCACGACCCTATCGGGACTTAATTCGAGTTCACGGATTAAACAATCGATGGCGTCGGTGGGATAGTCGGGACGCCCTCTCTCGTAAGATTCGGTTGCAACCTCGAATCCCTTCGCGGCGAACAGGTGAATTGGCTCTTCTCGGATTAGTGGATATCGCAACTGGTCAAAATTCATGAGTGAGAAGTGAGCATGAACGGTTCACGTCGGTAAGATTTGGATTAAACAAAAAACCAA
>CALBDW010000167.1 GCA_937927435.1 uncultured Bdellovibrionales bacterium
AACATAATCATAATGGCTCGTCTCACCGCGAATCACAGCCCCGAGCGCCACGACACCATCGCATCCGGAATTGAGCAGGGCGCCCGCAGCAAGCGGAATTTCGACGGCGCCCGGAACGCGGACCGCACGGATATCCGAGCATCCCATCTCGCGAAGAGCTTGAAGCGCCCCCTGTTCAAGACGCTCGGTGACTTCGGAATTGAACCGAGCCGTCACGACCCCGATTTTGAGCCCTCTGGCGTCCAACTCTCCTTGCAATACCAACTGCGTTGTCGACGACATGGCCGATTCCTTCTCCGTTAGTTGAGGTCTTCCCGCGAGAACGCCACCCGCTCCATCGAAGCCGTATCGAGCCCCACAAGGCTTGCTTCTGGTTCGGCATCAAAAAGATGCCCCATCTTATCGCGCTTCACACGCAGATAGCCAATATTGTTTCGGTTCGCCCCGACTATCAAGGGAACTCGCTCGACAATTTCCAGGCCGTATCCTTTAAGGCCGACGCGCTTAGCCGGATTATTGGTCATGAGGCGGATTTTCCGCACGCCGATGGCTCGCAAAATTTGCGCGCCGATCCCGTAATTGCGGTTGTCCATCGGAAAGCCGAGATGAAGGTTCGCCTCAACCGTGTCCATCCCCTGGTCTTGAAGTGCATACGCCCTGATTTTGTTCGCTAGGCCGATGCCCCGGCCCTCCTGACGGAGGTAAAGGATCACGCCCTTTCCTTCTTTCGCAATCAACTCCATCGCTTTGTGGAGCTGGGGCCCACAGTCGCAGCGCTGGCTGCCGAAAACATCGCCCGTCATGCATTCGGAATGTACACGCACGAGCGTCGGCTCCGCCGGATCGATTTCCCCGAGCTGCAACACCACGTGTTCCGCGTTGTCGATCGAGTTTGTGAACGCGCGGATTTTGAAGCCTTCGCCGAAAATGTTCGGCAAGCGGGCTTGCGCCACTTCGGAAACCAAGGTCTCGTTCCGGATTCGATACTCAATCAAGTCGACGATCGTGCCGACCTTGAGGCCGTGTTTTTCGGCGAACTTCATGAGGTCCGGAAGCCGCGCCATGGTTCCGTCAGGATTCATCACCTCGCAAATCACGGCGGCCGGAGTCAAACCGGCGAGCTTCGCCAAGTCCACGCTTCCTTCGGTATGGCCAGCGCGCTTGAGAACACCACCCGGTTTCGCGCGAATGGGAAAGACGTGTCCCGGAACAACGATGTCCGACGGCTTCGCGTTCGGATTGCTGGCCACACGAATCGTGTGCGCACGGTCGGCCGCGGAAATTCCGGTGGAGACCCCGCTGGCCGCCTCGATGCTCACCGTGAAGGCGGTCTTATGGGGCGTAAAGTTCTGCTCTTCCTTCACCATCAAAGGAAGCCCAAGGCGCTCAACTTGTTCGGGAGCCAAAGCCAAACAGATCAGCCCGCGCGCCTCCTGCGCCATGAAGTTGATCGCATCGGGCGTCACGAACTGGGCCGCAAGAACGAGGTCACCCTCATTTTCGCGGTCTTCGTCGTCAACGAGAATGACCATCTTCCCGTTACGAATATCTTCGATCAGCTCCTCGATCGTATTCATTTTGTTCATCGGTTGAGTCCCTGTTCTTTCCATTCATTCAGCGCGTGGACAAGCCCTCGCGCCATCATATCGGCTTCAAGATTCACCCTCATCCCAGGCCGAAGAGAACCGAGGTTCGTACGCGCGAGCGTTTCCGGAATCAGGCAGACGCTCACGATATCGCCTTTGACGTCGTTCACCGTGAGACTCACGCCGTTGACGGCCCAGCTCCCCTTCTTCCACACAAGGGGTTTGAGTTGATCAGGCATGCGGATTTCCACGATGCGCGACCCGCCGGCATCCGACACCGAGACCACTTCGCCGACGGCGTCGACGTGGCCTGAAACGATATGACCGTGAATGCGGTCGCCCAGCTTAAGAGAGCGTTCGACGTTGACGAACGTCTTCGGCAGGTTCTCTTGGTTCCACCCGGTGATACGAAGTGTTTCTTCGCCCAGAGCGAACGACATGGTGGCATCATCGAATTTTTCGACAGTTAAACAAACTCCGTTGATACAAATGCTGTGGCCGATGCGGAGATCGTCGAACTCGCGGGGTCTTGCCAAAAGAATGCGCACTAAACCACCCTCTTGATACGCATCGAGAACTTGCGTTTGCGTTTCAACGATTCCTGAAAACACCGTCAATCGACTCCACGAAAGGGGTTTAGAGAGGGCTTCCCGGCAGCCCGACAGTTCGGGGGAACCACGAAAAACACTCCGAATTTCGAGCGTTTGGAAACCAGGGGCACGCTACACCTCGAGGCCATTTTGGTCAAGTTATCGCCCTGCATCATGAAAGAGCTTCCAAGTGGTCAGAAAAAGGGGATCGCCCGTCTTAGATCCGTCCCGAAACATCCCTGAAAACCAATATTTGCCTCAGCCTCGCCCATTCCCGATCATGGTCCTCGGGAGGCCCTATGCGCATTGGGATCGATCTGGGCGGCACAAAAACCGAAATCGTCGTGCTCGGAAAAACGGGGGAAATCGTCCTGCGTGAGCGGGTCCCGACCCCCGGAAACGACTACGAGAAGATTTTGCAAACGCTTCAGGAACTCGTCGCCTCGGTCGAACACCGCCTGGGCCGACTCTGCCCCGTCGGCGTCGGCATTCCGGGAGCCGTCTCCCTTCTCACCGGACGCATTAAAAACGCAAATACAACTTGTTTAATAGGTAAACCGCTGCGAGAGGATCTTGAACGCCTTTTAGCGCGTCCCGTCCGATTGGCCAACGACGCCAATTGCTTCGCTCTGTCGGAGGCGAACGACGGGGCCGGCGCCGGATCAGCCGTCGTCTTCGGCGTGATTCTCGGCACCGGAGTTGGAGGCGGCGTGGTCGTAAACGGCCAGGTGCTCTCCGGCGCGAATTCAATCGCCGGGGAATGGGGGCACAATCCGCTTCCGTGGCCGCAGAACGATGAACGCCCGGGGCCGACTTGTTACTGCGGAAAAAACGGTTGCGTGGAAACCTATCTTTCAGGACCGGGACTGAAGAGAGACCACCTCGAAACGACCGGGCAAGACCTCGATCCGAACGAAATTGACCGACGTGCGACCAACGGCGATCCCGAGTGCGAACGGACGCTTCAACGCTATGAGGACCGGCTCGCGCGCTCGCTTGCGACGGTCATCAACCTTCTCGATCCCGACGTTATTGTTTTGGGCGGAGGACTGTCGAATCTCAAACGCCTTTACAAGAATGTCCCGAAAATTTGGGGACGCTACGTGTTTTCCGATGAAGTGAGGACACAGCTCGTCCCGGCGAAATTCGGAGATTCGAGTGGAGTCCGTGGCGCCGCGTGGTTATGGCCCACCGATGCCGACTGTTGAGGCGGAGGCTATCGTTGTTGAGCCGTCGCGATTCCGCGCTTGATCATGAAGTCCACGACATCGTTGGCGTTGATATATTCAATCTTAATGTCGGGATGCTTGTTCTTAAAGACCCGAAAAACCTCATCGACGAAGCCTTGCCCGACAGCCTTGACGCCTTTGAAGTCAAGAATGATGTGTTTAAACTTCTCGAGCTTAAAAAGCACTCTTCGTGCCTGAGAACGGGAATCGAAACTTTCATCACCTGACAGCGCCAGTTCGACGAGAATATGGGTTCGGTCAAAGCTGTCTGTCTCCGGATCGCTGTATTTCTTGAAATCGTTTCGAGGTCTCGGGCCGAACGAAGTGAAATCTTCGTTTGAACCCGGGTAGAAAACTCATTTTTTTGCGTGCGACTCTCCAAAAACCAGTCGTCTTCGGTATTATCCCGAATGTATGCCAATCCGTTCGCGTCGAGTGCGAACTCATCGAAAGCCCGTGACGTAAAAAATACCCTCTCCCGAATGATTCGCGCTATCGGTCGTCAACTTCCCTTTCGAAAGTTGGAATGCACTCTCTTTTTCGTCGTCGAAATGGAAGGTTTCTTTGATTTTCGTGAATACGCCGATGCCGTCGTCGCAGACGGAAAGCTCCAACAGGTCTCCTTCCAATCGCGACCGCACAACCACCAGAGTTCCGCCCGAATGGTCTTTCGCATTATTTACCATCTTGGTGAACCCGTATTCACAAATCCTGTAGACGTTTTCGGGAATTTTGTTTTTCCAAAATCCGCAGTGTTCACTCCAGAGCTTCGATTCGTCGAGGTCGGGAGTGATTGGAAATGAAAGCTCTTTGTTGAAACTCGTTTTTAACGAATAGACGATGTTGTTCGTCCGCCCGGACGTACGCTAGGCGTTAGGAAGATTCTTGATCTGGGTGTGTGATACGCCAGTCATC
>CALBDW010000168.1 GCA_937927435.1 uncultured Bdellovibrionales bacterium
TCTTTTAGGTCTGAGTTTACGAGCTTGTACAGGCAGGCGCCAAGTGCGTCGGCTTGTTTGAGTAGCTTCTCGTCTTTGAGATTCATCAGTTTGAAAATCGTCTGACATTCTCTTAGCGAGGCGTAGGCATTTTGAAAGAAGCTTCGTTTTTCCTTTGCGGAGCCTTTTGCGTTTCCTTCGGCCAAGTTTAACGCGATCGATGAGGCGGCTCTCTGGAGCTGATCTTTCAGGTGTCCGATTACTGGACGCGATTGAGAATAAATTGAGGCTCAGGCGGGACTTCAATTTAGAGATAGCGGAAACTGTTTTGAGCATCATCGTAGTTCAAAACCAACCAAAGTGCGTCCAATCTTGAGCATAATTGGAAGGTGAACCGGAATTTCAATGCCGGGAACGCATTCCACATCCCCGGCGCTCTTTGACTTACCAAGTTCCCGTATTCGGCATGCTTGCCCAAGGCTCTTGCGGGGGTAGGGCCTCGCCCGCTTGCAAGAACTCGATGGAAATGTTGTCGGGCGAACGGATGAAAGCCATGCGGCCGTCGCGCGGCGGGCGATTGATGGTAACGCCTTTGTCCATCAGGCGCTGGCAAAGTTCATAAATGTTGTGCACACGGAAAGCAATGTGACCGAAGTTGCGGCCGACCGTATACTCTTCCACTTTTCCGTCGACAGGCCAGTTGTAGGTGAGCTCTAAACAGGGAGTCATTGCTTCCCGTGCCTTATCCACATCTCCAGGGGCGGCGAGAAAAACCAATGTATATCGACCCTGCGGATTTTCTTCACGGCGGATCTCAACAAATCCCAAAGTGTCGCAATAAAACTTCAGCGACTCGTCCAGGTCTCTGACGCGAACCATGGTGTGCAAGTATTCCATCGAGAGCCTCCTTTAAAACAGGATGTCAAAGGTAGCTGAAGTTTACTTTGGAAGCAAATCTTTGGCCTAAGGTATTGGCACCGCTTATTCTCTGGGAGAATCCCTAATGATATCGGTTGGAGATGAGTTGGTGACCGTTATTGTGCCTTTAATGCCCTGTCGACACTGTCATTTAAAAGCTCGTTCTTTGCGCATTTCCATAGGCATCCCACTTAACTTCTGCTAAGAAAAAACATGAACTTTAAAAATAAGATCCTTAATCAACTCATCTCTGACCTTCAAAATTGCCCTGATGTTTTTGCCGTCTGGGAAGGTGGATCGGCCGCCAACGCACGCAGTGATCAGTATTCAGATATAGACCTGAATATTCTAACTTCTGACGATGTCGAAACCGTCTTTGAGACGATTGAACGAGCGCTCCAAACTGTTTCAGAAATCACCCACGTTTGGCGAGTGCCTAAATCCATCTGGCCTAATCTGTCGCAAAAGATTTACTTCTTAAAAGACGCGCCCAAGCACTTTTTTGTAGATGCTGTTCTTTTTCGAAAGTCAAAAGAGCAGATGCTCGTCGAGTTTATGCAAACCGAGAGGCACGGAACGCCTATCATTTATTTCGATCGCACGGGCTTGATTGTTCCTCGACCGACGGACCAAAAAGAGCTTCTGAACAGACAAAAGAAGCGGTTTGCTGAAATTATTGAAGCCTATCCGGTTTTTAAAACTCTCGTTCTTAAAGAGCTTGATCGGGGAAATTTAATCGACGCATTTAACTACTACCAAAACGGAATTTTTCGCCCGCTCGTTGAGTTGCTTGGCATGATCCACAGGCCCTTTCAATTTGATTTCGGACTTCGATACCTAAAACATTCCCTTCCGAGTGACGTTTACGATCAACTCGAAGAACTTCTGATCTTTGATAGTGTTGAAACTCTGAGAAAGAACGCTCAATCTGCGGAAGATTTATTTAATAAAACCGCTGCGACCGTTAGAACTAAGCTTGCTTGAGTTGGGTTCATAGATGCTTACTTACGGCAAGATCGCATTGCGACTTCGATAAACGCCTGGATTTTTGGCGCGACATATTTTTGTGGCGGATAAACGAACCACAAACGGCTTTTGGGGCCGAAGTTCAGATCGAGATTCCAATTGGGCAAGAGTTTAATGAATTTACCGCTGACGATTTCAGGCTCGCAAATAAAGGGCGAAGAGACCCCGATGCCGTCACCGCTGGCGATAAATAACTTAACGGCCTCAATATCGTCCACCGTGATGCGAGGCTTGAGGGATGCTTTAAACCTCTCACCTTTCTGATTCACGAATTTCAACGTGTCCGTGAAGGGCTGGAACGCAATAAAAGACTGTTCGCTCAACTCTTTTGGATGACGGGGCAAGCCGTTCTTTTTCACGTAAGCAGCGCTCGCGTAGAGTGCGATCTCCAAATCCAAAAACTTTTTGGCGACGTAGGTGGAATCTTTGAGGCGTGCCGCGCGAATCCCCAAATCGACTCCTTCTCCGACAAGGTCGACGATTCGGTTGGTAAGGATCAATTCGATCTGAGTTTTAGGATAGCTTTTGAGATACTCACGCACGATGGGAGGCAAAATCAAATGACCGATATCCGGAGGGGCGGTCACTCTTAACAAGCCTTCGGGTTCAGCCTTCGCCGAAAACAAGGACTTCTCGGCAGCGCTCACTTCTTCGAGAGCGCGCACGCAATGAGCAAAGTAAACTTCACCCGCCTGGGTTATACTCAGTTTGCGCGTGGTCCGATGAATCAAGGTCACGCCGAGGCGCCGCTCTAAAGCCGCGACTTTGCCGCTCACCGTAGTGACGGGCATACCGAGCAGGCGGGCAGCGCCGCTGAAGCTGCCGCATTGAACCACTTTAACAAAAACATCAATCCCGTCGAGACGGTGGGGATTTAAGACGATTGTCCATTCGCAGTAGCACATTTGGGGCGAGCCGGAGGCCACAGTCTAGTCCTTCGCCGCTCGCCTTTGTTTCGGGATAGCCTCATCGCGTTGTTTCGCTTTGAAAATTCGAGTTTCACCTTCGTTCAATGTGATGAAGATTTCCGGCGACAAATTTGCCTCTTTTAGAGCCTCTTTTAGATCGATCTTGGGTTGGTCTATTGCTTCTGCCGACATCTGGAACGTACCAAAATGCATCCCGATGCTGAGCTTTGCCCCGAGATCCTGGTGCGCTTGAACGGCTTCGGCGGGGTTCATATGCATCGGTTGCATAAACCATCTTGGAGCGTAGGCGCCGATTCCAAGGAGAGCGATTTCAGGAGAACCGAGTCTTTTTTTGATTTCCGCGTAGTGGGTTGAATATCCGGAGTCACCGCCAAAGTAAACGCTTCGGTTTCCAAGCTGAATAAAGTAACTACCCCAAAGACTTTTGTATCGGTCGAAGAGCCCGCGCGAGGACCAGTGCTGAGTCGGAGCAAAAGTGATTTGGACATCGGGTGAAATCTCAATGGAATCCCACCAATCAAGTTCCGTGACGTCCTTAATGCCGATGGATTCGACCAATTCCTTATCGCCGATCGGCACAAGCACTTTTGGCGCAAAGCGCTCGTTGAGACGCTTAAGGTCTCGACATCGAGATGGTCGTAGTGGTTGTGGCTGATAACGACCAAATCAATCTTTGGAAGCTCCTCAAACTTAACACCGGGAGGCCGCACCCGCTTTGGCCCCGACCAACTGACGGGACTCGCCCGCTCTGACCAAATTGGGTCGGTCAGGATGTTCAATTCGGGCGTCTGGATCAAAAAAGTTGCATGATTGACGAACGTGATCGCGATGTCGTCTTGAGCGAGCTCTTCATTGAGGCGAGGAGTACCTTGGTTCTCAACCTTATCAGGCCACTTGGCCCTAGATTCACTCATTATTTTAAGTACGTCAAAAAATCCGGGCTGAAATTTTCCGACGAGCGTAGGATTAAAGAACCTTTTTCCGTCGAAGTGATCCGAGACTTTGCGCTCCTGTGCCGATGCGCAACCGACAAGCGCCATCAGAAGAACTCCCAAAAGCATTGAATTCCTAATTGATGTCATAATGTTTTCTAGAACTATAAGATCCGCCAGAGGCTACGATTTGAAATGAAAGCCGGTAATAAATTGTTCATTCAATTATATTTGCAGCATCATTAAGCATACAAGTCGTTAAAGGTAGGGCATGCTAATAGGGGGTAAGTTGTAAATACGGGAGTTCGACTAATGTCGAATAAAATAATGGGCGACGCAACTTTGATTAACTTACGACGGTTTTTGGTGATATTCGTAGTTTGCCTGCTTTTTCCTTTCACGGTGTTAGCGAAGGAACCTCTAACAGAACTTCAGAAAATCGATGCTCTTCTTGAAGCGGTGAAAACGTCTGACCTGACCTTTATCAGAAACGGGAAAGAGTACAGCGCAAAGGAAGCTTATCAACACCTATCGATGAAGCTAAAGAACGCACAAAGGTCTTGGTTCGCTCCACCTAAGGAGAAATGGACGGCGAAGTTATTTATTGAAAAAGTCGCGTCACGTTCGTCACTTTCCGGAAAGCCGTATCTTGTGAAACTGAAAGACGGGAAAACCATTGAAGCCCGCATTTGGCTTGAGGCGCGGCTGAAGGAGATGGAGTAGCTGCCACCTCCTGGGCTTTTGCCAATGCTCCGGATGCTCTCTAATCAAAAAAGCATAGATGCCGTTTTCGCGAGAATCACTTTGAAACTCTCATCGACAGGGCCGAGCGTTGAGTCGAGAAGCTTATGGCCGCGCGGCCCTTTAGGCTTAGACATCGCATGCCCAAGTCCCGGAACAATCTCGACGACACAGTTTAATTTCCCGGCTTTTACGCAAGCATCATTAAGCCGGAGCGCTTCTTCAGGTCGCGTTTGTACGTCGAGAGCTCCCGTAAACACAAAGAGGTCGATAGCGAGTTGAGAGGCCTTTTCATAGATGGGATCTCGATAAAAGACACCTTGCCAGATCGGTGCAAGCGACAACTCCTCAAATTCTTTTTTTAGTTCGGGATGCGACGTAAGGTAGCGCTCGATTTCTTCAAGTGAAACAGCGTCCTGATTCGGTTGCCATTCCCAATGAAATTCAGGCCACGCGGCGGCTTCTGTGCGAGAAATAAAGCCGTCTTTGTTTGTGTCCACGTCTGGAGTAAGCCATGAATCAATCACGCGTCGGAAGAGCCGCCAATCGATGGTCGTTGCTAAATTCTCTCCGGAAAAGCCGACGAGAATGAGGCCGCGAACCGCGTTGGGCTCTTGTTCGGCAAAGTCAACGGCGACCTGAGTTCCCTCAGAGTGACCCAGAACATAGATTCTGTTCGGATCTACGCAAGGGAGTGTCTTTGCGAAATTGACCGCATCACTCAGGTTATTGATGAGATCTTGCCAGCGAAGACTCCGATAGAGTTCTTGATTATAGAAGCGATCCTCAGGCTTCCACGACTTGAAGAAATCAACACCGGGCTTTCCAACTGCAAGTGTTCCAACATTGCCGCGGCGAAGACCTTCTGAGAAGGCGCCGAAAACAGAGTGGTCTTTCCCGTCAATAGTGGCTCCGCCCGGGATCATTTTCTCAGGCCCGTTCGCACCTGAGCCAGGAATGAGAATCACAAGGGGTGCGGGACACATTTCGGGATTCGCTTCATGAAAGATCGCACGACTTTGATAGCGACCGAACGTGAGCCGCTCTTCGGCAAAAGCGAAATTTGAGAAGGCAAGGAGAATGAGGAGCAAGATCTTCGCTGTCATCAGTGACCTCAATTAATAAGGAGTGCGTTCAATCCATAAGAGGCCGCTTCCGCGGCAAGCAATCCGCCGATGTAGACGATCCAAAGACCTTTTCCTTTCAGCCCGGACGACTCCCTTGCTGCGGTAAAAAGAAGGCCGAGATGCCACGCAAGAACGGTGATTGCTAATAGGGCGATCACGATAGTGTAGACCGCCGATGCGTTTTCAGCTCGCCTTGGAAAATGGGCGGGAAAGAGAAATGCCAGTGCCGAGATAATAAGAACAAACGCAGCATAGGGAAGACGTGCCAGCGCAACGCTGCTTAAGAAATCGATCGGGCGTAAGTTTCTTTGGCGGAGAAGAAGGCTTCCGAGATAAAAGGCCCCTGCGAGGCACAGGATGTTAATCGCGTTTTGTACGATTAACTCCAACGCGGAAAACGAATACTTTTCGACTCG
>CALBDW010000169.1 GCA_937927435.1 uncultured Bdellovibrionales bacterium
GATTTTTCAACCGTTCCCGGCTGCATAGGCCTCCCCCACCTTCAATCTTGGCGCGACGCTATTTTCAGACTGCGGTCATCATACCCTGTCCGGGCGAAGCTGAGAAGCGTAATCCAGACAGCTAATCGGTCTTTATGCCACATTCAGCGGCACTGGAGAAATTTGCGCTTGGAGTCTTTGATCCGCAGGGCGGAAAGATAAAGTTTGTCACCCTTAGCCGCTGCGAAAAAATAAGTTCCGGCAAGGGCACTGACGTGCCGGCCCTCGCTGGTGTTCAACAAAAACCCGTTTTTTTTCATCGCTTGTTCGAATGTTTTCGAAAGATCGAAATAAATATTGCAGCCGGCTCCGACCGTTTCGCCGCCGATACGCCTTTGCTTGCCGTTACTCAGAAAGTAAACCCTCTTCTGCGCGTTTTCCATTTCGGGTAGGAACTCAACGGCGAGATAGAAACTTCCGTTCTTATCTCGGACGATGTCGCTTAAATCGAGCTCCCCGCCTCCCGCCGCGAGCTGCACAACAGTGTGACCACGCTGAAGAATGCCGTTGTTTTTTTCAATGAAATAAACTTTCAAAGGGACGAACACGGTCGGCAAAGTGCCGCGCCCTTCGTCTTTAGACAGCTCCTCGCTGAGAGTTCCTCTGATCTTGTTCCACAACTCACGCGGAAGACGGCTTTCCGACAACGGCTCATTCGCGATCACTTCCGTGAAATGGTACTGTTTCCAAGCCGCCAGTTCCGTTTTACAGGCGAGAAGAAGAAAAACCATCGCAGCCGGCAAAGGGGTGAACTTCATCGGTCAAATCCCGTTTCGTAGAACAGCCGGGCCGGCAAATAACCGGGCGAGAGTTGTTTGGCTTTTTCAACGTAAGACAACGCGCCGATGCGGTCGCCTTTCGCCATCCGGAAACCTGCAAGTCCGACGAGCGCGGCCAGATGCTGCCCTTTTCCGGCATCCAAATCGAGCCAGGCCTGTTCCGCGCAAGTCGAGTCGCCGTCGTGTGAACAAACACGCGCTTTGACAAGCGTCGCGAGCGCCGGCGGATTCTCCATCATCGCGATTCTCAGGGCGGCTCTCGCGTCGTCGAGCCGCCCCGTATCCGCCATAATGTAGGCGTTCACCGCCTGGAGAAGCTGAAGTTCGGGTCCGGTCGCTTCCGCAATCGTGTTTCGAAGGATCTCGCCCGCTTCGGTCCGACTACCAGCCTTGTAAAGGCAGAGTCCGAGCAACGCCCGCGCGACCGGCGCCTTTAAACCGTCCGCGATTCTCCGACAATACGGAACAAGCGAGTTCCAGCTTAACGGTTCCAAGTACAAATACGGATCATGCCAATGGTCGGAAGTCTGCTGTGGATCGACGTCCAGAGCAGCCCGGGCCATTTGCAAGGAGGACTTCGTGTCTCCGGCTTGCAGGTTGAGATAGGAGGCGAGGACAAGGCCTTCTTGCCGGAAGTCCTGAAAGCGAGCCACCAGTTTCCCGAGAACGGCCCGAGCTTTCTTCATCGCCGGATCATCGGCCCCTTTTTCCATAGCGAGCAAGGCGCGAGCCTGCATAAGAAGAGCGGCCGGCTCATCGCCCGCCTCGGCGAAATTCTGAACGGCGTTCGAATATTCTTTCTTATGAAACGCAACAACTCCGCAGTCGAAGCGCGCCGGAAACCAACTGGGTGCCGCCGCGATGGCGGATCGGCAATGCCTTTCGGCTTCGTTGAACTCTTCCGCTCTGAGAGAGGCCAGGCTTAACCCCAACTCAAGTTCCGCCCGTCTGGAATTGTCATTGTCGCCGACGTTCGCCATCGCATCGCGAATCGCGCGTTTAGCGGTGACCGTTTGAGTTTCCAACTGCACCAAGAGCGGCGCCAAACGCGAAACGACGTCAGGGCGACCGGGCACGATCGAGTCAGCATGGCGCAGAAGCGAAAGTGCCCGCACAAAATCACCCCGGTCCCACGCGGAAGAAGCCTCATTCAAGAGACGTCTGAGGTCTTGAGCGTTAGCAGAGACAGAAGGGGTTGAGGGCGCCGTGCGTGTTTCAGGACCGCGCCACACGAGCCAACCCGCCCATCCGCACACGACAATTGCGCCCCCCCAAATGAGTGTCCTAAAATCGAGGCGAATTCGCGCCTTTTGTTCTCCCGCCAATCCGTATTCGCGCACTAGCTCACCGCCCCGCTCAAGGCTTCCGTCCGACACGAAAACCGATGGCGTGTTCGAACTTACAGGAAGCGCGCTGGGATGAACCGTGGAAACATCCGGGGAGTTATCTCCGCCCGGCGCAGGTGGCACCGTTTTCTGCTCCCTCTGAATCGCAGGGTTCGATTGCAACTCGGTTGAAGTGAAGGTCGTCGTATACCCTTGAATTTCCGTATCTTCGCGCGCGGTGATTTGACTTCTGCGAACCTCCTCCACGACAG
>CALBDW010000170.1 GCA_937927435.1 uncultured Bdellovibrionales bacterium
CCTTCGTCTTCGACGATTGGAACCGATTGGTACCCGAGTTTCGTCAATTCCCGTGCCAAATTTGCAGGCAACTCGTCGCCTTTGCGATAGGTCGAGGAGCTCGCCTTTAAAAGCTCCGGGGTTAGAGTCCTCTGTAATAAAGCTTCAATAGGGGCGACGAAAAGACCATGAGGTTTCCCAAGTTGCGCTTCATGAAGCCAACGCATTCGGGCGCTGACCAAGCGTCCGTTCGGATAGAGTCCCGAATAGGGCGATACATCGAACGCCGGTAGAACGAATACCTCGGTTTCGGGATCAAAGAACCGGAACTGGCGCTCAAACTCCTGGGCTGCCTTAGTCGTAGGCACCACCACTAGCTGGGGGGCCTGCCAAAGAGCGGTCGAGCTGCTTTGCGAAAGATAAACACTGAGGGTCAATAGGGAGTCGGTTCCCGTGACCTCGATCTTTTGGAGACCCCGTTCGATCGCACGTTCAATGATCTTTTCAAACCGGAGTGGGAGCTGTGTGAGATTCATCGTCTACGGACAATATGGCATTGAACATGCGGGAGGTCGATGCCCGAGATGCTCCCGAACAAGAAAACTGAATCGAGGGCGTGCCGCGGTGGGCCGGTAATATCGGCAGCCCATCGACGCTGGTAGACTTCGATTCCTTCGGTCGGTATAAGTGGTGAAGCGTCAAAAAGTTTTCATCTGTGATTTGGAGGGGATGAATGTCCGCCTTGCTGGCTATTTTAACGTTCGCGCTAATAGTAACTGCGATCGGGGCAGGCCTCGTCTGGTTATCAAGCATCGCCGGCCCGAAAGTTCGGAAGACCTCCGCCAAAGTCATGCCTTATGAGTGCGGACTGCCCGGCCAAGAAGCCAAGGATACAAAGATCTCCATCAAATTCTATTTAACGGCGATCCTCTTCATTATTTTCGATATTGAGATCATTTTCATGTACCCCTGGGCCGTCACGTACTTCGACTTCATGAAGGAGGGGTTGGGGGGTTACATCTTGGGCGCGATGGGCGTGTTCATCTTGCTCTTCGTGGTCGGTTTGATTTGGGAAGTGAAGTCCAAAGCACTAGATTGGAACTGAGAAATGGGACAGGACGCATTTGAAATAACGATTAACGTTCTCAAGATGCTCGTCATTTTTTTGGGGATCGTCCAAGCGGTACCCCTGCTTGTGTGGCTTGAGCGCCGCGGCTCGGCTTTCATTCAAAACCGTTTGGGACCCAACCGGGTCGGTCCTTTGGGACTCCTGCAGCTCTTGGCGGACGCGGTGAAGTTCCTTACGAAAGAAAACTTCGTGCCAGAAAAGGGCGAATGGTTCTTCTATTACGGCGCGCCCGTAATGGCCTTGATTCCGGCCAGCTTGGCTTTCGCTTCGATTCCGCTGTCGATTCCGATTGCAATTGAACCCTTTGAAATGTTCGGCCGCACCTTCGGTCCGTACACTTTCATCATGCAAGGATACGACCTCGGTATCGGGATTGTTTTTGTCCTCGGCATCTCCTCTCTGGGCGCCTACGCCCTGCTGATGGCAGGTTGGGGCTCGGGCAGCAAGTACTCGCTTTTGGGTGCGCTGCGGGCGAGCGCGCAGGTGATTTCCTACGAATTGGCTTTGAGCCTTTCGCTCGTCGGTATCCTGATGGTGTACGGCACCTTTTACTTCACCGATATCGTGCAAGCGCAAGCAGGGCCGTTAACCTTTAACTTCCTTGGAAAGTCAGTTGTGATTCCGTGGCTCCCGAACTGGGGGATTTTCTTCCAGCCGCTCGGAGCGCTGATTTTCTTCTCGGCGACTTTCGCGGAGACGAACCGCTTGCCGTTTGACTTGCCGGAAGCGGAGGGCGAGCTCGTTGCGGGTTACCACACCGAGTACGGCGGATTTAAGTTCAACCTCTTCTTTATCGGCGAATACGGGCACATGCTCGTGGCCAGTGCTTTGATGGCGACGTTCTTTTTCGGCGGCTACCACTTCCCCGGATTGACCCCCGAAGGCGTGTCCGCGTTTTGGTCGGGTGTCGTTTCGGGAGCCAACGCGAATAACATCCTGACGTCGTTGACATTTCTTTTGGTCCTATTGGCAAAAATAGCTTTCTTCCTGTGGGTCTTCATTTGGGTTCGGTGGACTTTGCCTCGGTTCCGCTACGATCACCTTATGGACCTCGGCTGGAAAACTATGTTGCCGTGGGCTCTCTTTAATACGGTGCTGACGGCAGTCGTGATGTTCATCAGCCATCAATAATGGAGCGGGGATTCTGTGGAAATGCTCACTGTAAATGACTTTTTGTTTTACCTTCTGGCGGCGGTCACGTTCCTGAGCGGCGCCGGCGTGATTTTGGCGCGCAACCCAATCCATTGCGCGTTCATGCTCGTCGTCTCGATGATCGGCATCGCGGGGATCTTTGTGACCCTGGACGCGTACTTCATCGCGGCCGTCCAAATGATCGTTTACGCAGGCGCGGTGATGGTTCTTTTCGTGATGGTCCTCATGCTTTTCGACCTGAAGCACGAGCTGAAAGCGTTTTCGAAAGGCGCAATTTCGGGAGTGCTGAAGCTGCTTTCGACAGGCGTTCTTCTCGGCATGCTGCTCGCCTACATCGGGTATACCTTCTCAGTGGATCCGAGCTTTAAGCCCGTTCCGGCGGACCCGCAGCACGCGATGGAAACGACAAAAGAAATTTCGTCTCTTCTTTTCACCCGCTACGTCTTCGGGTTCGAAGTGATCGGCGTACTCTTGCTGGTCATTGCGATCGGGGCGGTCACGCTTTCACGCATTTCGGGAGGCACACATGCCGATTCTTGATACCGCGTTAAAAGTGGGCTTGAACCACTACCTTTATCTTTCCGCTATTCTGTTCGCGATCGGCATGTTGGGGATCCTGATCCGTCGCAACGTGATCGTGATCCTGATGTGCATCGAGCTGATGTTGAACGCTGTGAACGTCTCGTTCATCGCGTTCAGCCGCTACAACGAGAATTTGAACGGACAGATCATGGTTTTCTTCGTGATGACGGTCGCAGCCGCTGAAGCCGCGGTCGGATTGGCTCTTGCGGTGACGATCTTCAAGAAATTCCGTGAAGTGAATATCCGTTTCTTCGAGCATTTAAAGGGCTAAAAGGTCAAAGACATGACGAACAACGCTCTCTTCCTGATTTTGCTGCTTGCGCCTCTGGCCGGATTTATTTTCAACGGAATTCGATTCCGCAGCCGGAACTACCTGCTTGCGGGGTCGGTCGCGACGGCCGCCGCCGCCGTTTCGTTTTTGAGTTCTGTGATTCTGGTTTCCAAGTTGTTCGGAGACGGGGCGCCGTCGCAAGTCAGCGCTTCGTTCTATGAATGGCTGGGACTCGGTGGGCTCAGGGTTCCGGTCTCGTTCGTGATCGACCATATCAGCGCGATCATGGTTCTGGTCGTCACGGGCGTGGGTACATTGATCCACCTTTTCTCCGTCGGCTATATGTCGCACGACGAGCGACCGTCGAAATATTTCGCGTACCTGAACTTCTTCTTGTTCAATATGCTCCTTCTCGTTCTTGGCGATAACTTGCTCGTCATGTTCGCTGGATGGGAAGGCGTCGGTCTTTGCTCCTATCTTTTGATCGGATTCTGGTTCACAGATAAAGAGAAGGCCGCCGCCGGTATGAAGGCGTTTGTTACGAACCGGGTCGGCGATGCGGGCTTCCTCCTTGGCATCTTTACGCTCTTCTTCATGTTTGGGACGGTGAACTTCGCCGAACTGATTGAGCGAGTTCCCCAGATCCCGGAGGTCGGCTGGACGGGTCCTCTGACTCTCGCCTGCCTGTTCCTCTTTATTGGAGCGACCGGTAAATCGGCGCAAATTCCACTTTACGTTTGGTTACCGGACGCGATGGCGGGTCCGACTCCGGTGTCCGCCCTCATCCACGCCGCTACAATGGTGACCGCTGGTGTTTACATGATCGTGCGCTTGAATCCGCTTTACCTGGCCGCGCCCAACGCGCTTCACGTTGTCGCGGTCGTTGGAGCGGCGACGGCGCTTCTCGGCGCGACGATCGGTCTCGCGCAGTGGGATATCAAAAAGGTGCTCGCTTATTCGACTGTTTCGCAGCTTGGCTATATGTTCCTGGCTTGTGGAGTCGGTGCATTCGGCGCGGCCCTTTTCCATGTCATGACACACGCGTTTTTCAAAGCTCTGATGTTCTTGGGCTCTGGTTCCGTCATTCATGCTATGCACGAGGAACAAGACATCCGCAAAATGGGTGGTTTGAAGAAGTACATGCCGATCACGCACATGACCTTCTTGGTTGGCTGGCTTGCGATTATCGGTATGCCGCCTTTCGCGGGCTTCTTCTCTAAAGACGAAATTCTCTGGAAGGCGTTCAGCAGTCCTTTAGGCCACAAAGGTTTGTGGCTCGTCGGTGTTATCGGCGCCGGCTGCACGGCTTTCTATATGACTCGGCTTATGGCTCTTACTTTCTGGGGCAAGAGCCGTGTTCCGGCCGACGTGCAACCGCATGAGTCGCCGGCCGTAATGACGATTCCGCTCTGCGTGTTGGCCGTTCTGTCCCTCGTCGGCGGATGGGTGGGAATTCCGCATGCATTGGGCGAATTGCTCCCTGGGCATCCGGCGAACTGGTTCGAGCATTGGCTGCATGGGGCCGTTCTTGAGCCTGAAATGAACGGTCATCAGGTCTCTTCAGCTGTTGAACTGGCGCTGATGGGGGTCTCAATTTCGATCGCCGTCATCGCGGCCTTGCTCGCCTATCGGTTCTACGTTGTGACGCCTGAGGTTCCGGGTATGATCGCGGGCAAATTCAACCGCCTGTATACGCTCATCTACAACAAATACTTCGTCGACGAGCTTTATCAGGCCGCGATCATTGGTCCGATCGTGCGTGCGAGCCGTGGTCTTTGGGCTTACGTGGATGTGAACTTTATCGACCGCATCACGTATTTCGCGACCGACGTTGTCCGTGGTTTAGGATCGACGACGCGAAGCCTGCAGAACGGCAATATGCAACAGTATGCCTTGTATATTGCGATGGGCGTGGCCGCGACGATTTTCCTGATTTTGAAGTGAGGCATTCATGGGCATTCTTTCAGCGATCACACTTTTGCCGTTGCTCTTCGCCTTGGTCATCTGCCTGGTTCCGAAGGAATCGTGGATTCGACCGGTGGCGCTCGTCTTGGCTCTGTTTGAGTTTGGCTTAAGCTTGAGCATTCTGGGGCTTTTCGACAAGAATTCCGCTGAACTGCAGCTCGTGGAGATGCACAAGTGGCTGCCGGAATTCGGGATTTCATATTTCCTCGGAATCGACGGGATTTCGCTCTGGCTCGTGCTATTGACGGCCTTCCTGCTACCGATCGTCGTTCTTGGAAGCTGGACTTCGATTGAAAAAGGGATTCGCGGATTCCACGCGGCGCTTTTCGTGTTGCAGACGGCGATGATCGGTTCGTTCCTAGCCATGGACGCCGTGCTGTTTTACGTTTTCTTCGAGCTGTCGCTTGTGCCGATGTATTTCATGATCGGTATTTGGGGCGGCGCCCGTCGTATCTACGCAACCGTGAAGTTTTTCATTTTCACGATGGTGGGCTCGCTGCTCATGCTGCTGGCGATCATCTACCTCATGCTTTCGGCTCGCGACACTCTCGGTGAAATGACGTCGAACCTTCTGGTTCTCTACCAACTGAAGATCCCGTTCATCGCGGGCCAGTTCCTGAATCCGCAAACGCTTCTCTTCTTCGCGTTCTCGCTCGCGTTTGCGATCAAGGTTCCGATGTTCCCGGTCCACACCTGGTTGCCCGATGCGCACGTTGAGGCGCCCACTCCCGGTTCCGTTATTCTGGCCGCGGTGATGTTGAAAATGGGAACTTACGGCTTCCTGCGATTCGTGATCCCGCTCTTCCCCGACGCCGCCCAACACTACGCGTGGATTTTCCTCTACCTCGGTGTCGTGGGGATCATATACGGCGCGCTTGTCGCTATGGTTCAGCCAGATATCAAAAAGCTCGTCGCGTACTCCTCGGTTTCACACATGGGTTACGTGATGTTGGGTATGTTCGCGATGAACACATACGGCGTGAGCGGTGGCCTTTACCAGATGCTGAACCACGGTGTGAGCACCGGTGCGCTCTTCTTGCTGGTCGGCATGATCTACGAGCGAACGCACTCACGTGAGATCGAGAAATATGGCGGGCTAGCGAAGGCGCTGCCGATTTTCACGATCCTTTTCATTATCGTGACCATGTCGAGCATCGCTGTTCCGATGACGAACGGTTTCGTCGGAGAGTTCCTCATCCTCATGGGTACGTTCGCGGCGTCGAAGAACTTCGCTTACGGGGCGGTCGCCGGTGTCGTTCTCGGCGCGGTTTACATGCTTTGGATGGTAAAACGGGTCTTCTTCGGCGAAGCCGGCGAGTTGGTGAAAGATCCATCGCATCCGTTGAAAGATCTAAACTTGCGTGAAATCGTCGTGATGGCTCCTTTGATCGTCTTGGTCTTTTGGATGGGACTATTCCCCAACCATTTCCTGGATTGGTCGAAAGCCAGCATCAATCACTTGGTGGACAATAGATCGAGCTATCACTTGAACATTGCGGATAAGTCCGGGGATTCGTCGGCGAACGGACAGATCGCGGAGGACGCTGAATGAAAAACGGATTGCTTCAAGACTTGGTTGTCGTTCTTCCGATGACCTTTCTCTTTTTGATGGGCCTTGTGTCCCCCATGATCAAGGTCTTCCGCGGTAACCGCGAGCCCAACCCGTTAGCGACCCTGATCTACGGATTCATTGGTCTCGTTTTTGCGACCGGCACGACGGCGGTTATGGCGGGCGGGCATCGTATGGCGTTTTCGCAGGCGATTGTCTTGGACGGCATCAGCGTCTGGGCCAGCTGCCTGGTATACATGGTCACGGCGATCGCCATGATGCTCGCCTACGATCACGTTGCAACTCGCGGGCGCCAGTTTGCGGAATTTTGTTTTCTGATGGTCAGTTCGGCGGTTGGTATGGTCGTCTTGATCATGTCAAATGACCTGATCGTGACGTTCATCGGAATCGAGATGATGTCCTTGTGCCTTTACATCTTGATTGCGATGAACCAGGAAGCTGTTCTTTCGAAAGAGGCGGCCTTCAAATATTTCGTCTTGGGAAGTTTCGCCTCGGCGATCTTCTTGTACGGTATCGCTCTCGTGTACGGAACCGCTGGAACGACTTATTATACCGGGACGGAAGGCGTTCCGGGCTTGATGGACAACTTCAGCCGTTTGCTCGAAACGAACCGCGTCTTCGTGGCCGGCTTGAGCCTCGTCGTTCTTGGATTCGCGTTCAAGGTGGCCCTTTTTCCTTTCCACGCATGGACGCCTGACGTTTACCAAGGAGCTTCGACTCCGGTAACGGCGTTCATGGCCACGGGTGTGAAGGCGGCTTCATTCGTTGCTTTCCTCCGAGTCTTCGACATGGGCGAACAGATCCAGTCTGATTCGATGTTGAACGTCTTGACATGGATCGCTGTGCTTACGATGTTGCTCGGAAACATTGCGGCCATCATGCAGGAGAACTTCAAGCGGATGCTCGCGTACTCGAGCATTGCGCACTCCGGTTACGCGATGGTCGGCTTGATCGCTGCCGGTTTCGGAAGCAACTTCAACACGGGCGCTTCCAGCCTGCTGTTTTATCTCTTCAGCTACGCCTTCATGACTATCGGCGCCTTTGCGATCGTCGCAGTTTTCGAAAAAAGCGCCGAAATGAGCCTGAAAATTTCGGATCTCAAGGGGCTGGCGAGAAAACATCCGGTTCTCGGCATTTGTCTCACGGTACTTATGCTGAGCCTTGCGGGAATCCCGCCTACGCTCGGGTTCTTTGGTAAGTTCTACGTATTCATGGCCGCGATCGAGCAAGACATGTACTGGCTTGCGTTCTGGGGCGTGATCAGCTCGGTGATCAGCGTTTACTACTACCTGCGCCCCGTGGGAGTTATGTACATGGCCGAAGGCGAGGGCGTCGAAGTCCTGACTTCGAACTTGCTCACCCGTATGCTGATTGCGGCGTCCGCATTGGTCGTCATCGTGGTCGGAATCTTCGCTTCGCCCGCTATTCAAGTCGTGCGCTCGGCGATTGCGATGCTTTAATATTATTCCTCACAAATCCAACTTACGCAGAACCTGGAGAGCTGCTCGGAAACCGATGTTGACTATGCGTCCGAGGATCTCCGGGTTCAGACTGAAGTGATCGACGAAAAACATTTCGTGATCTTGCGGGCTCGGATGGATGTATATGTAATCGACATTGGGGTTGTAATTTGCCCTTTGCGCGATGATCTCGAGCAACTTCTCCCGATGTTCGTTTGGTAAACCTGCTTTCCGGAAATAGCCATCAACTGCGCTCATGATTGCTGCGATCTGTTGCTGGTGATCGATGTGCTTCTCGATTTTTTGTTGAATCACCTGATAGAGCGCCTGGTTGATGATCAGCGGAATCCCGTAATTGTTAAGGCTTCCCATGACAGGGGTGTAATGATACGGCTGGTAAGAATAGCTTGAAATCACGAGGTCCGCGCCGGCGTCGGCCGCAACGTGCGTGGAAAGCGTATCGCGGATCTCACCGTCAAAGAAAAAGAGCTCCTTACCGTTCTGGTTGCGGATCCCGTATGGCGCAAAAACCGGCGGCAAGCTTGTGCTGGCCGCGACCGCGTCGCTGATGGTGGCGTAATTCGCGTACTTAATGCTTTTTTCTTTATACGTCGTGGGGAAGTCGCCGAAGACCACTTTGCGGGAGTGGTTGAGCTGAGTTCCGATGATGTATAGAGCGACGCCCAAACTCGAGAAAGTGTTTTCCTTTAAGACCTGCGTGCGAAAGTAACGCTCGATTCCCTTCGTGGTGAAAAGCCCGTTAATTTTAAAGCCGTTTTTAATCAAGGCTTCGATGCCGCCCGTTACGATGGAGCGCCGGCGGAGCATGTTCGGAATGAAATTAACGAAATTGCCTCCGTTCAGCGCGAAGATGTCCCGGTAAGTGATGGGTTTAAGGCGCGCATAGGGCTTTCGCCGTTTTGAAAGCAAACGAAAGTCGGAGGCAGCTCCGCGTTCGAAAGCGTCGATGACGGCTTCGACGCTGTAACCCGCAGCCAAAAAGGTTGAAACCACTGCTCCCGCGCTGGAGCCGACATAAATCTTAAAAGTGAGTTTATCGTCGGGGTGACGAGCCCGGACGTCTTCGGGAGAACCGCCCGCGAACTTGAATCCTTTTTCGCGTAGCGCAAAACACACGCCCAGATGGAAGGCGGCAGCTTTGATACCGCCTCCGCTCAAGACCAGAGCCAGCCTCTTTTTCTCACTAAGACGCATCACTTCATAGTATCCACCATGTTGAAGAATGCAAAAGTGAATTTAGGAGGGAGGGGAAACCTCACGACTCGGGACTAGCCCCCACTTGTTTAAGAATTGTTAGGCAAATCCGACGGGTTGGGCGCTCGAGAACTGTCGCCAATTTAATCGTTGTGCACGTGCTCATGTGTGATAGAACCAAAAAGAGCCGGAAAATTCGACCATCAAAAGGGGTTCACTGACCGTGACTCAGCAATGGCTGTCTTTAACTGACTACGCGAGCAAATACCGGGTGAGTATTTCGACCCTGCGCCGCCGCATCAAAAGCAATTTGATTCCGTATCGGGTGGAGAAGGGCAAGTATCTGGTTCCCGACGAAGGTCCGGTTACTGAAGACAAAGCTTTTGAGCCCTCGGTTTTGGTCGGGGAGCCCGCGCCGTTGAGACATGTTTCGGCAGATGAGCCTTTTATCGCTTCCGCCAGTCGGCTCTTAAGCGAACTTAAAAAAGCGTACGCGAATATTCTTCAGGAAAAAGAGGAGCAGATTATTCAGCTCAAAGAAGAGGTTGCGGACCTGAAGACACTCGTTCGTGTGCTTGAAGACGACAACGAGCGCCTCAAACGGGCGCTCGTTGATGCCGCCTCCAGGCGATAATCCGCGAGGAGGCGGTCTCCGAGTTGAGTCTTCTTACGCGGCCGAAGCGGCGGCACCGTCTTTCGATTTCTTGCCGCCTCTCGTAGTCGTACCGTGACGGCGGCCTTTGCCCAGTTTCTCTTCGAGGGCCAAGGCCAAAACCTCGTCAAGGTGCTCAACGAAGATGAAGTTGATTTGTTTTCTGAAGTCTTCGGGGATCTCCTGAACGTCCTTTTGGTTCTGGAACGGTACAATGACCGTTTTGATCCCTTGTTGAAGCGCCGCGAGAGCCTTTTCTCTGATTCCACCGACCGGGAGAACGCGACCTTGGAGAGTCACTTCACCTGTCATGGCGACGTCAGAGCGGACCGGCGTGTCCGTCATAAGGCTGATGATCGCGGTTGCCATTGTGATGCCCGCGGATGGCCCGTCTTTGGGGATCGCCCCAGCCGGCATGTGGACGTGGACGGTCCAGTTTTCGCTCCAGTCTTCGGGGATACCGAAGTCTTTCGCGTTCGCACGGGCGTAGCTCATCGCCGCGGTGGCGGATTCTTTCATCACGTCGCCCATCTGGCCGGTGAGAACGAGTCCGCCTTTGCCTTTCATTTTCAAAGCCTCGACGTAGAGAACTTCGCCTCCTGCCGGTGTCCACGCGAGACCTGTCGCGATACCAACCTGGTTCTCCTTGAGGGTCTCGTCGCGCAGATATCTTGGGGCGCCCAAGAATTCGACCACTTTCTCAGGCGTGATGACCACCTTCTCGGTGTTACCGGTGACTTTCAACTTAGCGACTTTCCTGCAGACGGAACCCACTTCGCGCTCGAGGTTCCTTAAGCCGGCTTCGCGCGTATAGTGAGCGATGAGATATTTGATACCTTCATCGGTGAACTCGACATCGTCAGCCGTGATGCCGTTGCTCTCCATTTGCCGAGCGATGATGTGCTTCTTCGCGATAAGAAGCTTATCGTTCTCGGTGTACCCGGAGATGTGGATCAACTCCATGCGGTCGCGGAGCGCCGGCGGAATGTTCTCGACGACGTTTGCGGTTGCGATGAAGAGCACGTTACTCAAGTCGAAGTCGACGTTGAGGTAATTATCACGGAACGAATGGTTCTGCTCCGGATCAAGCACCTCGAGCATCGCCGCCGAGGGATCGCCGCGGAAATCGCTTCCGAGCTTGTCGATCTCGTCGAGCACGATGACCGGGTTGTTCGTTTTGATTTGTTTGAGGGCTTGGATGATTTTTCCGGGCATTGCGCCGACGTACGTGCGGCGGTGACCGCGGATTTCGGCTTCGTCTTTCACGCCACCGAGCGCGATACGGAAGTACTCGCGTCCCATCGAGCGCGCGATGGATCTTCCGAGCGAGGTCTTACCGACACCAGGAGGACCGCAGAAGCACAAGATCGGGCCCTTGAGATTCTTTGGATTGAGTTTGCGGACAGCAAGGAACTCCAGGATACGGTCTTTGACCTTCGCCAGATCGTAATGGTCCTCGTCGAGAATTTTTTGCGCACGTTCGATATCGAGATTGTCCTCGGTACTCTTGTTCCACGGCAAATCGATCAGCCAATCGAGATAAGTGCGGAGCATGGAGGCTTCCGAAGCGTCAGGATGCATTCTCTCGAGGCGGCCGAGTTGCTTGAGAGCTTCGCTTTGTACGCTCTCCGGCATGCCGGCGTCGAGGATGCGTTGGCGGAGTTCTTCCATTTCCTCGCCCTTCGAATCCTGTTCGCCGAGCTCGTTCTTGATGGCCCGCATTTGTTCGCGCAGATAATATTCGCGCTGCGATTTCGACATTTCGTCTTTAGCCGAATTCCGGATTCGCGCCTGCATTTGCAGAACTTCGAGTTCGTTGGCGAGAATTTCGTTAACGAGGAGCAGACGTTGTTTCGGATCGGTTGTTTCAAGCACTCTTTGCGCGTCGGCGACTTTGAGGCCGAGGTTAGACGCGATCAAGTCCGCGAGGCGGCCGGGATCCGTGACGTCGTCGAGAATCAGGAGGATGTCCGGAGAAAGCATGCGTCCGAGCGCGATGATCTTTTCGAGTTGCTCGCGCGCGTTTCGGATCATCGCCTCGAATTCGACTTGCGAGCCCGTCGCTTCAGGCTCGTCGATTTTTTCGACGGCGACCTCGAAGTTCGGCGACGACTTCAGGTATTTTTTGATACGGCCTTTGCATTCGCCTTGGATCAGGATTTTCACGCGACCGTCGGCGAGTTTCCGCATCCGCATGATGCGCGCGACGGTTCCGACCGTGTAAATGGTGTCTTCAGAGGGATTCTCTTCCGTGATTTCTTTTTGGGAAGCGAGGAAGATCAGCCGGTTTTTGGCGAGAGCTTCCTCTACGGAACGAATCGATGCCTCTCTGCCCACGAACAGAGGCAGAATCATGTAGGGAAACACGACGATGTCGCGTACCGGGAGCATGGGTAGAGTTTCTGGGATCTCACTAACTTTGTCGTCAAATGCCATTTGTGTTCCTCCGCTCGTGCGGGCATCCGCTGAGAGCCTGATTATCGGCTCGCTGCTTTCTTCTTCTCGGTTTTAATCGCTCAGGTCTTTAAGGGCTGGACGGCCTTAAAAGGTCCGGAAATACGGGGAAAAACGCTGAAATCAGGCAAAAACGGAAAAATCTGAGCGAAGGGCCGTGTGCCTGAAAATCCACACAAGGCCGAACGACTGGGAACTAAAGACCTAGTCATCCCGAATTTTAGTCGATGCCCCGAGGACTCCTTACAAGGTGGTCGGGGTCGCGTTGATTCCGCCCTGACGCCTATTGTATAGCGATGGCCAGCCCGAGGTCGTGGTCGAAGGGAGACCCGTCAGTGATGAACTACACCGGCTTTATAAGAGCACTTTTCATTCTTGGCGTTGCTTCCTTTTTTGTATGGTTTGTTTGGCCGTCAGCTGGAAAGAAAGCGGATCAAGAAGAGGTCTTCGAAACCGTTACCGAGGATATCGAAGCTGACCGAGCCTTCCAAGAAACGGGGGTCACTGAAGAAATTGGAAGCACTGAGAGGGCCCAAGAAGTTGCTCCTTCCGAGCGGCGCCCGGCGAACGAGCCTGTTCACTCAGATGGGAACAGTGACGATTACCAAAGCCGCTTGACTTTAGACCGCGCGCTCGAAATCGCATTCAATACTCACGCTGGTTTCGCGGACATCCATCGCGAGTTGACTGAAGCGATCGATGCCGAGTTTCCGGTTCTCGAAGGCACATGGGAAGAAATCGGAATCAACGAACAGGGATATCTCCAGGTTTCGTACCTTAGTCTTAACGGCGAAGAGGTGAACCAGTGGTACGACCAGGATGGCCACCTGGTCGCTGAGGAAGTTATTTTTCTTGAAGGGGAGACCACTCTTACACGGTGGTATAAAGCGGACTCCCAGGCAATTGAACGGGTGGTGATTTCCGATGGCGACCGTGACGGCGCCATCGAGTTCGATTCCACTTCCCGTCCGACGGCGATGGCGTTTCGAGACGGGGAGAAGAACATGCGCTTTCGAATCGAAGAGTAGCCGCGTCGGCTTAAGCGAAGATCCGTTCGCGGTTTTCCTGTTCCTCTTTACATGCGATGCAAAGAGTGGCCACAGGCCGGGCTCTCAGGCGAGCGGGATTGAGCTCCTCCTCGCATTGTTCGCAGAGCCCGAATGTGCCGTCTTCAATTTTGGCAAGTGCGCGATCGATCTTTTGCAGGAGCTGCGCCTGCCGCTCCTGAAGACGCAAGGTCATCGAAAGGTTTAGCTCTGAAACGGCCAAGTCACCCTCATCACCTTGACCCATGGTCGTGATTGCCGCGTCCGACTTGAAGGCATCAGCCTTGTTGAGAAGTTCCGCTCTTTGGGCGAGCAAGAGCTCTCGGAAGAACTGCAAGTCTTTAGCGTCCATTCTGTTTCCCTCCATGTTAACGACGAGCGGATTCAAACGAATTGTCGCCTGAAACCGGCCGTCGCTCGTCCCTCTCATCCCGATGCCTAGCCCATTTAAGACGTCGCCCCTCGACGCTTAAAAAACAGGCATTTCGTCATAATGATCATGCCTGCGGGCTACAGGATTTGTAAGCTTTTAGGATTGGACGTTCGGCTTTGCAAATAAAAAATCAGAGTGCCTAAGACTTCCGCATTATTGAAATGACACGGTTTTTCTTTGTTTTGGAAGTTATAAGAGGTTGTTTGCGAGAGTGCAAAGATGCTGAAAAAAGCGACAGAATGTCGTTCAGTCTCTGACATTCTGTCGCTTTCGTTCAAAGTGTCTCGGATTATTAAGCATAACGGCGTTTCAAAGCTTCACGGATTTCTGCGCCTTCAATGCTCAGGCGGGTCCACGGAATGGCACGAAGTCTCGCTTCCTCGATCGGTTCTTCGGTTTCCTCGCAGATCCCGTAACTTCCGTTCTCCATCCGCGCGAGCGCGAAATCGATTTCCATCAGAAGTTCATTGAGGCGTTGTTGAGAGGCGAGGAAGTCTTGCTCCGCGAGGATCTGCATCGTTTGATCCGCCTCATCGCCGCCGGTTTTTTCCACTGCATGGAACTCTTCACGAGCCACGCGGACGCGATTGAGAATGTCCTTTCTCGCTTCGAGTAGTTTAGCGCGACATTCTCTGAGCAGCTCTTCTGGCAGTGCGGCTTTCTTCATAACTCCTCCCCGTCAACCCTCCAAGGCCATCCGTGGCCTCATTGCCGGCGTCCGTCCTGGACGCTTTTTTCGACCTCAGTCCCGTCTTGTCGACCGAGATCGCTGATATCGACCAGGGCCGGGGTGAATTCGGTTAAAAAAACGGCTCCTCATTTATCGCATGGGAGCTATTAATTTTTGTGATGGAAAGATGCTTATTGGCGGACGGACTCGAGTTCCCGAATCTGCCCGTTTTTAACGGTCAAAACGGAGAGTGGCCGCAGGAATTCCCGTTCAGAATTAACCGAAAGATATCCTAAAGCGCCGGGGAAGCCTTGGAGTTGCATCATTCGATCGCGAACTCCGTTTCGGGAGGTCACACCGGATGCGAGGATTTGGCGTAGAATAAGTGCGGCGTCATAAGACTGGATCTCTGTGAGACCGGGCTCTTCATCGAATGTCGCTTTGAAGTTCGTCCGGAAAGAAGAGTTCAAGAAAGCCGGATCGTTCGGAAGGAAGCTGTCGACGAAAATCGAGTCTTCCACGAACTTTTGCCCACGGGTGATGAGAGCGGGACTGTTCCAGATATTCGTTCCGATAAGACGCACTCCACTCACGTTGTTATAAGCGAGCATTGGCGCGATCTGACCTACGGCTCGAGCACTATCGGGAATGAAGATCGCGTCGAAATCGACGATCGGAGGAAGAAGCTCTTCGGGACTGGGTCCCGACTGGCGAGCCGAACGTTTCGGATTTTTATCCCTCCAAGCTTTAGCCAGTAGCCTATATTCGTCCGCGCGGTCGTCGATGTAATACGTGCCCACGAGGCGCTGAATGTGGCTGCGGAAATCCGTTTCCTTCGGGTCGTAAGGCTGAGCACCGTTGATCGATCCGCCGCGAGCGCGGACCTCATCCCAGAAGAGATTCGCAAATTCGATTCCGTAGGCGTCGTTGGGGAACAAAATGGCGAACCGACGCATGCCCATTTGTCCCATGACGGTCTCGACGATTTTTTGCACCTGCATTTGACTCGTCAGAGCATTGCGGAAGATGTAATCGCCGGCATGCGTGGCGCCGGCTTTCTGGGTCAGCAAAATCATCGGTACGCCGTACTCTTGTGCCTTCGCGGCTTCGGCCGATGCCGTTTTCGCTAAGAGACCACCGATGAGAGCGATGACGTTGTCTTCTTGAACAAGGCGATCGACGGCGCGACGGGCGACATCAGGATTTCCTTCGCTATCGATGACGGCCAAGCGGAACCCCGACGCCTTACCGAAGACGCCTAAGCCTAGCTGAATTCCCCGAAGCGCTTTTTGTCCGATCGCAGCCTGCCTGCCGGAAAGAGGGAGAATCACGCCGATCGTGCGAGGGTCAACGCGATGGCGCGAGTCGATTTGTGCGATAAGGCTTCTTGCGCGTTCTGCGAGTTCCGTTTCGGGAGCCATTTGAACAGCGTCGGAGAGATAGTCGCGCGCTTTTGAATACTGGCGTTGTTCCAACAAAATGGCGCCATAACGGTACTTCGCTTCAGGTCGCAGGAACGTGAAACGCCTGTTGTCGGCGATCTCACGCAAATCGTTTTCACTCAGGTTGGAATCGACGGCATCCAGAGCACGGACCTTGTAGCGGTCACGTTCCTTCGGGTCCGGATGGATCTCCGCAAGGCGCACGAGAGCCTCGATCGCGCGCATCGAATCTTTGCGCGCCGTCGCCGACTCGAGAAGGAGTTCCTCAAGCCGAATTTCCTGCTCGGCGGAGAGATTGGGCATTTTCGCCAAACGGGCGATGGTCTTTTCCGCTTCATCGGTGTTGCCGAAGCGAAGCTGCAAGAGAGCCGCTTTGGCGCCGGCCTCGAATTCGACGTTACTTTTAACCGGCAGGTTCAAGACTGCGAGATATGAATTGAGCGCTTCTTGGTACTGGCGGGTGCGTTCGTAAAGCTCGCCCATGCGGAAATACGCTTCGCCGGTCAGGTCGGTTTCGGGGTTTTGTTCAACGAAGCGTTTCAATCTTGCGATCGCTTTGTTCGGATCGCCTTTTTCGGCGATGTTCTTCGCGGATTTAAATTCTTCCTTTGCGGGAGGAGGGGCTGCGATCGGTTCGCGTTTAACGGGAGTTGAGGCCGCGCAGGAGCAAACAAAAAGCAGTAAAACCAGACCAATACACGATTTCTTCATGTAGTGATCATTTCTTGGATTTGAGGATTCTGTCCACTTTCTCTTGGTAGGCCTTGATCAAAGGACTGGGTCGCAAAGTGCTGGCGAAGCGCTTCAAGAGTTCACGTTGCTCTTCTGTCACCTCTCTCGGCACATCGATGATCACGCGGACCAGCATATCGCCCGCGCCTGGGCCATTTACCGAGGCGAAACCTTTCCCTTTCAACCGGAACATTTGTCCTGAGGGTGTCCCGGGTGGGATTTTTAAAGACGCTTTGCCGGTTAGCGTCGGTATTTCGACCGTGGTTCCGAGAACCGCGTCGATGTAGGTGAGGGGTAAGTCCATGTGGATGTCGTTTTCGACGCGTTTAAACAGCGGGTGCTCTTGGATGTTGACGATCACATAGAGATCGCCGGGCGTTCCGCCACTGGGTGGCGTATCGCCTTCACCCCTGAGCTTAAGTCTTTGTCCCGTTTTGACGCCGGCCGGGACCGTAACCGCAAGTATAGCTGTTTCCTCTTTACCGCCTCGATGACGAATGAAGCTGATCGTTTTTTCCGTGCCTGTTGCCGCTTCTTCGAAAGTGATGTTGAGGGTGTAGCGCAAGTCGGCGCCGCGAGCGCGTGTGCCGGGGCGGGGACCGGTTCCGGCCGTTCGGCCCGCTCGTCCACCGAAGAAATCGCTGAAAATATCGCCGAAAATATCTTGGAAATTGTCGGCGGCTCCCGCTCCACCAAAGCCGAAACCCTCAAAAGCGCGTCCGAATCCGAAATCACCGGCTCCGCCCGGTCTGAAGCCCTCAAAAGGATTGGCGCCGGGGCGGAAACCTTGCGCACCCATATGTCCGAATTGGTCGTAGGCCTGGCGTTTTTGCGGATCGGAAAGAACTTCGTAGGCCTCGTTGATCTCTTTGAAGCGTTCCTCGGCTTTTTTGTCTCCGGGGTTTTTGTCCGGATGGTACTTCATCGCGAGTTTGCGGAACGCCTTTTTTAATTCATCCGCAGACGCCGAGCGAGGCACACCCAGAATTTCATAGTAGTCCTTTTTCGCCAAAGCTCACCTCGACGTCTTCAATTATCTCATTGAGACTTTTCTTTCGCGACGATGACTTGCCCCGGGCGAATCAAACGGTCGTGAAGCTTGTACGGCTTCTTGAACACCTTCACGATCGTACCCGGCGGCACATCATTGGTTTCCTCGCTGCCGAGCGCTTCATGAATTGACGGATCGAACTTTTGACCCTCCGACGCCGCCTCGCTCACGCCGTGGCGTTGCAGGACATTCTTCAATTCGGTCGCGGTCATTTCGACGCCTTTACGGAAGTTGGCGAACGTTTCGGGCGTAACTTCGGTCGCCAGAGCCATTTCGAAAATATCGAGAACGCCCAGCAAGTCGACGATCAGCCGTTCGGCGCCGTATTTGCGCAAATCACTGCGCTCTTTCGCCACTTGCCTTTTGTAATTTTCGAATTCAGCCAAAAGATAAAGGTACTCATTTTTGTACTTTTGCGCTTCGGCTTTGGCTTCCTCGACGGGATCGACAGAGGGCTCTTTCCCCTCGTCACCTAAACGTTGGGGCTCCGTGCCTTTATCGGGGCCGTTTCCGCTTGGTTGATTTTGGGGTTTTTCGTTCTCACTCATTTATCGCTCCCATTCGATAGTTCGAGGAATTTTGTGCCTTCTCAATTATGGGGTCGCAAAACGGTATGTCAATTTGTCGAAGTTGGCCGATTTTCCGGCAAATCCTCCCTCAGGAACGTGAGTCTTTCGAAAACCACGTTGGCGAGAGCCCGGCCCTTGGCAGTGAGAGCCCAGCCCGCGGGCGTGCGGAAAACGAGATGCTCGGCCTCCAAAGCTTGAAGTTCTTTGGTGACCGCCCACTCGGTCGCTTCCCCGAACTTTAGACGCAAGGCGTTCATCTCTAGCCCGCGTACGAGACGCAGGGATGTGTGACAAAAGTCCGTCAAAGATTGGTGCTTTTCTAAAAACTCGCGTTCGTGTTCGGGCAGGTCTCTCACGAAGCTCCAGGACGGGCGGTTCCACGATTTAATCTCGCGTTCGTATGCGGTAAGGGAAGGCGCGTTCCAAAATCGTAATCCCCAAGGAGCGGTTGAATCGACTGTGCTTGAAAATCCCGGCGGGAAATAGCTATGAGCGCCAGCTCCCAGACCCCAGTAAGCCTGGTCCGTCCAATAGAGCATATTATGCTTCGACTCCGACCCCGGCTTTGCGTAGCTCGAGATTTCATAACGGAGGATTCCTTTTTTTTCGAGCTCGGTCTCGATCAAGTCGAACATCATAACTTGCTCTTCATCGGGTGCCCGTCCGATTGACATGGGATGACCGTTCGGAACCGTGAGGCAATAAGCGCTCAAGTGGGACGGTTCGAATGACAAGGCCGTCACGACGTCGGCGCGAAGCTCTTCAAGAGTTTGTGTCGGAAGCGCAAAGAGCAAATCAAACGAGTAATTGACTCCGTTTTTCTTTAGAAGCGTGAGGAGTTTAACCGTGTCTTCGGCCGTGTGCTTTCGTCCAGCTATTTTCAAGAGACGTGAATTGAAGGTCTGTGCGCCGACGCTGTAACGGTTAAAACCGGTGCGTTTATACTCGTCCAGCCTCGACTGATCGACTGTTGCGGGATCGATCTCGATGGACATTTCCGCGTCGTCTTTGATACGGAAGCCCGCCTTTGCAAGTTCGTCAAGAATCGCTAGAATGAAACGTGGTTCGAAAAGACTCGGAGTTCCCCCGCCGAAGTAAACGGTGTCGAGGTCTTTCACGGGAATGTCCGATGATCTGAGCCGAATCTCGGATGCGAGAAGCTCGACGTACTTTTCCGGAGGCATGATTTTGCCGTACTCGTACTTCGTGAAATCGCAGTAAGGGCAGATCTGCAGGCAATAGGGAATGTGAATATAAACACCAAACTTCATGGAGCGCACGATGTCCATAAATAGAGCCGCGCCAGAAAAAAAACCTTCTACAAAAACCGATTCGCGCGGCGCGATCGCCACGGTTAAGGCGGCCGCGAAGAGCGGTTTGATCAAGCGGAAAAAACTCGCGAACGGCCTTTCCGTGCTACTGATTGAAGACCACAAATCCCCCGTCGTGTCAGTACAAATGTGGGTCAAGACGGGTTCAGCCGATGAAAGAAAGGGTGAAGAAGGCATCAGCCACTTTATCGAGCACCTCGTTTTCAAAGGAACGCAACGCTACGGCGTCGGGGAGATCGCATCGACAGTCGAGGCATCAGGCGGTGAGCTGAACGCCTATACGTCGTTTGACCAAACCGTGTTTTACGTGAACATCTCCAAAGAGTTCAGTGACGTCGCGCTCGATGTCATCAGCGAGATGATGGGATTCCCCCGGTTCGAAAGCGTCGAAATCGACAATGAGCGCGAGGTCGTCATTGAGGAGATCAAGCGTTCGAATGACAGTCCGGGACGGCAAGCGAGCCGGCTGCTCTTTTCCACGGTCTATAAGAACCATCCTTATCGCATTCCCGTCATCGGTTACGACCGCATTATCCGGAAAGTCAGCCGTAAAGTTCTGGTCGATTATTACCGGAGTCGGTATGTGCCGTCGAACATGCACCTGGTGGTCGCGGGCGACTTCGACATGAAAGAAATGACGAAAAAAGTCGAAACCGCGTTCGGACGTCTTGAGCCATTTAAACTCCGCAAGGTGAAGCGTCCGAAAGAGCCGACGCAAACCAGCCCACGCGTCAGGGTGAAGCAGGCTCCGTTTGAGGAGGCGCACTTTCACGTCGCGTGGAGGATTCCGGGGGCGAGCCATAAAGACATTGCGGCGCTAGATGTGCTGGCGCTGATACTGGGGCAGGGCGAAAGCTCGCGGTTGGTCCAAAAACTGCGCTTGGAAAAAGCGCTGACGAACTCGATCGGCGCGGGCACGTTCACGCCGAAAGAGACAGGTCTGTTCACGGTCTCTGCGACTCTGAACGCGGAACAGACTGAGAACGCGTTCGAAGCGTTGAAAATGGAATTGCTCCGCATTGTGGCCGAGCCGCCGACGGCGGAGGAATTGAAAAAGGCGATCGTTAATCTCGAAAGCGAAGAGTTTTATTCGATGGAAACCGTCGAGGGAATGGCCCGCAAGGCTGGAAGCCTGGAGAACTTGATGGGCGACTATGCGTACTTCGAAAAGTTCATGAAGCAAGTCTACGCTTTGAAGCCCGAAGACGTGCAAAAGGTGGCGCGGAAGTATCTCGCGGCTAAATCCATGACGGTCGTCATGATGACCCCGCGGAATGAAAAAGAAATCGCGCGCAAGCTTCGGGCTTGGACGCAGCGTTATGAAAAGGAGTTTGAGGCGGCCAAGAAGGTGAAAGTGAAACCGGAAAAGCCGCCCGCTCTTAAGAAAGTGAAGAGCTCGTTGAAAAGCGGGGGAGTTGCGGCGGCGGCGATCGAGAAGCATCAGCTCCCGAGCGGCACGACCGTGATCTTCCGTGAGAGCTGGGCGACACCTGTTTTCAGCGCGAAGGCCGCATTGCTCGGAGGGTTGCGGGCTGAAAACGGTTTGAATTCCGGCGTGACTGAGCTCCTTTCGCGCGTTTGGACGAGCGGTACCAAAACGTTAAGCGAGGCCGATATCGCGCGCAAGATCGAAGCGATCGCCGGCTCTATCAGCGCTTTCGGTGGAAGAAACTCCGTTGGCCTTTCGATGCAGTCCATTTCGCCGTTTGAGGACGACGCCTTGAATTTGTTTGAGGACGTGCTGACGAATCCGGTCTTCAGCGAAGCCGCGATCGAAAGGGAAAAGGCGGTGATGATCGAAACGATCCGCGCGCGTGAGGACAATCCCGCCCAGGTCGTCTCTCACCTTTTCGCCGAAACGATGTTCGACGGGCACCCCTATGCGCGCGATATTTACGGAACCCGGGAATCGGTTCAAAAGCTCACGTGCGACGATGTCGTTTCGCACTTCGGACGCATGATGGGGGCGCGGAACCTGACGGTCACCGTGACGGGCTCAATCGATAAAAACAAGTGGTTGAAACGGCTTGAAGAGGCGACTTCACGCCTTCCCAAGGGAGAGCCGTTTAAAACGAAGTTCGAGCACGAGGGGCCGAGAGAAGAAGTTCGGCGGTTCAAGGAACTGTCGCGTGAGCAGACCCACATTATCGTAGGCTATAAGGGGCTCACGCTCGACGACCGTAAGCGGTACATTCTTCAGATCATTCAATCCGTTCTGGCGGGCCAAGGGGGGCGCCTCTTCATTGAGCTCCGAGATAAGGCGTCGCTCGCCTATTCCGTTGCGCCGGTGCGCATGGAAGGGCTCGATACGGGATACTTCGGCGCTTATATCGGGTGTTCACCGCAAAAGGGCGCGAAAGCGATCGAGATGATGGAAGCGGAATTCCGGAAGCTGGTCGACCAGAACGTGAGTGACGCCGAACTTGACCGCGCGAAACGCTACTTGATCGGACGGCATGATATCGACTTGCAGAGAAGCTCCGCGATTTGCTCGGCGATTCTATTCAACGAAATTTATGGAATTCCGAGCGAGGAGGTCTTTCAGTATGCGGAGAACCTGCGGGATATCAGCGCCCGCGACGTACGTGAGGTCGCCGAGGAGGTCTTCTCAAGGCCGAGGGTGATCTGCGCCGTCGGTCCGTCCTGCCCTTGGTAAAAAGTGCAAATGTCTCGAAACGAGCCATGGTAGCGGCTTTCCGGGCTCGTCTTAGGGCCAGTAATTCGCGCTTTGCGGCGATTTTGCGTGCAAGATTCCGATCTTTGCTAAAATGAATTTATGGACCCGTGGAGCCAGGCGGGGTCCATGAAGGAAGGATATGGGTCTGAACGACCATAACTCGTCTTCACCCCTTTTGGTATCTTCACGCGAAGCCTTTGAACAAATTGTATCGGATGCGTTTGAGCGCCGGAAACTGAAGACATTTCCGCTCGTCAAAACGTATCTCGTTGATCTATTGGAAGCGTACATTCCAACAGAAAACCTGTTCGATGACATGGATTCATCTGGCCGTCGCGTGCGTGAGACGTTAGCTGAAACCTTCTTGCGGGCGCAGAACGCCGACCTCCTGACAAGGATCGAGCTCCTCAAGAAGCTCGCGGAAAGATCGCTTTATATCAGCGGCTTCTTCGGCGACAGCCTGCAGCGCAAGCTCATCGATGTGGATTACTATGCCGGAATGGGCGCCACGGCTTATGCGGCTCTCTCAGATTGTGTGCGTGAGGATACGTCCGCACGCATATATCGCGAGGTGGGTCAGCGCTTTTACGAATTCGTCGATCTGTTGACCGATATCAGCAATCAGGCCCAGTTGACGGATGAGAACAATATTCTGCGGCTTTACGAAGTTTATGCGCGGACGGGATCGGACGTGGCGAGGGAGCGCCTGATCTCGAAGGGCTTGATCGCAGTTCCAAGGACGAATCTGCCTTTCAAAAAGCAGCAGTGATAGACAGACATTCGGGCAACGGCTAGACTGGCGCCATGTTCGGATTCAGCATGGGTGAAATTTTGCTTTTGGCCGCCATCGCGTTGATCGTGATCGGTCCGCGCCAATTGCCCGAGGTAGCGCGGACGATCGGCCGCTTGCTCAATCAATTCAGGGACGCGTCGAACGAGTTCCAGCGGGCGTTTTTCGAAATAAAGAACGAGGCGGAACAGTCCGTCACGAAGTTTCAAAGCGCGGTGGAGCGTTCGCTCGAATCGCCCCAGCCTGACCCGCAAAGAAGGTCCGAACCGCAAGCTTCGTTGCCGCCGTCTAAGGCCGCCAAGGCCGATGATGAGGAAAAACAACTGAGCTTTGATCTGAATAAAGAAGGGTCTTAACCGATGCGAGAATCGCTTCCCGGCGAGGACAATCCGAACCATCCGTCGAACGCCCAACCGCTCATCGAACATTTGACCGAGCTTCGAGATAGGCTCATCAAATCCGCTTGGGGCGTTCTGGCCATGACGGTTGTTTGCTGGGCCTTTAGCTCCCAACTTTTCGATTTCATCCGTGAGCCGATCTCGCCTTATCTCGAATCGGGCGGTTTGGTATTCACCCATCCGATCGATAAGTTTATGGCGCACCTGAAGGTGTCCCTTCTCGCGGGTGTCATCCTGTCGTGTCCGTTTTGGGTCTTTCAGGCCTGGAAGTTCGTTTCACCGGGCCTGTACCTGCACGAAAGACGGTACGGTCTGATGTTTATTTCCGCAGGATCAATTTTGTTTTTAGTCGGAGTAAGTTTTGCTTATTTCCTGGTGCTTCCGGCGGCTTTCAACTTCCTTCTGCACTTCGGCGGAGCCGAGGATAAACCGATGATTACGATCAGCGAATATCTTTCATTTTTTATTTCGATAACATTAGTTTTCGGACTTGCGTTCGAGCTTCCCTTGGTTATTGTCATGCTCGGCGCGATGGGTCTTGTGGACCAGAGGTTCCTTCGCGAAAAGCGCCGCTACATCATTGTCGGACTTGCGGTTATCGCGGCGATCGTTACCCCGCCGGATCTCATGAGCATGGTCATGCTCTTGGTTCCTATGTGGGTGTTGTACGAGATCTCGATTTTCTTAGTGGGTTTTTTCGCCCGGCGCAGGCAAGTGGCCAGTGAGCTGAGTGATTCATGATGGCGTTGAAAGACTTTAGGTCAGCGAAATACACGGCCGTCATCAGTGACTTGCATCTTTGTGAGGCCGAGCCTGTTAACGAAAAGTTCCCGTTGTGGAAGAAATATAAAACCCGGGAGTTCTTTTTTGACGATCTCTTCGCTGAACTGCTGAAGCATCTCGAAAACATGGCAGGCGGCGGGGAGGTCGAACTTGTTTTGAACGGTGACATTTTCGATTTCGACAGCGTCATGGCAATCCCCGAAGACGCCCCGTTTCGGATCAGCTGGTTGGAGCGCCGCCGCGGACTTCTCCCGGAAATGGAAAAATCGCTGTTTAAAATCGACCGCATCTTGGATGACCACCCCGTTTGGGTGCAAGCGTTGCGCCGATTCGTGATGTGCGGGCATCGGGTCGTTTTTGTAATCGGCAACCACGATTTGGAGCTTCATTGGCCGCAAGTGCAAAGTCGCATTATTGAGCATCTGGAACTTCCCGAAGCTTTTCACGGGAACATCCGCTTTTGTGAATGGTTTTACATCAGTAACGGCGACACTTTTATCGAGCACGGAAACCAGCAGGATCCGTATTGTTTGTGCATCGATCCGATTCATCCATACATTCAGCAGTACAACAAGGTTGAGATCCGGCTCCCATTCGGGAACATCGCCTGCCGGTACATGATAAACGGCATGGGATTTTTCAATCCCCATGTTGACTCGAACTACATCATGACCGTCGGTGAGTACGTGAAGTTTTTTGTGAAATACATGGCGCGTGCGCAACCCCTGATCATTTGGACATGGTTTTGGGGCGCATTCCTGACGTTGACGAAATCGATTTCAGACACGCTCTTACCGTCTTTGCGGGATCCTCTGCAGGTCGAGGACCGCATTGACTTCATCGCCGCCAAGGCGAACGCCACGCCCCGTATGGTGCGTGAGCTGAGGGAGCTTTTTGCTCATCCCGCTACCCGCCGGCCGATTATTATCGCACGCGAGTTGTGGTTGGACCGGGCTTTTTTGATCCTGATTACGCTGATCGCGCTATTGCAGGTTTTCCTTTTCATCAAGCAGGTCTACGACATCTCCTTCTTCTGGATGTTCATTCCGATCCTGCTTTTTGTGCCGTTCTTTCTCTTCTACAGCCGCACGATCCAGTCAAACGTGGCCCATTACAAAGAGCCGCGTGATGACGTACTCGCGATGACCGGCGCGATCACGCATACGCGGAGAGTGGTCTACGGGCATACTCACATGATTCGCCACGAAGTCATCGGTGCCATTGAGCACCTGAATCCGGGCTCATGGTCTCCGGCATTTCTTGATGTGGAGTGCAAGAAGCCGATCGGACAGAAAGCTTTCATTTGGATCCAACCGGGGGCGAACGGAGTCCGCGAGGCACGTGTGTACTACTTCACGGATCGGGTGGCGAAAGAGACGCTGCGTCCGGTTGTGAACCGCGGCGTCGCTGTTTGATAACGCCCGGCGACGGATTTGGCTCAGGTTTTTATAGGGCGGTTCTTGTATTGGTGCTCCAATTCGTTCTAAACTAGCCGCATCGAGTTGTCTGGACGACCTGAGGAAGTGCAGGGGTAGCGTATCCCGGCAACCGGGTTTTTACTAACTGCAAACATTTTGTTTTAGCCTTTTAAAAGGGAGACCAAAAGATGGCTGACGTTCTTGTCGTGACCAGCAAAGTGAAAAAGTTCATCAAAGAGAAAGGCGGCTGCAATACTTCCGCTGAAACCATCGACATGTTGAGCAAGGCCGTCCAGGTTCTCTGCGAAAAAGGCATCGAGAGCGCGAAAGCTGATGGCCGTAAAACTGTTATGGCTCGCGACATTGTGATCGACCATCTTTGAGGTGAATTGACCCTGATAAAAAGGGACATTCAAGAAAACCCGCCGTATGTTCGGTGATCGAACGGCGGGTTTTTTATCCCTTGAGCATTTTCTGAAATTCGTCCCAGTCGATGATTTTGATCCCGAGTTCTTCAGCCTTTTTCAGCTTCGAACCCGCCTCGTCGCCGGCCAGAACGTAGTCGGTCTTCTTGCTGACAGACCCCGAAGTCTCCCCGCCGTGGGCTTCGATGAGGTCTTTTACTTCGTCGCGCGGAAGCGGCAATGTTCCGGTTATCACGAACTTTTTCCCGGCCAATGTGTTGCTGGCCGCACCGGCGTGCCTTTTTGTTTCGGGCTCGTACGTCACGCCGAGTTTCTTCAACTCGTTGATTTCGTGCAAAAGCGACTTGTTTGATAAGGCCTTGACGACCGACTCGGCCAGTTTCGGTCCCACGCCTTCGACCGAAAGCAGGTCCTCCTTCGTCGCAGAAGCCAGGGCCTCAATCGTGCCGAATCTTCTCGCGAGGTCCTTGGCTGTGGTTTCCCCAACAAAGCGGATGCCCAGAGCGAAGATCAAGCGCGACAGGGTTGTTTTGCGGCTCTGATCGATACTTTCAAGAAGATTTGAGACCGATTTTTCTCCTTGCCGTTCGAGTTGAATCAATTGGTCGAACGTTAACCGGTAAAGGTCGGAGAAGGATTTCACCAGCCCCTTATCGACAAGGGTCTCGATCATTTTGTCGCCGAGACGTTCGATATTCATCGCCCGTCGCGAAGCGAAGTGTTTCAACGATTCTTTTAAGATCGCCGGGCAAATCGGGTTCACGCACCGGTAGATCACCTCGCCTTCGATTTTTTCAACGGCCTGATGGCAGACGGGGCATTTGTTCGGGATCCTGAACGGCTTTGAATCTTCCGGCCGTTTTTCGAGAACCACTTTAACGACTTCGGGGATCACGTCGCCTGCCCGCTGAATGATGACTGTGTCGCCGATGCGGACGTCTTTGCGGTCAATCTCGTCTTGGTTGTGAAGAGTGGCGTGCGTGATCGTCACACCGCCGACGCGAGCTGGTTCCATCACCGCCACGGGCGTGAGCGCTCCCGTCCGTCCGACTTGAACGATGATATCGCGAATGACTGTCGTTCCCTGTTCGGGCTTGAACTTCGCGGCGATCGCCCAGCGCGGGCTTCGCGCGATGAAGCCCAATTCTTCCTGTTCCTGGAAGCTGTCGACCTTGACGACAATCCCGTCGATATCGAAAGGCAGGCTGTGCCGGAGCTTTTCAATCGCGTGGTAATATTCGATCGCGCAGTCGACTCCGTGACAGCGGCGCGCGAGCGGCGGGCGCTTCCCTCGGTCCAGCTCTTCTTGAGCCCGCTTCAGGAAGGTCTCGATATCCTCGTTCTCATCGGCTACACCGACAGTCGGAACCCCGAGATCCGCCATTGCTTGCTCAAATTCCATTTGAGATTTGAACTTCATCCCTTCGACGACTCCCGGGGCGTAGGCGAACATGCGGAGAGCCCGCTTCTCTGCCACGCGAGGGTCGAGTTGTCGGATGGAACCCGCAGCGGCGTTTCTCGGGTTCGCGAACGGCAC
>CALBDW010000171.1 GCA_937927435.1 uncultured Bdellovibrionales bacterium
CGTTTGAAGCTTCCATGCCTCTGAACATGGGGCAGCTCCTCAGCATTCCGTTCGTCGTTCTCGGAACCTACATGCTGATCCGCTGGAGGAAAGCGGAAAAAGGGGCGGCTTAATCCGCCCTCAATCTTTCAACTCAGCCCATGTCACGCCGTCGCCGCCTGTCTCAGGCGAGGCGGCCTTCCATTTCTTCACGTAGATGCTGCGGGACAGGTGGGCGCGGATGGCGCGCTTTAAAGCCTCGGTTCCGTGCCCGTGGATGATTTTGACCCGGTCCTCATTATTAAGGGCCGCGGCGTCGAGTTGGGTTTCGATTGTGCCGATCGCGTCCTCAACGCTTTTCCCGCGGACATCGATCACCCTTTCTGCATCCTGAAGGGTCACAGTCACGCCGGATGAACGGCGAATAATGGATTGAGTGGGGTTCTGCAGGCTTTGCGGCGGTCGCAATTGCTGCCAATGCACGTAAAGCCGCATGGAATTCGAGAGAACGGGAATTTCTCCCTTCGAATTTGCTTTTCCTTGTACGATCCCGTCTTGTCCGATCGACGGAACGAAAACCACCGAGCCGGGCGGATAAACCTTCTCGAAATCTTCGACCGTTTCGATTTTAGGTCGTTTCGCGGTCGTGCTCGACGCTTTGATCACTTCCGGAAGCTCCTGCTTGATTTGCTGGAGCTTTTCGTGGCGACGGAAGATGTCTTGTACGGCCGCGTGATCGATCAATTCGTCGATCTTCTTCTCGGCCTTCTTCACCGAACGCTCAAGCCATTGATCGCGTTCTTTCTTGAAGAGCTGGATGAGCTCCATGTATTTGCGCTTCGACTCGCGCGTTTGCTTGAGCTCTTCGGCGAGCTCTTTATGCATGTTCTGTAACTCTTCTCGGAGCGATTCGATTTCGCGTAAGTGCTGGTGCTGGGCCTTCGCCTCGGGGCTTAGGAACTCAAGAGCGCGTTCGAGAATACTCTCGCTCACGCCGACGCGACGGGCGGTTTGCAGCGCCAGACTCTGTCCGGGCACGCCCATAAAGAACTGATACGTAGGTTGTCCGGTTTGCGTGTCGTATTCGAGGCTTCCGTTGACGACGCCGAGGGATGGGTCCCAACCGACTTTCAACGGGCCCAGGTGGCTCGTGATCACACCGAAAACGCCGTTTTTCGCGTAAACTTCGATAAAGCTGCGCGCGAGGGCCGAGCCCTCCTCGGGGTCCGTTGAACCGCAGATCTCATCGATGAGAAGGAGTGTGTCGGTTCCTTCTGCGCGGGTTGCCTCGTCGAGAACCTTCAGGTGGGCGGCGAATGTCGAAAGGGCCGCGTCCACGCTTTGCGCGTCTCCGACAGCGACGTAAAGTTTGCGCGAAAAAGGCAAATATGAACCTTCACCGGCGCAAACGAGAAGCCCACAGCGGGCCATTTGTGCTGCAAGTCCCACGCTTTTCAGGAGCACGGTTTTACCGCCGGCGTTCGGACCGGAAAGAAGAAGGATGCGCTTATCGCCGCCGAGTTTAACCGTATTTGGAATAACCTTTTCGTTTTTCAAAACAAGCAGCGGATGACGGACGTCGATGAGTTCCAGTCTCCTGTCATCGAATTCGATCGGCCTCGCGTCCAAGAGATCGGCGAGTTTTGCCTGTGCCAAGCGGATGTCGGCTTCGAGCAAAACATCCTGCGAAGCCTGGAACTCGGGTAGCAAGGTCCTTAAGTATGAAGAAAGCTGATTGAGCAGCCGCTCAATCTCTTCCTCGATTTCCACTTCGATCTGGCGAAGGCGGTTATTGAGCGGAACGACTTCGTCGGGCTCCATGAAGACCGTCTGTTTCGAAGCGCTCGAGGCGTGGATGATACCTGGGAACACGTGTTGCATCCCGGATTTGACCGGAATCACCCAGCGGCCTTCGCGGTTGGTGACGTATTTGTCTTGGAGCACCGGCTCCATGTCGTGCTGCTTAATCAAACGGTCTAGAACGTTCTGCAGCGCTTTGGTTTGGCTCGTCTTTTCGCGGTAAAGGTTGTAGAGGGTTTCGCTCGCATCCGTCCGGATCTCTCCGTTCGGCGTCATGATGTGGTCGATTGCCGAAAGGGGAGCGGTTGCGTCCATGAGTCGCTTCTTCAGCGAGGAGACCCAAGGCGTGTCGATGGAACGAATCACCTCGCTGAGTGCGATGACTTCCAGGCAGAAACGTCGGACGTCGCGTAGTTCAAGGGTCGTGAGCACAGCCTCTCGTTTTAGGCGCGTGTACCACGTCGGGAAAAGATCGAGGCTTTCCATAAACGGGCGCTCGCCGAATGAGAGCACGGCTTGTGCCTCCTCAATGGCGCGGAAACTGCGAATGGCTTCTTCCTGCGACGGTAATGGCGCGATTTCACGAAGCCGCGCCCGTGCCGGCTCGCTGGTCGCGAGCGATTGCAGTCGATTCAGGATTTCAGGCCAATCAAGAGTGTTCAGTGCTGATTGATACGTTCCCACGCCCGCATCTTACTCCAAAAAGCACAGCGAAGACCAGCAAGGAAGCCAAAATCCACGGCCAAAGAAAACCATAACGTTCGTAAAACGTATGGTGCGGTTGGGTTTGGTAGGGGACGCGGAACAGGGACCACCACTCCGCTTTCAGGGGCGATTGTTGCAGCAGTTCGCCGCTGGCCAGCATTGCCGTTGTGATACCGGTGTTGGTCGCACGGATGAGAGGCCTTCTAAATTCGATCGCGCGAGCCATCGTCATATAGAGGTGTTGGTAGGGCTCGAAGGTTGTGCCGAACCAGGAATCGTTGGTGACATTAATGAAGATTTGCGCGCCTTTTCGGGACATTTCCGCCGAAAACCACGGATACAAACCTTCATAGCAAATCTGCGGTCCGGCTCGCACTTCAAGTGGACGGCCGTTTTCGTCGGCGAGGTTCAACGTCCAAACGGTCGGCCCTCTTCCGCGCGCGAAAGACCCCTGATTGGGGAAGAGTTTGTCCATGTAGTTGATGTAGTCCGAAAACGGGAATGTTTCCCCGAAAACGAGAAGGATTGACTTTCTGTAAGGCGGCACGGAGAGCCCGCCGTCGGCATCCACGAAGAAAAGCCCGTTGTAAACGGCGTGTGAGTCGAACTGCGCCGAATAGCCGCCGGTGATGAGCGGTACCCCGAGGTCGCGCACGAGAGTTCGCACCTCCTGTGCAAGAGGGGAATGATAATCCCGATCGAGGTAGCGGGGATAAGCGGTCTCGGGCCACAACATGATCTGCGCTTCGGGATGGTCGTGGCGGGCCTCACGGCTCAAATCCGCGTATTTCTTCACGATCGGAATCCCGAAGTTGGCCTGGAGTTCGGCCATGTACTTCTCGAAGTTGCCGATATTTCCTTGTACGACAAGGGCGCGCAACTCGGCGTCGGTCTGTTTCCAGGGAAGTTCTCGGCCCCACCCGGCGAGGTTAACGGCGCCGATGAGTAGGCCGGTCAGAGCCGCGATCATCCACGCTTTGTGCACGTTTTGGCCCTCGCGCCGAATAAGAAGGCCCTCGACGACGGCCCAGGTGATAAGGGCGTTCACGATGACCGTGACGTACGCTAATCCTTCGAATCCGATGACATCGGCGAATTGAGCGCCCGGCCAGTTCGCCCACAGCCAAGGATAGCCGAGGTGCCATGGAAAGATCTTCGTGAAAAACGCGTCGCAAAGGCAAAAGCTCAAAGCGTAAATGAAAACCTGCGAGGGACCCCGAATGTTCAGACGCCGCATGAGGAGGAATGCGAGCCAGCCCGAAACCGGATAATACAGATGGGCGATGCCCGAAAACCCGATGAGAACGAGGATCCCGGCCCACCACGGAAAGTGGCCGAATTCCACGGCCGTGTAAGCGATCCAATGGAAGCCGATGAGATTGAGAGCGAACTGCGTGAGCCAACCGGCGATGAAAACTTCACGAGGGCGTGCGGCCTGTTTCCACCAGAAGTAGAAAAGCGGGGTTAAACAAAAAAATAATGCCCACGGAGGAAAGGGAATATAGCTTGTGCCGATGAAGATTCCTGATAGAATCGGAAAACGATACTTCTTCATGAATCTTTAGTATCAGCCGACAGAGGGGCTCTGCAAGGAGGCATCGCGAGTGCCGCAAGAAACGACCTCGACATTCGAATCGCGGCCGCAAGGGCAAGACTCGGTGAGGGAAACATCCTCTTTCCAAATACATCCTCACCATCTCTATCGGATGCGTTGCCCGAAGTGCGGCAAGCTTTATTCGGTTCAAGGCGACCAAATGCGTTCGGCTTCGACGCCGCTGAAGTTCGCGTGCCTGAATCCGACTTGTAAGACGAAATATTACGCGGAATTGGTCGACGCCGACACGATCGACGGCGTCAAAACGTGGGAAGTCGAAGTCCCGGATGTTAAGCCTCAGCCGGCTCCGGCTGAAAAGCCGTCCGTTCCGGCGGCTCGCACGGCGGTCGAGAAAGTTCCCACGGTTGAGATGAAATGTCCGAAGTGCGGGACAAGAAACGCGATTTCAGCCGCCGAGTGCAAAGCGTGCGGAATCGTGTTCGCGAAGGCGAAGTCTCTTTTCCGCCATGAGAAGCCCGATAACGAAGGCATTACGGGCGAAATCAGCTTGGCCGGTCGGCGCGAACTCGCTGATCTTTGGGAAAACGTCATGGCCAATTATGAGGATCAGGAGCGTCATGACCGGTTCATTTGCGCTTGTTACGAGGCGGGCTGCCTTCCGTATGCGTCTCACAAATATGCGCGGATCCTCTCCGCGTCGCCGAACGAAGAGATCGCCAAGGCCATGCGCAAGAAAATCGTGGCGCTAGCCAGCCACAAGTTCGAACCGAGAGGGGAGAAGACGGGTTTAAAGATCCCCATGCCGGGGTTAAACACACTTGTTCTTCTCTTCGGTTCAGCCGTTATGACGACGGGATTCCTGCTTCCCGGTCTCCAAAATCTGACGGGTTTGGGGCTGGCGACCGTACTCCTGGCGATCGGAGTACGGTTCTTCATCCGGCGGCAATCTTATTAAGGACGGTTGCGGGCTTCGGCCGTTGAGCCAGCGCTCGCTTCCAAAGCTTTCATGAAATCGCGTCCAAACAGCGCGATCGACTCGGCGTCGCCGGCGGCATCGTCGGAAGTTTCGCCGTTTTTCAATGCCGACGTATCGAATCGGATCTGGTTCAAGTCGCGGCCCGCGGCGAACGTGTCCGGTTTCAGTTTCGCCGTGTTCGTGGCCACGACTCCGGTCACGCTGACCCCCATGTCAAAGCTCGTGAGTGCGCGATAGGAGTTGAGCAGTTTCGCGGTTCCGGTTTTGGAGAGCAGAGTCGGATACTCGTCGCCGGTGCGGAGAATGTATTTCTTAATGTCGGACGCGCTGAACTCGGGGTTCAGGGCCTTGATTAAGACGGCGACGCCTGTGACGAATGCGGTGGCTTGCGACGTACCGGTCATGAGGCCGTAGCTGTTATTGGGCAGGGTCGAATAAATGTTTTCGCCGGGCGCGGCTAAGTCGACCGTGCGGACGCCGTAGTTGGACGACGGAAGCACTTTGGTTTCCTCGCGGTTGACCGCCGTCACCGAAATAATGTTCGTCAGGTCGTAATCAGCCGGATAATAGTGTTTGCCGGCTTCGTCCGAGTTCGAACGCTCGTTTCCGGCCGCAGCCACGAAGAGAATGCCCGCGCGCTCGGCTTCCTTGATGGCTTCGTACTCTTCGGCCGAATACTCGGTCCCACCGCCCGAGTAGTTGATGATGTCTGCTTTCATTTTGATGGCATAACGGATCGCTTCGATTGTGTTCTTGAGCGTGTTTGAGTTCGGGGTCTTCGGGTCGAAATACTTCAAGACCATGATGCTGACTTTGGGGGCGACGCCTTTTACCCCTGTCCCGTCTTTCGAATTCGCGCCGATGATTCCCGCGATATGGGTTCCGTGCCCGTGGTTGTCGGTCAGGTCGTTGTTGTTATGGACGAAGTTCCAGCCGTGGACGTCGTCGATATAGCCGTTGCCGTCGTCGTCGATCCCATTCGTCGCTTTATTGCATTCGCGGATGGAAAGCGGATTTTGCTGTCTCCGGCAGTACTCGTTTTCGACGACACCCCATTCACCCGGGTTGATCCAAAGATTGTCGGCGAGGTCCTTATGGTTGACGTCGACACCGGTCTCGATGATTGCGACCACGATATCCTCCGATCCTTGCGTGATTTCCCACGCACGTGTCGCGGCGGTTTTCTCAAGTCCCCAGCTGTGCTGTTTCATGAAGGGGTCGTTCATGAGAACGTTGGAGCCGCCGAGCGAATCGGTTTTTTTGCCTCCGTGCTTGGCTTCCGAGAGTGAGGCCAGACGCACTTCTTTCGTAGCGGCCGGTGGTGCGGAGCGACCGCCGGTGAAATGCGAGAGGGCTCCCCAACCCGTGAAGGCTAAACCTAGGCAGAAGAAACCCAGAGCGACGCGAGCAAGTTTCGATTGCAGTCTCGGCTTGAGCATCTTGTTGTCCCCCCTCTGATTCGGCCGGCGAAAGCGGGCGTTTGGCCTCGCCGAGCTCCGATTCCCGCGAAAAAAGAGAGCAAACGGAGTGCCTTCTGGGGAACGAGGAGAGGGAGCTTAAGTGCTTGATTTCATTCGGTATCGTAATGAGAAAAAGGGAGGTGAGTGATTAGAATTTTGAACCCTGTACACCCGCTAGACACCATTCCGGAAAAGGTATTGCATCTTGAGACGTTGAAAGCCGCGAGTAAAAGACGAAGTTTCGCATGACCAGTTTCACATAGGTACGCGTTTCTTCGTAAGGAATGTCTTCAATGAACTCGAGCACGTCGTCGCGGGCTCGGGTTTTGAGCCAAGTCGAGACGGCGTTTTCGCTCGCGTTGTAACTGGCGACGGCCGGGATAAAACGGTTGTGCCATCTTCGGAGTGTATCGCGCAAGAAGGCGACGCCGAGTTGGATGTTCAGCTCAGGATCGTATAGATCTTCAGGGTTTTCGAATTTAAGACCACTTGAATTTGCGACCGCTTTGGCGACCGGCGGAATGATTTGCATCAAGCCGAAAGCATCGGCATGTGAACGGGCGTAGGGGTTGAATGAACTTTCCTGACGGATGATGGAATACACGAGTTCGGGAGGAACTCCGTTCTTTTTCGAGGCTTCGCCGATGAGCGCGGCCCACGGGCGCGGAAAAATGAGTTCGGCATTGCTTTCAAGAACGCGCTTTTTGAGTTCGGGGCTGAGTTTGACGACGTAAGCGAAGAGTTCCTGGTAAGCTCCTGCCCGGGCGTACGATTCCAGAAGCGCAAGCGTTTGCTCGGGAGAAAGATCTCGTCTTCTCTGGCGCTGTTCGTGGTTCAAGAACTGACGTGCCAGCTCCGTTTCGTGGGTCGCGAGCAGCCATTCGAAAACAAGTTTCGACTCGTCGCTCATTTGAGCATCGTCCGGCAGGGTGAAATCGGCGGGCGCGCGAACCTGGCCTAAACCGTTCAGCTTCGGCAACGGGCGCTCGAGTTCGCGGTAAGCAAGAGCGCCGTAGTAACCGAGAGGGTCTTCTTCGATGAGTCTTTCGAGTTCGGCTTGGGCGCGTTCTTTTTCGCCCAGGTCTTTCAGCGTTTTGGCGAGCCAAAAGCGATGGCGCGCCATGAGCGGGGCGAAATCGGGCTGGCCCAACATTTTTTCAAAACGGGCGGCGGCTTCTTTGAGTCGTCCCGCTTTGCGAAGAATCCAGGCGCGGGACCAGGCGATTGAAAGTTTCAGATCGGCGTTCTTAACGCTTTTCTCGTTAATCGATTCGAGAATGCGCAACGCTGAATTCAGGCGTCCGGCTTCCTCCTCGATCCGGGCGCGCATGTAACGGCTTTCGACGAGGGGGTGGCGGCCTTTGAGTTCGCGTTCAAGATCGAGAAGGATTTTTGTCGCTTCTTTCGGTTTGTGTTCCGTCCAAACGGCGCCCGCCAGCGTGAGCCGGGTGCTGGCGTACTGGTTGGCGCCCGCTTTTCCTTTGGAAAGAAAACGTTCACGCGCGAATTTCGAGTATTCGTCGGTCGTCTGAACGTACATTTCCTTGTTGAGTTCAAGCTTATAGGTCATGCGAATGCCGTTGAGCGCGCGCAGTTTCTCGGCGTCGCTGTACTTCTGGCTTTCAAGTACGCGGCGGTAGGCTTGGCGCGCTTTCTCGAAATCACGCGCTTTTTGGAGATCGAGCGCATGTTTGAGGAGAAGTTCTTCGGGCGGGTTTTCAAGCAATCGGGGAGCTTTTTCTTTGATGATCTCCTCGAGGCTTTCCAAAGCCTTTTGATCTTCAAGTTCTTTCGCGAGAGCCAGGCCGCGCATGAGGAGTTCCCCTTGCGCTTTTTGGGTCTGTTCATAGGGAACCGCTTTTAAGAGCCAGGTTAATTCGGCTCGCCGGTCGCCCGAGCGAACGGCATGTTGATACCGGACTTTGATGGCGAAGGGTTTCAGCCAGGGCGTCTTGTCGGCGTCCGCATCCTCGAGATAACGGGGGAGTTCCGGACGGTCGCTGGGACAAGTTTCGATTGCGCGCAGGCGCGCCACGTTTTCAAGTGGGAAGCGGCCGTTTGTGAACAGTTCGGCCCAAAGCGCGCAGGCTTTGACTGGATCGATAGGGCTCCACAGTCTCGCCTGCCGGTAGCGGACGAGATAGCGCATCGACTCCGATGGGTTCCGGATGAGTTGGCTTTCGTAGAAATAATCGAGCGTGACCGGATCACTTTCCTTCAACAATTCGACCTGATCGGCCGGCGGCCAAATGAACGGATCGAGGGATTGGCGTTTTGAAATGCCCGAACAAGCGCAAATGAATGCGATCGCGAGCAAGGCCGCGCCGATAGTTGACTTCATTTCTTTAGTTTAGAAGGCCGGGGCGCCACATTCAAGCGCCCCTCTCGGACAGAAGCGCTCAGAACGAAAAGGCGAGCTTATCGTCTTTCTCGTCGATTACAACGCGACCGCCTTTTTCAAGCCGGCCGAAAAGAATTTCGTCGGCCAAGGGCTTCTTGATGTGTTCGTCGATCGTCCGGGCCAAAGGACGGGCGCCATAAAGCGGATCGAACCCTTTCTTAAGCAGCCACTTCTCGGCGGCTTCCGTCGCCTCGAGTTTGATTTTTTTCTTCTCGAGCTGGCTTTGTAGCTCGCCGATGAATTTGCGGACCACCTGCAGCACAACCGGTTCCGGCAGCGGCTGGAAGTGAACGATCGCGTCCAAACGGTTGATGAACTCCGGGGTGAACGTGCGCTTGATCGCTTCCATCGAGATATCTGACGGCTGACCGGGGTTGATGCCGAGCGCGCCTTTCTGCGCGTCGGCGGCTCCGGCGTTCGTCGTCAGAATCAAAATCACGTTCCGGAAGTCGGCCGTTTTACCGTGCGAGTCAGTCAGCGTGCCGTTATCCATGACCTGAAGCAAGATGTTGTAGATATCCGGGTGCGCCTTTTCGATCTCGTCAAGCAGCAGGACCGCGTACGGGTTCTTTGTGACGGCTTCGGTGAGCAGCCCGCCCTCTTCGTAACCGACATAACCGGGAGGAGCCCCCACAAGACGCGAAACCGCGTGTTTCTCCATGTATTCCGACATGTCGAAACGTAAGAACGCATTTCCGAGCTGTTTCGCGAGCTGCTTGCAAACCTCGGTTTTGCCGACCCCCGTGGGACCGGCGAAGAGATAGCAGCCGATCGGCTTGTTCTCGCGGCCGAGTCCGGTACGCGAAAGTTTGATCGCTGTCGCGACGGCTTCGATCGCCTTGTCTTGGCCGAAGACGACCGACTTCAAGTTCTTTTCAAGGTCTCTCAGGCGCTCTTTATCGGACGAATTCACGCTTTGAACCGGCACTTGCGCCATTTCGGAGACGACTTTCTCAATGTCCGAAACCTTGATCTGTCTTGTTTCGTTGCTCTTCGACTGGATGCGGACGCGCGCACCAACCTCGTCGATCACGTCGATGGCTTTGTCGGGCAGATGGCGGCCCTGGATGTAACGGGCCGATAACTCAGCGGCTGCCCGGAGTGCCGCGCTCGAATACTTCACGTTATGATGTTCTTCATAGCGGGCCTTCAGGCCTTCGAGGATCTTGACGGTTTCTTCAACCGAAGGTTCTCGCACGTCGATTTTCTGGAAGCGGCGGGAGAGCGCGCGATCCTTTTCAAAATGCTGGCGGTACTCTTTATACGTGGTCGAACCGATGCAGCTCAATGAGCCGTTGGCGAGCGACGGTTTGAGCAAGTTCGAAGCGTCCATGGAACCGCCGCTGGTCGCACCGGCGCCGACGAGGGTGTGGATTTCGTCGATGAAAAGGATGCCGTGACGCTCGTTCTCCAGCGCTTTCACGACGGCTTTGAGGCGCTCCTCGAAGTCGCCGCGGAACTTCGTTCCGGCGAGCAGCGCGCCCATGTCGAGCGAATAGATCACGGCGTCTTTCAGCTGTTCCGGGACGTCGCCTTTTACAATCCGCATGGCAAGGCCGTCGGCGATGGCCGTTTTACCCACGCCCGGTTCGCCGATCAGGAGCGGGTTGTTTTTCGTGCGCCGGCAGAGAACCTGGATCGTGCGCTCGATGACGTCGTCGCGGCCCACGAGCGGATCCATTTTTCCCTGCTTCGCTTTCTCGTTCAGGTTCACGCAGTAGGCCTTTAGCGGCGACTGCTTACCTTGCTTGGAAGCGTCCTTGGGCAGGCCATCGATATCTGTTTCGCGCTCGTCGCTAGGCGATTGTGAGTCGACTTTGCTCACGCCGTGGGAAATGTAGTTGATGACGTCGAACTGCGAGATTCCCTGTTGTTCCATGAAGTAGACGGCGTGTGAATCCTTCTCGTTAAAGAGAGCGACGAGAACGTTTCCGGTCGTGACGAGATCTTTACCTGCGCTTTGCACTTGGATCACCGCGCGTTGCAAAAGGCGGTGGCAAGCGAGGGTGAATTCCGGCTTCCAGTTGTCGAGAGCCCCATCGCTGTCGTCGCCCTCCGCTTTCTGGTAGCGGACACGCGGGCAGTGCTGGTCGAGGAAGGTTTCCAGGTCTCTCGTTAGCGCCGCGATGTCCCCTCCGCAAGCTTTCAGGATTTCGATCACTTCGGGGTCCCGCAGGAGCGCCAGGAGAACGTGCTCAAGGCTCACGAATTCGTGGCGATGCTCTTTCGCGAACGTCGCCGCCATGTTCAGGTGCTTTTCTAAATTTGAGCTGAGCACGAGAAACCTCCTTTAGGCTTTCTCCATCACGCATTTCAAAGGATGACGGTTTTGCCGCGAATATTGGTTAACTTGGTACACTTTCGTTTCGGCAATTTCGAACGAGTAGACCCCGCAAACTCCCGACCCCTGCGTATGGACCTCCCACATGATCCGCGTCGCCTCGGCGAGGTCTTTGTGAAAGAATTTTTGCAGAACGTGAACCACGAAATCCATCGGTGTGTAATCGTCATTCATCAGGATAACTCGATACATCGATGGAGTCTTGGTCCTGATTTTGGGTTCGGCGACAATGACGGTGCCGGGCGAGCCGGGTTCTCCGTCATCGCCGGTGGTGGCAACGAGCTTCCAGTTAGCGGTTTCCGGATCGCGGATCTTTCCGATCATGTTTTGCCCGTACCTTTGGCGTGCTTCGATTGCGACGGCAGTCGCAGGCTTCTTCATTGTAAGATTCCCTTTCAACCCAGCCAAGCCATGAAGACGGCGGACTCGTCCTCGCTTGCCTATGCCTGAGCGAAAGCCCGGGTCTAGGGGCCGGTGCGAGCGAGTCGTTCCCGAAAGCCGGCCTTTCGGCCGTCGCTTCCGTTCTATCTACGTTGACCACGAAGCAACGAGCGTCAAGGTCGTTGCGCGCCGACGGACGGAGAAAAGGCGGTGGGGCATTTTGGTGCATCGGCTTCGGGTCAGCGGGGATGAGCTGTTTCAAACTGATCTGCCCGTCGATCTCACCTTGGGCCAGATTTACGTCTGCATTCGGGATTTTAGTGGATCGCTGTTGAGAGACTCCGTGGGAACTCCGTAAACTACTGTTGACACACCCAGGAGGAACACGCAATGAAAAGGGCCGCTTCGCAGTCCGGCTTTTCGTTGATTGAATTGATGATCGTTATCGCGATCATCGGCATCTTGACGACCATCGCGTTACCGAACTTTACACGCTTCCAAGCCAAGGCTCGGCAATCCGAAGCCAAGTCTCAGCTCGCGGCGCTTTATGCGGCAGAGAAAGCTTTTTATGCTGAGTGGCACAGCTATTGGGGCGATTTCCGCGATATCGGTTTTGAGCCGATGGGGCGTCTAAACTACCACATCGGTTTCTCGGGAGCGGGAACCGCTCCCAGCGCGCCGTTTAGTCCAAGCACCACGGGGACGTCGGCGGGCCAGTGCTATAACACGACGAGGAACGCCACGCAGTGCAACTTTAAGTTCCAAAAGACGTCGCAGTTACCGACTTCGTTCACCGCGGCTCAGCCGAGTTCGTCCTGCGGACAAGGTTCGAGCCCGTCGACTCCGAGCCGTAACGCGTTCTTAGCGACGGCCTACGGCCGGATTTCCGACGATGATACGAAATACGACGTGTGGTCGATCAACGAGGCGAACGTTCTCTGCAATAATACGCCAGGTATTTGACGGATGACTTCACGTTTCGCGTTCAAACGTGAAATCATTGTCACGGTTCTCACTATATTAATCGGAATCTGTTTAATCATTGCGATGAATGGGCGGTCTCAAGAACTTGAGACCGCTCAGCGTTTTCTTCCCCCGCCTTCCCACATCGAGCGTTATTCCGCCGGTTATAACGACATTCTCGCCGACGTCTTTTGGTTGCGTTTGATTCAAGACGCCGATCACTGTGACCAGCAAGTTCCGGCGGGTGAGCGCTGTCGGAGCGAAAAAGGTTGGGTTTTTCGCATGCTGGATGCGATCACAAGTCTAGCGCCTAAATTTGCGGCACCTTATTGGCACGGCGCAACCATTCTGAGCGTTTTGGTCGGCGACAAAGAAGGCGCGCGCATCATTTTTGAGCGCGGCATGGAGCAGTTTCCCGACGACTGGCAGTTGCGATATCGGGCCGCGTTTCATGCGATGGAAAATTTGGGAGATATCAAGAAAGCGGCGGATCTCCTTATCGATGCAGGAAAAAAGGGCGCTCCTTCTTGGGTCTTCTCTCTTGCGGCGAAACTCTATACAAAAGAGGGTCAGGCTTTTCTGGCTAAGTCCGTATTGGAAAGCGTTTTGTCTTCAGATCCCGACGGCCGTTGGACGCCGCGCTTGCGTGAGCGTCTTTCCGAAATCGATCAAACCTTGACGAATTCTCCCGGCTCCTCATATTGAAAAACGAGGCCGGATTTTTTCATGAGCAAGCGTGATTATTACGAAATCTTAGGTGTTCCGCGAAACGCTGATCAGGAAACGATTAAGAAGAGTTATCGCCGATTGGCGTTGCAATATCATCCTGACAAAAATCCCGGCAATAAAGAGGCCGAAGAAAAGTTCAAAGAAGCCGCTGAAGCCTATGAAGTTCTTAGTAACCCTGAGAAGCGCGCGAAGTATGATCGCTTCGGTCACGCGGCATTCGGCCAAGGTGGCGGGTTCAGTCCGGGCTTCCGGGATGTCGAGGACATCTTCGCGAGTTTCTCGGATATTTTCGGCGATTTCTTCGGCGGTCCCGGTATGGGGCGCGGTCGCGCACGACGTCGTGGCGGCCCGGCTCGTGGGGCCGACCTAAGGTATATCCTTGAAGTCGACCTGCAAGACGTCATCACCGGCAAAGAGCACGAAATCGAATTCGATACGGAAGATTCCTGTCAGGAATGCAATGGCTCAGGTGCTGCGAAAGGCACTCAGCCCGAAGTTTGCGGCACCTGCGGCGGAGCTGGGCAGGTTTTTACGGCGCAAGGTTTTTTTTCGATCGCGACAACCTGTCCGGGATGTCATGGCAGCGGTCAGGTGATCCGCACGCCGTGCGGACGTTGCCGGGGGCGCGGGCGGGTGCGATCGCGCCGAAAGCTTCGGGTCAATGTTCCCGCCGGTGTCGACAACGGAACTCAACTGCGCTTGAGTGGTGAAGGCGAAGGCGGCTATCGGGGCGGGCCGAAAGGTGACCTTTATGTCGAGGTGCGTGTCCGCGATGATGAGCGCTTCGAGCGGCACGGCTTGGATCTTCTTGCTCAGGTCGAAGTCAGTTATGTGCAAGCGCTGCTGGGCGCAGAAGTTGAAGTCGAGACTTTTGAAGGAAAAGAAATGATCACGATCCCGCCCGGCACGAACACGGGCGACCGCGTGAGACTTGAGAAGAGAGGGGTGCCGTCCCTTCGGGGAACTGGTCGAGGTAGTATCTATTATGAAGTCAGGGTCACCGTTCCAAAAAAATTAGGCAAAGAAGAGGAACGCCTCCTGCGTGAAATCGCAAAAATCCGCAACGAGAAAACCTTGCCCGCCAAAAAAGGTTTTTTCGGCTGAAAATTTTTGTTCTGATTTGAGACGCGGAGCGTAGCTATCCAATGACACGCCTCCCGATGTCTCTATTTTTCTCTCGATTTTCCTAACGTGAGGACCTTGACGAACTGGACGGGGACACCACATTTAAAACGACATTGATGAAAGACAACCCAAGGGTAAGGCCGGCGAAGTCCGTGTGATCTTGGGGATATCGAGGAGAATTTTATCATGGCAAAGATCATCGGTATCGACCTTGGTACGACTAACTCCGTGGTTGCTATTATGGAAGGTGGGGACCCCAAGGTCCTCGTTAATGAAGAAGGCGCACGGACAACTCCCTCAGTCGTAGCGTTTACGAAAGACGGTGAAAAGCTCGTTGGCCAGTTGGCGAAGCGCCAAGCCGTGACGAACCCTGAAAACACGATTTTCTCGGCGAAGCGCTTTATCGGTCGCAAGTTCGAGGAAGTCCAAGAAGAGATCAAACTTGTTCCTTACACGGTCGTTAAAAAAGGGAACGACTGCGGCTTTAAGATTCAAGACAAAGTCGTTTCTCCGGAAGAGATCTCGGCTTCGGTTCTCGCCAAGCTGAAAAAGGTCGCTGAAGACTATCTCGGTACGGAAGTGAAAGAGGCCGTGATCACGGTTCCGGCTTACTTCAACGACGCTCAAAGACAAGCGACGAAAGACGCGGGCCGGATTGCGGGTTTGGAAGTTAAGCGGATCATCAACGAGCCGACAGCAGCGGCTCTCGCTTACGGATTCGATAAAAACAAAGACCAAAAGATCGCCGTTTACGACTTGGGCGGCGGTACATTCGATATTTCGATCCTCGAAGTCGGTGACAACGTTGTCGAAGTTAAGGCCACCAACGGTGACACGCACCTCGGTGGTGACAATTTCGACATGCGCATCCTTGAGTGGATGATCGACGAGTTTAAAAAGGATCAAGGTATCGACCTGAAGAACGACAAGATGGCGCTCCAGCGCCTGAAAGAGGCCGCTGAGAAAGCGAAGATCGAACTCAGCTCGATGTCGGAAACGGAAATCAACCTGCCGTTCATCACGGCGGACGCTTCCGGTCCGAAACATTTGCAAATGAAGCTGACTCGCGCGAAGTTCGAGCAAATGACCGAAGACCTCGTGAAGCGCACGCTCGAACCTTGCAAAAGAGCTCTCGAGGACTCCGGTTGGTCTGTTAAAGACATCGATGAAGTGATTCTCGTCGGTGGTTCGACCCGTATCCCGGCGATCCAAAGAGCCGTAAAAGAGTTCTTCGGCAAAGAGCCGAACAAGTCGGTTAACCCCGACGAAGTCGTCGCGATCGGTGCCGCCATCCAAGGCGGTGTCCTGACCGGTGAGGTGAAGGATGTTCTCCTTCTCGACGTCACGCCGCTTTCGCTCGGTATCGAGACCTTGGGCGGTGTGATGACGAAACTCATCGAGCGCAACACGACGATCCCGACGCGCAAGTCGCAAATCTTCTCGACCGCGAGCGATAACCAAACGAGTGTCGACATTCACGTTCTGCAAGGGGAGCGTGAAATGGCGGCCGACAACAAAACGCTCGGTCGATTCGAATTGGTCGGTATCCCACCGGCTCCGCGGGGTGTGCCGCAAATCGAAGTTTCGTTCGATATCGACGCCAACGGTATCTTGAACGTGACGGCGAAGGACCTCGGTACTGGTAAAGAGCAGGCGATCCGGATTACGGCTAAGTCGGGTCTCACGGAAGATGAAATCCAGCGCATGGTTCGTGAGGCTGAAGCTCATGCGGAAGAAGATAAGAAACGCAGAGAACGTGCGACCGCCGCGAACGATCTCGATAACCTGATCTACCAAACCGAGAAGATCATTCGCGACAACAAGTCGATGTTCGCCGAATCGGATATCAAGTCGACCGAGGACTTGATCAAAGAAGCTCGCGATATCTTGGCTAAGAAAGAATCGACTGCTTCAGAAATCCGCGGCGTCTTCGATCGCCTCCAGGCCGCGAGCCACAAACTGTCGAGCGAACTCTACGCGAAGAAAGGCAAAGAGGCTGCCGGCGGCAATGGCCCGACGGAGGGGGCGCAAGCTTCAGGAGAGACGAAGAATAACGAAGACGTCATTGAAGCAGACTTTAAGGACGTCCCGTAAAGCCGCCGGGGTAAACCCTGGAAGGTAGGGACGTCCCGAAAACGCGTGGCCCATCGGCTGCGCGTTTTTTTATGCTCGAAAACCGCCGAGGATCAGCGTGTGAGAATGTTCTCGTCGAAGCGATAAGTGAACATGGCGCTGAAGTAACCAAAAGCGTCGTTCACATTGGCACCGAGCTCCGCAAAAAAGGTGAAATTGGGAGTATTCAAAGGCCGCAACTCGGCGCCAGCGACAAGCTGAATCGGAACAACCGTTTCATTGGGACGCGCGGAGATCCCGATCGGGAGAGATGCGTAGGGGATCACATCGCCGATCTCGCTCTCCAACCGCTTGCTCACGAGCGGGTGGAAACGGAGGTTGTACTCGGTATCCGAATTCACGCGCGCGATCGTGGCGCCGATCATGCCGCCGATGGCCGGTTGGGTTTCCAAGTCAGGGAACGGAACCCATTTGTAAAAGCCGCCGATCTCGAAATCGACTTTGCCGATGCCGATCAAACCACGCACACTCGACGAGTCATTGATTCCTGTATCGAAGCGGGCGACGGCGTTAAAACCGTTGTGATTTTGGAAGATAAACTGCGGCTCGACCGATACTTGGTACTGACCGGGAGCGACGAGTTCCCCCGTGTCCAAGGTCGAAAAATAAGCTTCCGCTTGGGCGGCCAAAAGAAGCATTGAAAGAACGATACCGAGTTTCGCTGCGCGCATTTTAGCTCCTCCGGAGACAGCATTTGTACGGAGAATTTTATAACCAAGTTTTCCTATTCCAATACCGAAAACTGGATTTGCTCGCTAATTGACAAGGTGTTCTATTCTTGGGAGCTTAAAGCGTGCTCGAAAAATCTCCAGTCCCATTGAGCTTGGCTATTATTTGTTTGAACGAAGCACCCAACATCGAGAGGTGCATTCGCTCCGCCCCCTTTGCCGACGAAGTCGTGGTTGTCGACAGCGGTAGTACGGATGGTACCCGCGAGATCGCGGAACGCTGTGGGGCCAAGGTTTATTTGCGGGAGTGGCGGGGATTTCGGGACCAGAAGCGGCTGGCGACAGAGCTTTGTAGCCACGACTGGGTTTTGTCCCTCGACGCCGACGAAGCTTTGAGTGCCGAGGCACAAGCGGAAATTCAGGAACTCTTAAAATCGGCCCGTCTAGATGATTTTGATGGGTACGAGTTTCCCCGTTTGAGTTGGAACTTGGGGCGTTGGATCCGTCATGGCGGTTGGTACCCCGATTATCAGCTTCGCCTTTACAACCGTCGGCGCGCCCGGTGGGAAGGAGGGGAGCATGTGCATGAGCGGGTTCAAGCTCCGCGCGTGAAGCGCCTGAAGTCGCAGATCCTTCATTGGCCGTTCGCCGATCTCGCCGAACAGGTGAATACCAACAACCGGTACTCGACCTTAGGAGCGGCCGAGCTGCGGTCTCGAGGAAAGAAATTCTCGATCGTCAAACTGCTCTTTAAGCCGCTCTCGAAGTTCTTTGAGACCTATGTTCTCAAAGGTGGTTTTCTCGACGGTTTGCCAGGCTTCATCGTCGCTGTGGGAGCGGCTTACTCAGTCTTTCTTAAATTCGCCAAACTTTGGGAACTCGAGCGACTGAAATCGAATAAATAGATTTCGATTAAGTCGTTGAGAGTGCATTAAACATAAGCAGATTATGGCTCGGACATTCGGGAAAATCGCCCCATGCAGCCTCCTTTTTTGGGACCGAAATCCTGAGACATTTGTTCGTGGTTTCATCTTGATGGTGCCAACCAAGAACTTTCGGTTCGAGTTTGGAACCATCCCTCTGGGGCGAGTTGTGACGTCTTGTCTCGCTGGGCGCTCTTATCCGAGGTATTAGCAGCGTTTTGTTTGTGTAACGCTACGCATTTATCCCGCAAATCCGATTGGTACGCCGTTTGAAATGGCGAGGGGCAAGCCGTGGGATTTTCGACAGTGACCGACAGAAGTCGATGTCACTCCTTCGGCTTTCAGGAAGAAGGGGGATTCCATGAAAGCTCTCGCATTCGTTTCGGCTCTCTTAGCATTCTCGTTCGGTTTCTCCGCTCGGGCGATGATTCAGCAACCCGGCGGTTTCGCTCCGTCGATGTGTGGCCACCAGGTGCTCACGGAAAATCAGGGGCTCGAATACAACATCGAGCAACTTTGCATCGGTGAAATCGTCGGCGAAAAAGGCGAGGCCGGAATTCCCGCCGTTGCGTTCCGCTTTAGTGGTGATGAGGTCCTCGTTTACAAGATCGTCGATCAAGTCAGCCCCCTTGTGCTGACTCTGACCGGTAAAATGCAATCAATTTTCTATCTTGAATCCCTCAACGGCGAACGGATGATCATGAAGGTTTATCTCGTCGACGGAAAAATTGAGAGCGCCGCTGGTACGCTGGGCGGAATTGAATATTTCGTGACGGGTTTTCAACCGATTCTCGTGATTCAAGACCTGGATGCTGTGGTCGCCGCTCAGTGATGAAGCGGAGGAGGGCGGGCTTGCCCGTGCCTTTTTCTGAGATCCCCCTCCCGTTACAAAAGGCCCGAACTGCTGAGAAAATTGGCAGCGGGCCTTTTGCTTTTTGGTCTTCTTGAGGCCGATTTGGGGGGGCGGGGCTGCCTGGCCTCGTCGTTTTGCGCTCACGGCTAGAAATTGGTTGCCTAGGACGGGAGGAAAGCCCTATAACTGCCGGACATCCTACATTCAATTTCGCCCCGCTTTTCTCGCCGGTGGCTTTGTGGTGACCGTAGCTCAGCTGGTTAGAGCATCGGATTGTGGATCCGAGGGTCGAGGGTTCAAGTCCCTTCGGTCACCCCATTCTTCGGGCTCTTCGGATCGGATCTCCGCACTTAACAGGGGCAGTCGAACTTTGGCTCTTCTCACTTAACTGGACATCGTTTCAAAATTCCTTTGTAAGACAAGC
>CALBDW010000172.1 GCA_937927435.1 uncultured Bdellovibrionales bacterium
TTCGGCTCCTCAACCCGCTCTTCAGGAGCCGGCTCGGACACCGCGACCGTTTCTTCCGGTGCCGGCGGTACTGTCACGGTCACTGGAGCCAATTCAGACTCTTCCTCGCCCGAATCAGCCCCCGTATTCGTACGTCGGGAGCTGTTCGATCTCTGCTGCTCTTTCGGACGAACCGTATAACGTCCGGAATCAATGGCGCTTTCCCCAGAAGTCGAACTGCCTTTGTTTAAAAGCAAAACCGACGACGGGTCAAGCTGAGCGGAGGCGTTCGCGAAGAAAAGCATGCAAATGAAGAAGACTGATCTGCGCAGTAGCATGCTTTTCTTGTCGGCGTAATGGCCCGATCTTTTAACTCGAAATCGAGGTCCGGCCCACTGCTGACCCGATTACTGGACCTCCGGTTTTCCAATTGGAAGCTCGCACCTCTTGGTGGCAAACTTATCTTATGTCGGCTCATAAAATCATCGGCGCTTTCGGTTTGTTGATGGCGCTTTTGACGCCCATGAGGGTGCACGCACAAAGCAATGTCGAGCAGTCCTCGGCATACGTCAGCCAAGTAGATCAAGACCTGACCATTCGTCGAGTCGCGATTCTCCCCGTCGTCGACAATGTCGACGGAATCTACGCCCGCCCGGCCGAAAGCTTGCTTACCCAACTTCTTAAATCCTCGCATCGTTGGGACTTCATCGAGATCAGCCTGAATGAGCCCATGCCCGCTTTGATCGAGCTCGAGGAAAATCCCGACCGGTTCCTGCGCCTCACCCAGCATCTGGACGTCGACGCTTTCCTAGGAGCCGCGATCACCAGGAACCCGTCCGGCATTTCCATCCGCCTGGATCTCTTCCTGAAAAAAGACGGGAAAGTGTTAAGCCAGGAAGTCGTGCAAAACGATTCGCGAACGACCATCGCGGAATTGCGCGCCCAGATCGAAAGCTTGTATCGCCGACTGATCGCACGCCTGCCGTATCAGGGCCTCGTACTAAGCCGTCAGCACAACCGTGTGACCATCAATCTCGGCGAAAGCGACGGCTTGAAGAAAGACCAGACCATTACCGTCGCGCAGATCATTTCGCTCAACCGGCATCCGAAGTTTAATTTCATCATCAGCTCGGAAAAAGAGATTCTCGGGCGGATCAAAATTCTCAAAGTCGACAAGACCCTCAGCTTCGGGGCCATCGTCAGCGAGAAGGAAAAAGGCGCGATCCGCCGTTTTGCGAAGGTGACGGGCCTGGAACCCGTTACCTATCCTGATCCGGTCGCGCTCGATGGATCGAGTTCTTCCGAGAACTTAAGCGCAAGACCCGACGCTCCCGTCAGTTTCGGCGACGAACCGAAAGAATGGCTGCCCGTCAATCCTCCTTCGTTCGGAGCGGTGGGGCTTAAACTCGGCCTCGGTAATTTCACGAACAGCATCAACCTGGATTCAGTTGGAGCTTTGGAAGCAGGATCCTCCATTTATCCCAATATCAGCGTCCACGGTGAACTCTGGATAACGCCCGAGTGGACCGTACGTGCAGAACTCCTACAAGGGGTTATTTCAACGAGCAACCCGCGCAGCGGCTCCGACCCGGGAATTCTTAACTACTCATCCAGCCGTTACAGCTTTGAGTTTATCTATAACTTCCTCTTAAGAAACGACTTCTTTGGGCCCAAGCTTCTTGCAAGCGTCGGTTACGGCACTTACAAGATTTTCGTCGACGACAGCAACCCGCGCGCTTTCACTTCCACGAATTTTTCGGGGCCTTTCATCGGTCTCGGAGGTTCACTTCCGATCACCGACGATAAGCTGTGGTATGTCGGCGGAAATCTTAACTACTATTTCTCGGCATCTCTCAATGAATCTCCCGTCTCCTCGGGAGGCAGCGCGAACACGTCGATCAATGAGTTCAACGTTTTCGTCGAAAGGACGCTGGGAGTGAATCTCAAGGCGATCGCCGCTATCGACTTTTCCATCTACAGCACGAGCTTTTCCGGCCAAGGAACGCGTCCCGAAAAAGCGACGACCCTCAGTCAAAACCACAAAGCCTTAAGTGCCGGCATCGTTTACATGTTCTAACTCTGCCCCAAAAACAAAAAGGCCCGCGGTGAGTAACCGCGAGCCTTTATAACGGCATTTAAGCCGCCGCATTCCGGCGAGCTTAAATTACATCATGTCCATGCCGCCGCCTGGGCCCATGCCCGGAGCGCGGCTTTCTTCTTTTTTCGGAGCTTCAGCGATCATGGTCTCAGTCGTAAGCATGAGCGAAGCGACCGAAGCGGCGTTTTCAAGCGCCGAGCGGACGACTTTCACCGGATCGATAACACCGGCTTTAACGAGGTCTTCATACTGCTCCGAGAACGCGTTGAAGCCCCAAGTCGTGCTCTTGTTGGAACGGACGTTCTCGAGAACGATAGCACCGTCGAGACCCGCGTTCGCAGCGATTTGACGGAGCGGCTCTTCAGCAGCGCGCTTGATGATTTGAGCGCCCCAACGCTCGTGCTCGTCGAACTTGTTGAGGTCGATCGCTTGAGCGGCACGAACGAGAGCCGTACCACCACCAGCGACGATACCTTCTTCGACAGCGGCGCGAGTTGCGTTCAAAGCGTCCTCGACGCGAGCCTTCTTCTCTTTCATTTCGATTTCGCTCGGCGCACCGACATGGATGACAGCTACGCCGCCAGCGAGCTTAGCAAGACGCTCTTTGAGTTTTTCTCTGTCATAATCGCTCGTCGTTTCTTCGATTTGAGCTTTGATTTGAGCGACACGAGCGTCGATGTCAGCTTTCTTGCCGGCACCGCCGATGATCGTCGTGTTGTCTTTATCGACGACAACGCGCTTAGCAGTACCGAGGTCGGCAAGCGTCGCTTGCTCGAGCTTACGGCCGAGTTCTTCAGAGATGACCGTAGCGCCAGTGAGGATCGCGATATCCTCGAGCATCGCTTTCCGGCGGTCACCGAAGCCCGGAGCCTTGACGGCAACGACTTGGAGGGTGCCACGGAGTTTGTTCACGACGAGGGTAGCCAAAGCTTCGCCTTCGACATCTTCAGCGATGATCAAGAGCGGACGGCCTTGTTTTGCAACGCCCTCGAGGATGCCGATCATGTCGCGCATGTTCGAGATCTTCTTATCATAGATCATGATAAGAGCGTTCTCGTGCGCGGCTTCCATGCGCTCCGGATTCGTAACGAAGTAGGGCGAGAGATAGCCGCGGTCAAACTGCATACCTTCGACGACTTCGAGTTCAGTTTGCGCGGTTTTGCTTTCTTCAACGGTGATGACGCCTTCGCGACCGACTTTCGACATCGCTTCAGCGAGCATCTGACCGATTTCAAGGTCATTGTTAGCCGAAATCGCGCCGACCTGAGCGATTTCGTTGTCGCTCTTAACCGGCTTAGCGAGACGCTTCAGTTCGTCACGCATGATTTCGACGGCTTTGTCGATACCGCGCTTAACGGCCATCGGGTTGTGGCCAGCGGAAACGATTTTCGCGCCTTCACGGAAGATCGCTTGCGCGAGAACGGTAGCCGTCGTGGTTCCGTCACCGGCATCGTCGTTCGTTTTCGAAGCGACTTCTTTAACCATTTGGGCGCCCATGTTTTCGAACTTGTTTTCAAGTTCGATTTCTTTAGCGACCGTCACGCCGTCTTTCGTGACCAAAGGCGCACCAAACGACTTTTCGATAACGACGTTACGTCCCTTGGGACCGAGAGTTACCTTTACGGCATTCGCGAGGGTGTTAACACCGCGAAGAATCGATGCGCGGGCCTCCTCACTGAAACGAAGTTCTTTAGACATGTTTTGACTCCTTCAATCTCAAACAAAAACTTAGGAACAATTTAAATTTTTAAAACCCGACCGATCTCATCAGTTGAAGACGCCGAGAACGTCTTCTTCACGGATCATGAGGTATTCGACGCCGTCGAGTTTGAGCTCGGTACCGGCATATTTTCCAAAAAGGACTTTATCGCCAACCTTCACTTCAAGAGGCAATGTTCTGCCATCTTCGGTCACGCGTCCTTTACCGGTAGCCACAACTTCGCCGCGCTGAGGTTTTTCTTTCGCGGTGTCGGGAATGAT
>CALBDW010000173.1 GCA_937927435.1 uncultured Bdellovibrionales bacterium
AGGCGTTCGCCGGCTCCGAACAATAACAGTTCCAAGCCCGTTTCGTTCTTTTCCGTCGCAATGATGGTGTAATCCGTTTTCGGGTACCGCTCGTTACACCCTGCCTCCCCCATACGGTCGTAAACGTTCTTCTCAACATTCACCTGCCAGTCCGTATAACCGCAAGTTCCCGCAAGATTCATCACTTTGGCCGCAAGGTCACTGAGTGGTTTAAGAGTCGCAACGCGAGCGACAACGTCGACGGCCGTTCCTTCCTCCGACCTGCTTTCACGATAAAAGACTAAGCGCCCGTCAATTCGCCCCTCGATGTAGGGTTCCGAACAGTCACCGTGAGGGCTGATCATGAAATGACGCCGGAAAGAGTCACCTTCGATTTGGAGACGAACGACTTCGCCGAGCCCAGCTTCCCGCGGGTCGATGCATTTCGACTTCCAAACGCCTTGCAGAGGTACCACCGCATCGACCATGGTGGGCGCCATCGGCGTGGGCGTTCCCGGAGAATCCTTCCGCCCGCAAGCCGCGACCAAGACTAACGCGCCCCAAACCACGATCTTCCAGATGGCCATCTCCGTTCCTCCCCGAACGCCTTCTGCGCCATCGGAAAATTTCGAATGAGAAACGGCGTCTGACAAAAGATACGGATGTTGTGAAGGGAATTCAAAAGCTCACCCCTCACCCGTGCAGATTTATTCACTTGAACGCTTAATAAAATTGAACGAATGGAAAACTTCGTTTAGTGTCCGCGTCACATGCCGAAACTTCCGCTGACTGAAACGCATACTGAGGACTCAGCTCTGACCGAGAATTCCCGGTCGACCTGGCGGGAACTATTGCGGGATCGCGCGATTTTTTCGTGGGCTCTTTACGATTGGGCTAACAGCGCGTTTGCGACCTCCGTCGTCGCCGGCTTTTTCCCCGTCTTTTTCAAACAGTATTGGAGTGCCGGCACGGACGCGACTGTCAGCACCTACCATCTCGGCATGGCGAACTCCATCGCAAGCCTTACGCTCGCCCTACTTTCCCCAATCCTAGGCGCCATCGCCGATCAAGCCTCGAGCAAGAAGCGACTCTTGATCATCTTCGCATTCTTGGGAATCACCGCCACCGGAACTCTCACTTGGGTCGCCAAAGGCGAGTGGCTTCTTGCGGCTCTCCTTTTCGTCGTCGCGACTCTCGGCTTTAACGGCGGAAACGGGCTCTACGACGCTCTTTTAGGAGCTGTGGCGAAGCCGAAAGAATATGACCGCGTTTCCGCCTTAGGTTTCGGGCTCGGCTACCTGGGAGGCGGTCTGCTCTTCGCCCTCAACGCCGCGATGACTTTGAAGCCGCAATTCTTCGGCTTGAAAGACTTGGCGGAAGCCGTCCGTTACTCATTTCTCAGCGTCGCGGTTTGGTGGGCTCTCTTCACGATTCCGTTGGCTCTTTGGGTCCGCGAACCCGAGCATAACGGAATAAAATCCGGCTCTATGCAGGCCGCGCTCGCCGGCATTCGCGGCGTTCTCGAAACTGTACGCGAGTTGAAACGAATGAAAAACTTGACGCTCTTTCTCTTCGCATACTTTTTCTACATCGACGGAGTAAACACGATTATTCGTATGGCCGTCGACTACGGCCTGGCACTGAACTTCACGGCCCAGGATTTGATGGCGGCTCTTTTGCTCACCCAGTTCGTCGCTTTCCCGGCCGCCATCGCTTACGGACAACTCGCCTACCGCGTGGGCGCGAAGCTCAGCTTGCAAATCTCGATCGTCGCCTACTCTGCCGTTACCATTTTCGCGTACTTTCTTTCGCACGTGTGGCATTTTTATGCTTTGGCCGTCGTCATCGGTCTCTTCCAAGGAGGCATTCAAGCTTTAAGCCGTTCGGTCTATGCGTCCATGATTCCAAAGGAGAAAACGGGAGAATTTTTCGGCTTTTTCAATATGATCGGGAAATTTTCTTCCGTGATGGGCCCGTTCATGGTTGGGTCGATCTCCGCATGGACAGGTGACTCGCGACTTTCTGTCTTAAGCCTGCTCCTTCTCTTCTCACTCGGTCTTGCGATTCTTTCGTTCGTTTCACTTGAAGAACGCTCCCGCAAAATAGAAAACTAAAGACGCCATGGAGGAGCGGTCCGGTTCACCGTACCCGACACGGCGAAAGAGGAGCTCCATATGCGGGGTCTTGGGACCGACTTGATCCGCGAGCGAAACCTCATCATGCAGCCGCGCACATCGCAGGCACGTGCGGAAGCGCTCTTGCGGGAACTTGTCAATATCGATTCCCCGACCTCGAGTTGGCACGGGGTCAACCGCGTCCAGCGGGTCGTCGCGCGCGAACTCGAATCGCTCGGCTTTGATGTCCGCTTCATCCTCAACCCGCGGATTGATGTCCGCTCAGGCGACCTGCTACTCGCCGAACTTCGCGGCGAAACTCCTGAATTCGTCACCTTCGTCTGCCATGCCGACACGGTTTTCGGACTCGACGCGTGCGATGGCTTCCGCATTTCGAAATCCGATCCTCTGCGGGCTTTCGGTCCCGGTGTGGCCGACAACAAAGGCGGCATCACCGTCCTCATCGAAGGCCTTCGCTACTACATCGAAGGCATGCGCCGCATGCGGCGCCGCCCGCGACGCTCCTTGCGCGTGGTCTGCTCGCCGAACGAAGAAGACGGTTCTCTCGGCTTCCACGACCTCTTCCGCTCGTGCGCGCTCGATTCCGAACTCGTGCTCGGTTTTGAACCTGCGCTGGAAAACGGCTCGATCATCGAGGCCCGGCGGGGCAACCGTTGGTACCAGATTCACGTCAAAGGCCAGGAAGCGCACGCGGGCCGCTGCCGGGGCGAACAAATCAACGCCGCCCATGAGCTCGCCATCACGCTGACGAAACTCCACGCTCTTAACGATCCGGAGTCCGACGTTTCCGTCAATGTCAGTCAAATTCAGGGCGGGCGCGACCGGTTCAACGTCGTCTGCGGAGAGGCTTGGGCGAAAGTGGACTTGCGCTTTCCAACCATCGCCAGCCGCGACGCCCTTCACTTTGAAATCGAGCGAATCCTTTTCACGCCCTACATCACGTCTCCAGTCACGGGACACGCGGCTGAAACCGAGTATGAAATCATCGTCGACTGCCCGCCGTTCGCGAGTACTCCCGATACATCACCCATAATTGAATTCTATCTGCAAACGATCAGCCGCATCGAAGGACGAGAAGTCCGCGCCGAAAGAACCGGCGGTTCAGGGGCAGTAAACTACATGTCAAGAAAAGGTGTCGCGGTCTTCGACGGACTGGGACCCGTGGGAGGATCCATCTACACGCCTGACGAATATGTGCATCTTCCCACTCTCACGAGCCGCGCTCTCGCGCTGGCCGTTCTCCTCGACGGGCCCGGATCGTACTTTTAACGAACTGGCCCACGATTGTGGGGATGAGCCCTTAAGATCGAAAAACAATAGTTATTTCGCGCCCTTATCGACATCCCCATGAAAGTGAGCCAGTTTGAAGCGATCAAGCGCCGCATGGAGAGCTTCATTGCGTTCCAGATACTCGAGGTAAATCGCCTCGCGTTTATCGATCTCCGCCTGGAGCAAGCCGATCTCTTTCGCTTTCTCAATCGCGCTCGCTCCGGAAGAAACCGCCAGTTCTTCGTTTAAGCGGATCATTTGGGCGCGCATTTCTTCGCACTCCTTGTCCAGCCGCATGAGTTCCTTCTCGAGAGTGCGCAGCTCTTTTTCGAGCTGTTTCTTGCGCTCTTTGAAATTGAATTTTTCGGTTTTTTCCGACTCTCCCGACTCGGGCTGCGCGCGCTCGGTTTTCATTTCAGGGTTTTGTTCCATCGCGCGCAAAGCAGCAAGCGCGCCCTTTTGCACCGACCAAACATATTCGTCGTAAGATCCGGGATAGACGAGAGCCCGCCCGTCGCGGACCTCGAGAATCTTGGAAGCGACCCGGCGGACGAAACCGCGGTCGTGGCTCACGATAACCACCGTACCGGAAAACTCGGCGAGCGCCTGCGTGAGAGCCTCGACGGTGTCGAAATCCAAATGGTTCGTGGGCTCGTCAAGAAGGAGCAAGCTGCACTTCTTCAGCAAAATCCGGCCGAGCGCGACCCGGCTTTTTTCGCCCCCGGAAAGAACGTCCACCTTTTTCATGACGTCGTCGCCACTGAAGAGCAAAGCACCCGCGAGATCGAGGATCTCCTGTCGTTTGGTATCGGCCGACGCAAATTCACCCATCGCTTCGAGAACCGTGTCTTCATGCGAAAGGCTTTCCGCCACATGTTGTGCGAAGTAGCCGACGCTGACATTCATGCCGTAGGAGATCTCGCCCTTGAGAGGCTTCAACTCCCCTGCAAGCGCCTTGAGCAAAGTCGACTTTCCGGCCCCGTTTAGACCCACGACGCCTAAATGATCGCCGCGGTTCAATTCAAGGTTCAAATCGTCGATAACCACTTTTTCGCCGTAGCCAAGACGTACCGATTCGGCTCTCAGTACAGTCTTTCCCGTTCGCACCGGCTCAGGTAGATGGATCGTCGCGCGCGCCTGCAAAGGACGCACTTCAATCGCTTCCATTTTCTCAAGCTGCTTTAAGCGCGATTGCGCCTGCCGCGCCTTTGTCGCCTTGGCTCCGAAACGCGCGACGAATTCGAGAATCGCTTTTCTTTTCGCTTCCGCGTTTTCTTGAGCCCGTAAAAGCTGTTCCCGAAGCAGTGCCTTCTGCTCGAAGTAGTCGTCGATATGGCCGGCGTACTTCGTCATTTGCCCGTCCTCGACTTCGAGGATGTGGTCGGTCGTACGTCTCAGGAATTCGCGGTCGTGGGAAATCAGCATGAAAGCGCTGGTCGTCGATTGAAGAAAGTTTTCCAGCACGACGAGCGTCTCAAGATCCAAATAGTTCGTAGGTTCGTCGAGCAGCATGAGATCGGGTTTCGAGGCGAGAAGGTATAAAAGCTTGACTCGCATGCGGTATCCGCCGCTCAAACTCATCACCGACCTTGGAAACACATCCAGGCTCAAGCCCAAGCTCGGAGCCAGCTGCTTAACCTCCCAGATCGGCGTCGCCGTTTGGCTCGCCAAATGCTCTTCAACGGTGATACTCGACGACCAGTGATCCTCTTGTTCCAAGTAACCGATGCGTAAACCTTTGGCACGAGTGATCTGACCTCCATCGAGGTTTTCTTCGCCGACGAGGATACGGAAAAGGGTCGACTTGCCGGCCCCGTTCGGCCCGATTACGCCGATCTTTTCGCCCTCATTCACCGAGAACGAAGTATTGGAGAAAATCGTTCTCGCGCCGAACGATTTCACGCCGTCTTTCAACTGAAGAAGAGATCGAGGAGTCGTCATTTTCACCCACTAATATCCGAAGCACCACGAATGTCCAGAAAAGTAAACATGCCATTGGAACCGTAATTGCTTATCCCTAGAAGGCGTGTCCCTTGCCGCTCATGGAGGAACGGTTATGAACACTCGCACAACGCGCGAACAGCATGGAACTGCCGAAGAAACGCCGACAAGTCTCTTGACCCCTAGCGAACGCTATGTTTTCGAGCACCAAACTTGCGCGATGTGCGAAAGCGAACTCGAAATCACTCACAATATCAATAAGCTGGAACTAAAAGTGAAAGAAGAAGCTTATTGTCCTTCTTGTGGCATCCGCGTCCGCAGTAGCCATCATCTCATGCAGTGAGAGCGCCGCGATAATAACCCTGACCGCGATCATCGAGTCATTGACGTCGTCGGGATTTTGACAAACGAAATCGTCAAAATCCCGACAACCCCGAATCAGGCGAGGATTTGCCGCGCCTCATCTGAAGCGAGAGCCTCCAGCTCCGGAAACTCACATAAGGGCTTACGGCAATACCGGCGGGCAACCGCTTGGAAGCGGACATTCCCCGACTTCGCGGCCGTCGCATCGGCGAACTCGAGAAGCAGAGCTCCCGCCATGATACGGCCAAGCGCGATCGCGAATGAGCGCGCCCCGGCCTGCTGCACGTCGTTCGCATTGGGAGCGCCCGCGAGTTTTTCCGCGTGGGCTTTCAAACCATTGAGTGCCTCTCGCACGCGGCCGACTTCCGCCAGAAGATTCGCGCCTTTCACCGACGCCAATCGCTTTTCAACGTCGCGCAGGTAGGGTTCGAGCGCGTTCTCTCGCGCCATCGCCCGCAAGACATCCAAACTCAGGACGTTCGTCGTACCTTCCCAAATCGGGAAGACCTGCGAATCACGAACAAAGCGCGGAAACCCGGTATCTTCAATATATCCAGCCCCGCCGATACACTCGATCACTTCGCTTACAATCGAAATACACTGCTTGGCACTCCATAACTTGAGGACCGGGGTGAGCAAACGAAGAATCGTGCTTTCTTCCAGGGTCGCAGTTCCCGTTTCGTCCTTGCCAAGAAGATGAAGCAGATGAAACCCGAAAACGAACGTCGCCTCAAACTCGGTTTCAAGATCAGCCAGCGTCTCCACATGTAAGGGTTGATTGACGAGGTATTTCCCGAACGCCTCCCGTTTCGCCGCATAATCTTTCGCGAGCCAAAGGACACGCGCCATTGTTCCCAGCGCCGTGACCGAATTGTAAACCCGCGTGATATTCAACATGGTCGCCACGCGTTTCACACCCTCGCCGACTCCACCCAAGAGCACGGCCGGAACCCCCTCAAGCGTCAGCTCGGCCGTCGGAAGCGCCTTCGTACCTAGTTTATCTTTCAAACGGTTGATACGGATTTTATTCAGACGCCCATCTTGATCGCGCAGCTCAAGGTAAAACAAACTCAACCCTTCACGGCGGTCCGTCGCGCCCTCGACTTTTCCGAGAGCGAGTGCCATTTCCGAGGTCGTAGCCGATGTAAACCATTTGTCGCCGTAAAGCAGGTAACCCGAGCCGGATGGACGCGCGATCGTCGACGTGCTCGAGACATCCGAACCGCCCGTTCTCTCAGTCATCCATTGCCCCGAAGTCCAAAACCGCTCGGGATCACGGTGCGTGAGATGCCGAAACGCGCGTTCTTTCATTTCGGGTGTTCCGCAAAGCTCGATCACACGGGCCGCACCGTCGGTCATCGCAAGAGGACAAGTATAAAATGCCGACGACGGATGAAATAAATAAATCTTGCTGAACTGGTAGAGACGCGAATATTCGCCTTGTGCGCGTTCATAGCCGATCGCGATCAATCCTTCTTCGGCGGAAATCCGATGCAACTTTTTCCAAGCATCGGAAACTTCGATATGATCGATACGACGACCCCACGGATCGAACGGAACATGCCGCGGCGGCATCGCCTCGGCCTCATCGGCGAGTTTTTGACACTCTTCCATGCAACGCTCGCCGAACCTCTCGAGATCGGCCCAGATCGCATCTGCCACGCTCGAAGGAAGCCTGTACCTTAAATAGGCCGGAAGAATCGGGTCCACCGAAAATGTTCCGCCCTTGACCTTCGGCAATTCGGGACCTGACTGATAGAAATTCGGATGGATTCCTGCCATCTTTCCCCCTTCGAGCCCGGAAACACTCTTAACAGAACGCAAATTTGGTTGCGTTCATGCTCTTAATTAGACAACTTATGCCCATCCCATAAGGAGTCAACATATGCTGAACGCCGATGTTTTTTTGCGCCGTACGTCTTTCTTTGCGCTTTTCACCTTCTTTTCAGCGCTCCTCGCGCTTGGTTCGGCGTCAGAGTCCGCTTGGGCCGCGAACGACTCCAAGAAAAGCGGCTCCGAAGCATCGACAGACGCGAAACCCAAAGAAGGAGCAAAGAAGATGAATCAGAATCCAATCGTCGTGATGGAAACCAGCATGGGCTCAATTGAAATCGAGCTCTACGCGGATAAAGCCCCTGAAACCGTCAAGAACTTTCTGCAATACGTCGATGACGGTTTTTATGCAGGTACGATTTTTCACCGCGTCATTGACGGCTTCATGATTCAGGGCGGCGGTTTCACAGAAGACATGGTCCATAAACCGACCCGTGCCCCTATTAAAAATGAAGCGACGAACGGGCTGAAAAACGAGCGTGGCACGATCGCGATGGCGCGCACGATGGTCGTCGACAGTGCGACTTCCCAATTCTTCATAAATGTGAAGGACAAACCGTTCTTGAATTACGTCGACA
>CALBDW010000174.1 GCA_937927435.1 uncultured Bdellovibrionales bacterium
CGATCGATCACGTGACAGAAAAGCCCGTTGAAAAGGCTGAAATCAAAGTCGCAAGCTATCCTATTTTGGATCGCGTTCTCGTCGACTCTCCGGAAGTGAAGGTCCTGCTTGCAAACGCGATCGGCACCATAAACTTCAACGCGGAACTCAGTGGAGACGGAATCAAGATCTCAACCGCAAACGTTTTCCAACGCGCTCAAAACAAGCCGGCCACGAGCGAAGGTTCTGCCGCGGGTGCCGCTGGAGGCTTCCTCGTTTCCGAGGCCAAAGAGCCGATTTTAGCCGATATCTTACGAGGCGCTTTGAATGATATTCGCCGGGTCACTCTCAACGCGTCGGTCAGCGGAACTTGGTCAAGCCTCGGCTTCGACATCGATTCAAGCCTCGGGCGCGATCTCGCCGCCGCCTTTGACAAGCAAATCAAGGCCAAGATCAACGAGGCCCGCGCGAAGTTTGAAAGCTTCGTAAACGAACGGATCGGCAAAGAAAAAGAAAAGCTCACGGCCGAGTTCAACAAAGTGCGGTCGCAAATCGACTCGCTTCTGAAGACGAAAGAAGCCGAGGTGAACAAAATCAAGAACGATATCGAAAAGGCCAAAAACGAGGCGATCGCGAACCAAAAGAAAGCCCTCGAGCAAGAGGGAAAGAAAGCAATCGACGATCTTAAGAAGAGACTCGGATTCTAAGCCTCAGCCTCGGTTTGCCGCACCTTGGACGCTCGCGAACGAGTGGAACGGGTGCGGCGCTTTTTCCGAGGTTTTTCCATCGTTTTAGCTTCGGACTCCAGCATATCGAGCTGGCTACTCAAAGCGCCGCACTGCCCGAGGAGTTCCCAGTACTCCCAGTCCAAATCAAGCTCGATCTCTTCTTTCAAAGCTTTGTAGTTCCGCTTGTGCGAAAACCCCCACGCAGGGGATTCTTTCAACTCCTCGATGAACTCTTCCACGTGCCGGATCTCTTCTTCCAGCAAAGCCTGGCTTTCACGGAGCTCCACAAGCGAAAGCGAGTTGAGATCGCGAGCTTTCAAGGCGGCGAGCTTCTCCCGAGCTTCGAGCTCTTTCTGGTCCGGCACCAATTCCTCTTCCGCGTCCTCCTCCGCCTCCAACTCCCGCCAATCTGCAAGCTCCGACCGCATTGTTTCCAATATGGTATCCAAAGAAAGCTCGCTGTTATGCTTTGCAAAAAACTTTCTGAATTCCTTTTGCAATTTATCGGGAGCGAGATCCCAAATACGGAGAAACACTTCGTAGTCTTTAGGGGCGCGCACAAGCTCCCCCACCTCAGTGAGGAGAAGAGTCCCCCCTAACTCATCCTTGAGGATCTCGCGCAGTTCTGCGTCGGATAATTGGGAAATTTTAAGGAAGCTCTCCTCTTCTTCTTCAGTTCTGAGAGGAAGCGATTCCTCTCGCTCATCATCAAATTCAAGGCCGGAAAGAAGGTCGAGTTCATCACGCCGCGCCCGTTCTTCTTCAATGAGCCGTCTCTCATCAGGCGAGCCGTTCTTATACCTTTTCTCCTCCTCTTGATAGACCTTGTAAGCTTCCGGGATGCTGAGGTTACGCTCCTCCGCTATCGCCACGATCCAGTTATAAATTTGGCTAAACCTTTGATATTTCTCTTGCAGTTCTCTGATGGCTTTCAACCGTCTCTGGAAGGTGCGCTCATACCATTCCTCGAAGAGCTTTAGATCGGTCTCATAAAACGTTTCGATTGAACTTTCTAACCGCTCAAGCTTCTTAAGGAGGCCTTCAACCTCAGTCAGAGCCGATTTTTTCAGATGGGCGCGATCGAGCGAAATAACGTTTTTGTCCACTTGCTACTCCATTTTACTGCGAGAGCCCCGCCTTCAGCGCACGAAAGAACGCAATCGCGTTATCGGAATCCCAATTTTCAATCCCGACGATCTTCCGCGCAAGACGGAAATCGGTACCGACGATAAAACTCTCTGGAATCTTCTTTACGCCGTACATTTCCATGACCTTGTGGTCCTTATCCCAGACGACCTCAAAGCCTTTCTCGGGCACGGAAAAGGCCTTTAAAAAGGGCTCAATATCGGCCCGGTTTTCATCCGTCGAAACCGCCACGATGACGAGGTCGCCCTGCATCTTCTGGGCAAGCTTCACCATGGCCGGAAACTCCTCAACGCAAGGATCGCACCACGACGCCCAAAAATTGACGATCAGAAGCTTCCCCTTCAGGTCCGAAAGCCGGAGCTTGGTTCCATTCATTCGTTCCAACTCGAAATCCGGAACCCCCTCGGTTTCCATTTGCTTGATCGTCTTAAACTCTGCCGGCGATTGGTTAGCAGGCAGCTTGGCTTCGTTCATGCGATACCAGGCGTAAAGCCCTGCCGCGATCACGAAAGCTCCGATCGCGCCTTTGAGATAAGCGTTCATTCGTGTCTCCTCTCAAACGCCACGACAATAACAGCTCCGTGCGAACAAAACAAAAAGGCCCGCGACGGGAGCCGCAGGCCTTCGTAATCTTGTTCGAAAACCGAACGCTTACTGCCGTTGAACCCGGCGAGCGGCCTCTTGAAGCTTGCGGATGTGCTTCTTCTTCTGGAGAGCCGCGCGCACAGCTGCTTTCTTGAGTTTTGCAGTCTCTTTTGCGTCAACTTCGACCGGCGCTTTCGGCGTGTAGTCGACGAACTCAATAAATGCCATTTCGGCGTTGTCGCCCGGACGAGCCCCAAGCTTCAGGATACGAGTATACCCGCCGTTGCGGTCCTTAAACCGGGGAGCGAGATCGTTCATAATCGTCGCCACGGTCTCCTTGTTCGGATAGCGAGCCAAGAGCAAGCGCTGAGCATGCAGGTCTTGCTTCTTACCGAGCGTCACAGCTTTTTCCACGTGACGACGCAACTCTTTAGCTTTGGCCAAGGTCGTCTTGATACGTCCGTGTTTTACAAGAGACGTCACCAATCCACGAATCAAAGCCTTCCGGGGCCCGCTTCTGAGTCCAAGTGTCTTAGTTCTCGCTCTGTGTCTCATACGTCAACTCTCTACTTACCAGCCGGCGCTCAACTCACCGGCCCCACCATCCACATTAAGCCTTATGCATCCTTCCGAGGATTCGGTGCGTTCGGGTCCCATCCCGGCGGCGGCCAACCCTCGATCTTCATACCGAGGCTCAAGCCCATTTCCGCAAGAATCTCTTTGATCTCGTTGAGAGACTTGCGGCCGAAGTTTTTGGTCTTGAGCATTTCCGCTTCTGTCTTCGCAACCAACTCACCGATGTAACGGATATTGGCGTTCTTCAAGCAGTTCGCGCTACGGACCGAAAGCTCAAGATCGTCAACCGAACGGAAGAGATTCTCGTTGAGTTGCGGAGCCTTCGCTTCTTCTTTCTCCTCAGCCGGCTCGATGCTTTCGTCGAACGTGAGGAAGATCTGAAGTTGCTCTTTCAAGATCTTCGAGCTGAGGGCGATCGCTTCTTCAGGCTTCAAGCTGCCATCCGTCCAAACTTCGAGCGTCAAAGCGTCGTAGTCGGTTTTCTGACCGACCCGAGCCGTCGAAACGTGATAGTTCACGCGACGAATCGGGCTGTAAACCGCGTCGACGCCGATAAAGCCAACCGGAAGCTGTTGGGGGTTCTCGTCAGCCGGAACATAACCACGGCCGAAGCTCACCAACAGTTCGGCGTTGAAGTTGGCGTTCGCCCCCAAAGTTGCGATGTGCTGGTCAGGGTTGAGCACTTCGACTTTGTCCGTCGTCTGAATATCACGAGCCGTGACGGCACCCGGACCCGTTTTCGAAATCCGGAGCGTCTGGGTCTCGGGAGAGTACTGCTTAAAGCGAACCTGCTTGAGGTTCAGGATGATGTCGGTGACATCCTCCATCACGTCGGGAATGGTCGAGAACTCATGCAGAACACCGTCAAACTTCACACCCGTAACGGCCGAACCCATCATCGAGCTCAAGAGGATCCGACGCAGCGAGTTCCCGAGCGTCACTCCGTAGCCGCGCTCAAGCGGGCGGACGATGAACTTTCCGTAGTCATCGCGGAGTGTTTCGCGATCGACTTCAAAAGCCTTCGGCTTAATCAGATCGCGCCAGAATTTGTAATAGTGCTCTTGCATAAGCCTTTTCCCCCAAACCAACACTCTGTTGTCGTCATGCCACCTTCAAAACCCGCGCGCGCCGTTGCCCCTTCACGCCGCAACGGCGTCTAAGATCAACGCGAGTAGTACTCCACGATCATGTTCTCTTCGACCGGAAGAGTCACATTCTCTCTGGTCGGCATGTCCTTGACAACACCTTTAAATGCCGCGTGGTCAGCCTCCAACCAAGACGGGATCTCACGACGCTTCGCAGATTCGATAGCAGCCAGGACTTTGTTCATCTGGCGGCTGCCTTCACGCACTTCGATCACATCGCCTTTTTGGACGAGGTAGCTCGGAATGTTGTTCTTCTTGCCGTTCACAGTGAAGTGGTTATGACGCACCAGATGACGTGCTTCACGACGGCTTGAAGCAAAGCCCAAGCTGTAAACGACGTTGTCCAAACGGGTCTCGAGGAGGACGAGAAGCTCTGTACCCGTAACGCCTTTACGACGATCGGCTTCTTCGAAGTACTTACGGAATTGCTTCTCGTAGACACCGTAGTAACGCTTCGTCTTTTGCTTTTCACGCAATTGAAGCGCGAATTCACTGAACTTCAAGCGCGATTGACCATGCTGCCCCGGGGGATACGGACGGCGCTCAAATGAGCACTTGTCCGAATAGCACCGATCTCCCTTGAGGAAGAGCTTCATGTTTTCGCGACGGCAGAATTTGCAAACACTTTTCGGAATGCAGCTCACAACTCACTCCCTTAGATACGACGACGCTTCGGTGGACGGCAGCCGTTATGCGGAATCGGCGTAATATCACGCATCGACGCAATACGAATTCCAGCCAACGCCAACGAGCGAACAGCCGGCTCACGTCCAGCGCCCGGGCCCTTCAAAAACAAATCAACGGAACGAAGTCCCAGCTCCATGGCTTTTTTCGCCGCATCTTCCGCAGCAACCTGAGCCGCGAACGGGGTTCCTTTGCGGCTACCTTTAAAACCGAGATGTCCGGCGCTCGACCACGCGATGACTTCGCCACTCGGATCCGTCATGGTCACAATCGTGTTACCAAAGCCGGCTTGAATATAGCACCGCCCATGGGTAACCGCTTTTCTCACTTTTTTCTTCGCAGTCTTTTTGCCAGCCATTTAATGAGACTCCTTAGACGGCTTTCTTCTTATTCGCGACAGTTTTACGAGGACCTTTGCGAGTCCGAGCGTTCTGACGTGTGCTCTGACCGCGAACAGGCAAGCCCTTGCGGTGACGGAGCCCACGATAGCAACCTAAATCCATGAGGCGCTTAATCGCGAGGCCGACTTCACGGCGCAAGTCACCTTCGACTTTGTATCGCGATTCAATGCACTCACGGATTTTAGCGACTTGTGCATCCGTCAGATCGTCCGTGCGAAGCTGATCCGGGATTTGTGCATACTCACAAATCTCTTTCGCACGGGCATGTCCAATACCGTAGATATAGGTCAAAGCGACCTTAACACGCTTATTTTTGGGAAGATCGACTCCGGCGATACGTGCCATGAATTAACCCTGCCTTTGCTTATGCTTGGGGTTTTCGCAAATCACACGAATGACCCCTTTACGCTTAATAACCTTGCACTTATTGCAAATACGCTTCACAGAAGCTCTTACTTTCATCTCAGCCCCCAAGGCCACAACCTGTTGATTTCACTAGAAAAACCAGCTCATCTCCAGGTGCCTGCCGTTCACAGCAGTTCGCGATCCTGAGCGACGCAAGTCATCGATTTCTCGATAAAACGGTCGGTCTTTTTATCACTCGTTAATCTCTAAGTCCAGCCAATTAAAGCTGGGCCACCAATCGCCCGTAAACCTCTTCGGTGTCACCGAGGCCGTTAACTTCTGCCAAGATCCCCTTCTGAGTGTAGAACTCTTTCAGGGGGCTTGTGCTTTTGTCATAGGCCTCCAGACGGGTCCCAATAACCTCGGCCTGGTCATCCTTTCTCTGGACGACTGGTCCGCCACACGCGTCGCAAACACCGTCTTTTGCCGGCGGTTTGCTATCAACGTGGTATACGGCACTGCAGGAACTGCAAACGCGCCGCCCAGTCAAACGCCGCATCAAAGATTCGCGGGGCACTTCCAGGAAGATAGCCCGACCAATCTTCATGCCCACTTTTAACATCAGCGACTCGAGCGCTTCTGCTTGTGGCACCGTACGAGGGAATCCGTCGAAAATAAAGCTCTGGTCATTGAGCTCATTCAGGACTTCCTCAACCATTCCAATCACAATTTCGTCCGGGACGAGTTTTCCCGCGTCCACGTACGCTTTCGCTTGCACTCCGAGCGGCGTCTGATTCTTCATCGCCTCCCGGAACAAGTCCCCGGTGCTAATGTGCTTCATGCCCAGGCGCTCAACGAGCAACGCGGACTGAGTCCCTTTTCCTGCCCCCGGCGGGCCAAAGAGAACGATGTTCAATATTGTATCCTCCGGCTGCGAATCTTCGCGCCACGCAAGAAGCTTTCATACCTTTGTGTCAACAGATACGACTGGATTTGCTGAGTCGTATTCAATGCGACACCGACCAAAATCAACAAGCTCGTACCGCCGAAATAAAACGGCGTATTGAACTTATCGATCAGAATACCGGGTAGAACGCAAATCGCGCTCAAGTAGATCGCGCCACCGACATTGAGACGCGACATCACTTTTTGGATGTATTCCGCGGTACTCTTACCGGCCCGGATACCCGGGATAAACTTCCCACCCTTCTTCAAGTTGTCCGCGATCTCATTCGGGTTCATGACGATCTCGGTGTAGAAGAAGGTAAAGAACACGATCAACGCGACAAAAAGCACATTGTAGAGTGCGCCCGTCGGCGTCAGGGACTCCTGAAGCCGGTTCATCCACGGCGAGTTGACGAACTGAGCCACCGTCGCCGGAAAAAGAAGCAGCGAACTCGCAAAAATCGGCGGAATCACGCCCGAGAGGTTAATCTTCAAGGGCAGGTGACTCGCTTGAGGGGTTCCCGGGATCCGAGCACCCTTTTGCGTAAAGTGGATCGGAATACGACGCTGACCGACCTCAAGGAAGATAATCATCGCAATCACGATGACCATCATCGCCAGCATCACGAGCCCCACAAATCCGCTCATTTCGCCGTTCTGAATCAGGTTCAACATGCTCACGGCACCTGACGGAATACCCGCCGCGATACCCGCAAAAATGATGAGCGAAGCACCTTCGCCGAGACCGCGCTCGGAGATCTGCTCACCCAGCCACATGATGAAGCAGGTCCCCGCCGTCAACGTGATAATCGTCATCAGCTGGAACGGCAGGAAGCCGACATAGGGAGCGATCACGAGCGGACGCCCTTCGAAGTTCGAGTTCATCAACCACGAGCTGATCGCGTAGCCCTGGATGATAGCGAGGACCACCGTCCCATAACGGGTGTACTGCGTGATTTTCTTCCGGCCGTGCTCGCCCTCTTTTTTCAATTGCTCGAGATACGGCACAACGGCCGTGAGCAACTGGAAAATAATCGAGCTCGAGATGTAGGGCATGATCCCGAGAGCGAAAATACTGAATTGGTTCAAAGCACCACCGGTGAACGTGTTAAACAGACCGAAAATGCCACCACGGTTCTCGAAAAACTGAAGGACGGTGGCGCTGTCCACCCCGGGCACAGGAATGTGCACACCAAGGCGGTAGACCGCCAACATCGCGATGCTGAACAAGATGCGCTTACGAAGATCCGTATTTTTGGCAAGTCCGTTTAGAGCAGCCACTATTCAATTACCTCAGCTTTACCGCCAGCTTTTTCGATGGCTGCTTTTGCCGCAGCACTGAATTTATGTGCTTTAACCGTCAAGGGCTTCGTCAACTCGCCATTGGCCAGGATTTTCACGCGGCCATAACGCAAAAGACCCGCATTCGCGAGAACTTCCGGAGTAATCTCCGAGCCAAATTTCTCGAGTTGGTTCAGATTGAAGATGTCGTACCGTTTCGTGAATGCGACGTTCGAGAAACCGAACTTCGGCAACCGGCGCATCAAAGGCGTTTGACCGCCCTCAAAGCCCCAGCGAACGCGGCCGCCCGTGCGCGCTTTTTGGCCTTTATGACCTTTACCCGAAGTTTGACCCAAGCCTGAACCGCGGCCACGACCGACCCTCTTCCGACTACCTGTAGAACCCTTCGCGGGTTGCAAATTAGCTAACAGACTCATTGATTCACTCCGGCTTCACTTCCAAGAGATGCTGCACTTTAAAGATCTGACCACGCATAGCAGGGTTGTCCGGAACGACAACTTCCTGCTCACGACGGCGAAGACCGAGACAACGAACTGTATCGCGCTGATCTTTCGTGCAACCAATCAGGCTTCTTTTCAATTTCACACGGAATTGCTTCGCCATTTCCGACCTCACTTGCTCACAGGCTCACTACGGAGCTGTTTCAGTCCGTTCAGGGTCGCCCGCACAGCATTGTGGGCGTTACGAGTGCCCACACACTTCGTCAAAATATCTTTCACGCCAACTGATTCAAGCACCGCGCGAACAGCACCACCTGCGATCACGCCCGTACCGGGAGCCGCCGGCTTCATGATGACTTTTGCGGCACCGAACGTACCCACGACCTCATGTGGGATCGTGCGTCCGTCAACGAGAGGAATCTTTTTGAAGCTCTTCTTCGCGCCACGCGATGCTTTACCGATGGCTTCCGGAACCTCACCCGCTTTACCCGTGCCGTAACCGACTTCACCAGCCTGGTTTCCGACGACGACGAGAGCAGAGAAAGAAAACCGGCGGCCACCCTTAACAACCTTGGCCACGCGTCTGATTGCGACCACCCGTTCTTCGAATTCTTGAGCCTCTTTCTTCTCCACGATATCTCCCTTAGAAATTCAAACCGGCATCACGGGCACCATCAGCCAGCGCTTTAACCCGGCCATGGTAGAGGTAACCGTTACGATCGAAAACCACATTCTTGATATTTTTGCTTAAAGCCCGTTTGGCGATTTCCGCACCAATCGCTTTCGCGGCGTCTTTGTTCGACCCGTTCACGCCCTCGGTGTCGAGCGTCGAAGCCGAAACCAGAGTCACACCTTTCGTGTCATCAATTAATTGAGCATAGATGTGGCGCGTACTCCGGAAAACGCACAGACGCGGACGCTCTGCCGTGCCCTTCACGCGGCGACGAATACGCAACTTTTTCTTTTCTCTCGCCACTACTTTCGGGGAGCTATGCTTGTTCGTCCTTTTTCTCACGGCCTACCTCACTTCAATTACTTACCAGCCGACTTACCTTCTTTACGGCGGAGTTTCTCATCAGTGTACTTCACGCCTTTACCCAAGTAGGGCTCCGGCGGACGGAAGCTGCGGAGCTTGGCGGCAACTTGACCAACGAGCTCTTTGCTTGCGCCGCTCACGGTAATGAGGGTCTGCTTATCCACTTTGATTTCAATGCCTTCCGGAATTTCGAAGTGAATCGGATGGCTGTAGCCGAGCGAAAGCTCAAGCTTCTTTCCGGAGACAGCGGCACGATAACCGACACCAACCAATTCAAGCGACTTCGAGAATCCTTGCGTCACGCCCGTCACGGCGTTCTGAACCAGAGCGCGGTAAAGGCCGTGCAACGCGCGCGACGTTTTCGAATCATCCCGGCGAGTCAGAATGATCTGTCCGTTTTCGAACTTCGCCGAGACTTCCGGACGCATGGCGACTTTCTGAGACCACTTCGCTCCTTGAACGATCACCTCGTTCTGGGGAGTGATCGTGACCTTCACGCCATCAGCCACTGTAACCGGTGCCTTACCAATCCTAGACATAATCCACCTACCTTTAAGCGGCTCCGACTTACCAAACCGTGCAGATCAATTCGCCGCCGAGCTTCTTCTCAACAGCTTCCTTATTGCTCATCACGCCTTTGCTCGTGCTCAGAATCGAAATGCCGTACCCGGAACGAACGTTCGGGATCTCTTCACAACGCACGTAAACGCGGCGGCCGGGCTTGCTCACGCGGCTGATGTTCGAGATCACGTGACGGCCCTTTTCGTCATAGCGCAAGTAAACGCGCATCATTCCTTGCTTACCGTCTTTCACAACTTTGAAAGACTTGATGAAGCCCGCATCGCGCAAAACCGTCGCGATGCCGACGCGCATGTTGGAGCTCGGGACGTCCACTTTTTCGTGTTTCGCAGATCCCGCGTTTCTGATGCGTGTGAGGAACTCGCCAATCGTATCCATCTTAATCCTGCTCCTATATCCCCTAAATCACTTACGGAACGGCATTCCCAGTGCTTCTAACAACGCACGGCCTTCCGCATCCGTCTCCGCCGTCGTGCAAATCGTGATATTCATACCGCGCACTTTATCGACACGGTCGTAGTTGATTTCGGGGAAGACGATTTGTTCTTTCAGACCCAAGTTGTAGTTGCCGCGGCCGTCAAAGCCTTTGTTCGGAAGACCGCGGAAGTCGCGCACGCGCGGAAGCGCGAGGTTCATCAATCGGTCGAGGAACGACCACATTCTTTCGCGACGGAGGGTCACCCGCGCGCCAATCGGCATACCTTCACGCAGCTTGAAGTTCGAGATCGATTTTTTCGCATGCGTGATGACAGCTTTTTGGCCCGTGATCACAGTCAACTCTTCCGCAGCTGTTTGCACCAGCTTCGGGTTTTGAGTCGCTTCGCCCAAGCAAACGTTGATGACGACTTTCTCGATGCGCGGGACCTGCATGGCACTCTTAGCGCCCAATTGCTTCACCAAGCTGGGCACGACTTCTTTATGATATTTTTCTTGTAACCGGTTCACGTGCTTCACGGCGACTTCACCTTCTTCAAAGTCTTCCCACTCAACTCAATCAGAGAACTTCCGGCGCGAGCGAAACGATCTTTACGAACTGCTTCGCGCGCAATTCCCTCGCGACAGGGCCGAAAATACGGGTTCCGATCGGCTCCTTCGCGTTGTTGATCAAAACTGCCGAGTTATCGTCGAAGCGGATGTAGCTTCCGTCCGGGCGACGGGTTTTGTGAACCGTCCGGACAATCACAGCTTTCGCCACATCGCCTTTTTTGACCTTCGAGTTCGGCAAAGCTTCTTTGATCGAAACGACGACGATGTCACCCAAGGTCGCGTAACGACGGCCCGTTCCGCCCAAAACCTTGATGCACATCACTTCTTTAGCGCCCGAATTGTCTGCGACACGCAGACGCGTTTGCATCTGAATCATGCCTCAACTCCCTCGGTCCTGTTGCCAGTCTTGATCACTTCCGCGAGCATCCAGCGCTTCGTTTTGCTCAAGGGACGCGTTTGGAAGATACGGACGGTATCGCCGATCTTCGCAACGTTGTGCTCGTCGTGCGCCTTGAAGACCGAAGTGCGCTTCACGAATTTTCCGTACTTCTTATGACGGACCAGACGATAGATGAGAACCGAGATCGTTTTGTTCATCTTATCGCTGATCACTTCACCGACCACCTCGATACGGCGGCCACGGGTATTCTTTTTGTTAGCTTCCGGCATAGTCATCTCTCATCAACCTTTCGCAGCGGACTTCGCTGCCTTGCCGCGAGTTTTAACCGTACGTTTCGCCGAATTCGCTTCGGATTTAGCTGCGAGTTTCTTAGCGCTCAATGCCGTTTGGAGTCGAGCGATATCCCGACGAGCGAAACGAATCGTCATCGGGTTCGCCAGCTGTCCGAGGGCATTTTTCATACGCGCGTCGAAGAGCTGCTTGCGCAGTTCTTTAATCCGTTTAACGAGCTCTTGCTCCGCCAAGCCGGCAATATCCGCATACTTCATAATTACTCCCGAACCAGAAACTTCGTTTTCATCGGCAGCTTATGGCTCGCCAACCGGAATGCTTCTTCCGCTTGCTCTCTGGTAACGCCGTTGATTTCAAAAAGCACTTGGCCCGGTTTCACAACAGCGACCCACAATTCAGGGTTACCTTTACCGGAACCCATCCGCACCTCAGCCGGCTTCTTCGTCACAGGCTTATGCGGGAACGCTCGAACCCAAACTTTTCCGCCCCGCTTAACGCTCCGGCTGATCGCGATACGGCTCGCCTCGATTTGGCGGGCCGTCAACCAACCGTCTTCGACTGCTTGCAATCCAAAATCGCCGAAGGCGACGGTATTGCCGCGAGCAGCGACACCTTTCCTGCGGCCTTTATGCTGCTTGCGATATTTCACTCGCTTAGGACTTAACACGACCGGCCTCCTCAACTTCACGCTGCGACAACACGTCGCCTTTGTAGATCCACACTTTGACGCCGATGATTCCGTAGGCCGTCAATGCTTCAGAGAAGCCATAGTCGATATCGGCACGGAGAGTGTGTCTCGGCACGCTCTTCTCCGTGTAGCCCTCCGTACGTGCGATTTCAGCACCATCAAGGCGGCCCGAAACCTGAACCTTGATACCGCGGACACCGCCACGGATCGCGGCTGCCATCGCCTTCTTCAGGGCACGACGCCAAGAAATTCGCTTCTCAAGTTGCGTCGCGATGTTCTCGGCGACCAGCTGAGCGTCGATATCCGGCTTACGAACTTCTTGAATATTGATGAAGACTTCGTTCGACGTCAGACGCTGAACATCAACCTTGAGCTGGTCGATACCAGCGCCTTTTTTACCGATCACGACACCCGGACGCGCAGTCGAGATGATGATCTTCACTTTTTTCGCCGCGCGCTCCATTTCGATGCGCGAAACGCCCGCATGCTTCAGCTTCTCTTGCAGATAGCGGCGCAATTTGAAGTCTTCGTGCAAGTTTTCGAGATAAAGCGGGCCTTTCGCGTACCAACGCGAATCCCAAGTGCGAATAACACCAACTCTGAGTCCAATCGGGTTAACTTTCTGTCCCACAGTTCTTACCTTTCATCCAAGATCAGGTTGATGTGGCTCGACTTACGCTT
>CALBDW010000175.1 GCA_937927435.1 uncultured Bdellovibrionales bacterium
GTTCCTGCGCCGACAGTGAGCACAAAGCTCCCGCTACTGTCGACGGTTACACTGGAATGTTTTTCACGATACAGGACACAAGTCGGATCACCGGCGAGCCGGACATCCACCCAAAGCGAATAACTTCCCGGAAGCGGATCCCCGTTATTGTCACGAAGGAGGCCCTCGATCTCAAAAAACGCACCGGCGCTTGGCGCGAGCGTAAGAGCCCCTATAAAAACCAAACCTAACGAGAGTTTCCTCACGTAAACCTCGTAAACGAATAACGGTCGCTCGGTATTAAGTTCGGCTTTTTAGACTGGAATCTTAACTATCAGACAGGCGCGCCTGCGTCTTAAATCGAGATCGACCGCACGGAGTGGGTGTATTACTGAAACGTCGTTTTGATCTGAGACAACAGACGTGCCGGCGATGCGAATCCACCGGCACGTTCGACCAAATGAATCCCCTAGTCTTCGCGGGGCGCTCCGGCAGCCGGAGCTCCTTGCGCCGCCGGCATGGGAGCGGGGCCCGAAGCACCGTGAGCGGACGCTCCCGACGCACCCGACTCATGCGAGACTTTCGTTCCGATGTAAGTGAAGAAGATCCGACTCACGAAGACACGCAGACGGTCAAAGTAAGAATAAGTCGCAGGGACCACAACGAGAGTCAAAAGCGTCGAGCTGATCGTTCCGCCGATCACGGCGATACCGAGGGAAACCCGCTGCTTCGACGCTTCGTTGAGACCTATCGCCACAGGAATCATACCGGCGATCAGCGCGAAACTCGTCATCAAAATCGGCCGCAGACGCGTCCGCCCAGCTTCGCGAATCGCGTCCTCACGGCTTAAGCCGTCCTGAAGCCGCTGGTTCGCGTAATCGACAAGGAGAATCGAGTTCTTCGTCGCCAGACCCAAAAGCATCACGCAGCCGATCATCGAGAAGATGTCCAGCGACTGGCCGGTGATGAAAAGGGCGATGAAAGCACCGCAAATCGCGAGCGGAAACACCGTCATGATCGCGAACGGTGTAATGAACGACTCGTAAAGCGACGAGAGTACGAGATAGATGAACATGATTCCGAGCCCCATCGCGATCACCATGTTCAGCATGAGCTCGCCAAAGTTCTTCGCATGCCCTTCGAACGTGTACGTCACGCCCGGTGGAAGCGGAATGTCCGTGTCAAAAACCTTGCGGATATATTCAATCGCCGCTCCGATCCCCGGCCCGTCAGCCGCGACATCGGCCGAAATCTGAATATAGCGGTTGCGGTCCGCACGCAGAATGGTCGCAGGCCCGATCGCATCCACGGGCCGGGCGACAGCCGCCAGAGGCACAAGGCTTCCGTTGATGTTGGGAATCATCGTCTCACGGAAGTACTTGTTCAAATCGCGCTGTTCGTCGAGCAATCGGACACGAACGTCGTATTCACGGTCTTGTTCGCGGAAAACCGCGGGCGTCACACCTTGGATTTGCGCACGCAGCTCTTGACCGAGCAGACCCGCCTGAACGCCCGCGAGCCGTGCCCTTTCGCGGTTCAAGGCCACCTGCAGTTCCGGTTTACCCGGACGGTGGCTCGTATCGACGTCCCGCAAGGAAGGATGCGTTTTCAGCTTCTCGAGAAGTTTGTTCGAAACCTCCTCGATCTGCTTCAGATCCGAGCCCACGATGTTCACGTTGAAGGGTCGGCTCGAAGCGCCCCGGCTCGCCATGCCGAAACTGTCACCGACCTGGGGATTCGCATAGGCATAGGGCTTCAGCTTTTCACGCAAAATGTCCTTAAACTGCGAGGTGTTCACGGAACGATCTTTGGATGGCACCAATGTCACAAAAATCGTGGCGCGGTTGGCCTCCCCGCCTTCCGTGCCGACCATGAGAAGCGTTCTTTCCACCTCCGGCATCGCGCGCACCATATCGTCGATTTCCTGGCCCAGCGTCGACATCGCCTCAAGAGAAGTTCCCGGCGGAAGGTCGATATTGATCGAGGCTTCGCCGTTATCCTGCACCGGAATGAAGGTCTTCGGAATGAACTTCGCGAGGTACAGGCTGCCGATGAAGATCAAAACGTTGGCCACGATCACCGCAAACGGCCGGCGGATGACGATCTTCAGGAACGCTTCGTAAACGTCTTCGAGGAACGTTTGGAAGCGGTCAAACGACTTCAAAAGATAACGGTTCAGCCGACTGAGACGGGAAAGCTTGCCTCCCTCATCGACGTGGTGGCCGCCTTTATCAGCGAAATACGCCGACATCATCGGCGCAATCGTCAGGGCGTCAAAAAGCGAGATAAGCATGGCGAAACAGATCGTGAGCGCGAACTCTTTCAGGAATTGTCCGACCACGCCCCTCAAGAAGCCGATCGGCACGAAGACTGCGAGAATAGCGAACGTCGTCGCGACGACCGCCATGGCGACTTCGCGGGTACCGACCAAAGAAGCTTCGTGCGGATTTTTCCCCATCTCCATGTGACGGAAGATATTCTCGCGCACCACGATGGCGTCATCGATCAAAAGACCGACAGCGAGCGAGAGCGAAAGCAGTGTCATGAGGTTGATCGAGAATCCCGCGACCAGCATGAGGATAAAGGCGCCAAGCAGCGAGTTCGGAAGCGCCATACCTGTGATGATCGTCGAGCGCGCGCTGCCGAGGAAGAAATAGACCACGACGACCGTGAGAATGATACCGATCACGATCGCTTCATTCACGTCGTAGACGTTCGCGCGGATATTCTTCGAACCGTCGTTCACGACCATGAGGTTCGGTTCGCCCTTCATGGTCTTGAGCATTTCATTGATCGACTCTCTCGCCTTGACCAGGTCATCGACCACTCGAATCGTGTTCGCCTTGCTTTGCCGGTAGACGTTGATGAAGACCGCTTTCTTGCCGTTCACGAACGCGCGGGAGGTTTCGTCCGCCAAGGTATCGACGACTTTTCCGAGTTGCCCTACGACGATCGGGCTTTCGTTTCCGGTAAAGCGCACGATCGTCTGCCGAATCATGTCGAGAGTGCGATATTCACCGACCGATCGGAAAACCGCCTCTTGGGATCCGCGATCGATTTTTCCGACCGGAACATTTTTGCCGGCCGAGCCGATTTGACTGGCAACTTGAGTCGCCGAAATTTGATACTCACGCAGGCGCTCGCGGTCGAGCTGGACTTGAATTTCACGCCGCCGGCCGCCCACGATTTCGATCTTACCGACTTGGTTCACCTGACTCAGCCGTGGTTTCACGACCTCGTTGGCCACATCGTAGAGTTCACCGTCGGGCAGATCCGCCGTCAGCGAAAACGTGAGAATCGGCGAATCTGATGGGTCCACCGTTTGAATGACGGGCTCGGTGAAACCGTCGGGGAACTTTCTTTTCGCCAGCGCCACGCGGTCACGCACTTGCTGTTCGGCATATTTGATATCGACTTCGAGCTTAAACTCGGCGACGACGATACTTGAACCTTCATTATTGATCGATCGCAGAGAACTCAGGCCCGCAACCGATGATAGTTCGTCTTCGATCGGCTTTGAAATCTGCGTTTCAATCTCCTCCGGACCCGCGCCCTCATACCGCGTCGTCACCACGACAACTGGCAAAGTGACATCCGGATAAAGATCAACGGGAAGGCTACGCAAGGAAATGTAGCCGACCACGAGCATGAGAATCACGATACAGGAGATGAAAATCGGTCTGCGTATCGAAAGTTCCGCAAGATTCATCGACTCACCGTTCTTTTTGAGATGAAGGCGCCGCGACCAATTCGTCACGTGCGGCCGCAAGTTCGTTTAAAGCGATGTGGTACTTGCCGATGGCGTCCGCACGCTCCTGTTGCGCAGCGAAAAGTTCGTTATAAGCTCGAATGAGCTCAACAAGAGATTGCCGTCCTTGATTGTAGGCGCGGTCCATATCACGCACGACCCGCTCACGCTGTTGCACGGCTTCGACCGCCGACTTCGCGACGGCATAGAGGCTGGCGACGTTTCTTTCCGCGCTTAAAAGCCTGTTGCGGGCCTCTTCCTTCTTCATCTGGTACTCGACTTCAGCCAAGCGCAAATTCACTTCGGCGTCAGCCAGTTCCCCGCGCTTTCTGTCTGAGCCCCAAAACGGCGTCTCGAAGTGGAGCCCCACATAGTAGTATGGCTTCGTCACGGCCTGCATCTCAGCGAAGCTTGTCCCGTTCTCGCTGTCGACACCCGTGGATTTCGCTTTCAAAACTAAATCGAGCCTCGGATGGTTCCGGCTTTTTGTCTGTGATAACGCCTTGCGGGCATTCTCGAGCTTCTTCTCCGCGATTTGCACCGATCTCAGGCTTTCGAGTTCTTTCGCCGTCAGTTTAGGAACCGGAGGAATTTCCATCGGAGCCGCGAGTTCAACCGGCTCGCCCGTTTCAAGTTGGAGCATCGTCAGAAGATCCTGAAGAAGGTTCAGGTAAGTCGCAGATGCTTTCTTGATCCGTTGTTCGACGCCTTCGAGCTCCGATTGCAAACGTGGTAACTCGCCGGGCGCCTGCAGGTTGAAGCCGGCTTTCCGCCGCACGGTCTGGATCAGAAGTTCGTACTTTTCACGAGCGGCGATATTGTCTTTCAGTTGGCGTTCGGCAACGTACACGTTCCAATACAATCTCAAAGCATCGAGAAGAACGCCTTGCAGGTTTTGATCGCGGGTCTCAAGAGCCGTTTCGACCGTGCGCCGCCCGATTTCCTCACCGAGCCGGTCGGCATAACCGAACGCGTTTTGCCAAAGCGATTGGCGGACGGCTAATTGCGCTGAATTCAGCGTGATTTGCGGCGAACCCGGACTGCCCGGGCGCAAAACGGCCGTTTGTTGGATATTGGTGAACTCAAGCGCGAGGTTTGTCCCGGTCGGCAGCTGCTTGGACAGCGAACCGTAAATCGTCTGCGTCCGCTCCCGAATGTTGCCCATGAGTTGCAAGTTCTCCGCCTCGTTTAATTCGTACGAAGGCATGAACGTGAACTTGAGATCGTACACGCCGAGAGCGTTTTGCAATACGAGGTAGGACTTCTGAGCCGTCAGTTCCTCGATCTGGGCCCGACGGCTCTTCGACAAAACGAGATCGGCCACGTCCTGCGGAGTGAGTTTAAGCGCGGCCGAGGCTGAAACCGGAAGCGCGATCAAAATGTACAGTAAGCGGATCAATTGAAGTCTCCGGAAATTCCCAGTTTAAAGTTTGACGATGAAACTTCGATTTCCGTCGGAGTCGATCCGACCGGAATCCGATAGTCCAAGCCGGCAAATGCCGAAAGACGCGACCAAATCCGCCTTTCGCCGTAAATCCCGAGTGAAGCGAACGTCACTTTCGCCGAGTGGTTCGCGATAGACACGGCGGAAGACTGGACGAGGTTCAACTCTCCCACGCCCCCTTCGGCGCGCACACCCCACGGCGAATCGGCCGACGCCCTTAATGTCCCGACAAGGCCGCCCTGCCATCGGAGCGCCGAAAGCCTCGTGTCACGCAGGCGTTCGCCCGTCGGTGATCTTAAATCTACGGCGTATTGGGTGAACGCGCCCGCAACGGAGAGACCGAACGATGCAAACCAGTTCTCCGTTTCTACATTGAAGGGCACCCAGCGGAACGCAAGTGAAGGCATCGGCCGCGTTCCCAATGAGTCAAGCTCGTAAGGCACGTAACCGGCGAGCTTCAGGCGCCCGCTCGGGCGATACGGCTCAAGAGCGAAGTCGATTGCGAAAGAAGGAGGCGGAACGGGCGATTTCACCGCCTCGACGTTCGTGATGACCGTCGCCGGAGTCGCCTTTATTTCCTCGCTTTGATCTTCGGGCGCGATGGCAAGCTCTTTAAACGCCTGTTGCCACGTTGGAAGTTCTTCCTTCACGCCCTTTTTACCGGACGCTTTCCCCGTGCTTTTCGCCTCGCCTTTTGGAGACGGAGCTTTCGAGCTTAGTGCCCCGAAGTCCAGATACGGATAGTCGTCCTTTTCCTCGCTCGCGAAACCCGCTCCGGGCATAACCAACAATGCAGCAAGAACAAAAACAATGCGGGCATACGTCATCATTTCAATCCTCACTCCTCAGGAACCAAAACAGGCGAACGGCAGTTTCCAGCACCGTTTTGCACCAAAGCACCCTCGGGCCTAAACACGAGGTGCTGCTCTTCCGAAAATGCCCAAATGCCGATCCATTTCTCATGATCCCGGCTCGAAACGAGCTGACGGGCGATAGTTCCAAAGAACGGATAAGGCCACTGAGCGAGGGCGACGCCGAAAACGTTGGTCGGCGCATTCAGCATGACACCCCCTCCGTCGCCCTCGGAATTCTGGTGCTCGAATGCCCAAACAATGCCGATCTCATCATCACCCAACGTCACAAAAGCGGTTGATAGCGGGATCCGCACGGATCCGGGAGCCACCGGATCATAAACCGCGCGGAGCGCTTCTTCGCCCGGCCTCAGCTGAACCACCGCAAACATGGTCTCCGGCTGCTCGAGCGGACGCTCCGTCCATGCAAACTTCGCTCGTTGGGCGATGAATTCAGCCGGCATCGCCGTCCAACCCGACGGAGGCAGCGGTGCTTCGAGAGTTTCCACGATCTGCTCCGGCCGGGAGGAATTAAGTGCGAGCCTCACAAGAACGTTTACAAAGCGGTCCTTTTCAAACCGGAGGAGCGAGAGAATACCCGAGTGTTCGTCAAGTGACGGGAAAAACGTTTGATTCGCGGGAAACTCAAGGGCGCCCGCAAGGCTTGCGTCGCCCGCACGGTACAGGGCGAGTTTTTGTCCGTTCGGAACGATGAGCCAGTTCCCCAGCGAAGAAACACCGTAATTCCGCAATTTCAGGTTCAAACGTTTGGCGAGATTCGCCGCCCCTTTGTCGGGAGCGACCGTCTGCCCCAGGACAGTCGCGTGTCCCTCGCGCCCGGCCACATCGATCTGGCTCAGATAAATTTTCCGTGCGGATCTCCCGTACCCCTCTTGCAGGGGTTCTCCCTCAAAAAGGAACCGGGCCCGGAAAAGCCGGACGTTTTCAAGAGGAACTAAGTTGCGAATGCCGACGACGAGTTTTCCCGAATCAAAAACCGGGAGTTGAACTCTCAAGACGCTCGAAGCAGCGCCAAGACGTCCGCTTTCAATAACCGAGTCATCTTTATCCGAGCTCTCACAGAAAATACGATATCCGGTTATCGCAGGTGCACCCTCGTTTCCTGAGGGATCGATCCCGCCGCCCGGCTTCGGCAACGTGGTAGTCGGCGTTTGCGGAGTATCGGTTTTCAACTGAATCGTCGGCGTCCGATCGCAAGCAAAGAGGACGAACGAAAGAGTAGGAACCAGTGCAATCGCAACGAGACGTGGGACTCTCGTTCGCATAGGTTTCTCCGTTTCTGGTTTATGGATGGGACTCTAAACCGCACTTGTCCTACTGCATCTCGAGACGCACGCCAAGCGATGAGTACAAAAGGCACAAACCCAAGTGGTATCACTACCAATTGCTAGTCTCTGACGCTCCGCAAACCGAAGACATAAACCGTCTCCTCTGATTCGCCTAAACTGGTCTCAAGAGCATCTTAATTTCGGCATTTGGCCAGGAGATAAACTGCGGAGTGGACGTGATGACCCATCGCTGTCATCATTGAAGCCAGGACTCGTGCTCACACGACCAGACGCTGAAATAATTTCGGGCTGATGATCCCTTAAGGAGGAGCCAGGTGGATCATATTTTCAACGCTGAGCGCTACAACGAGAATGAAAACGAGAATGGAAAAGATCAGGCGGAAAAACCCTCACCCACTCTGCAAGTCGAAAAGGAACTCTTCGATGCCCGCATTATTCTGATCTCTTCGCCGGTCGACGCCAGATTGGCTCACGTCGTGAACTCGAAACTTCTGGCGATGGAACGACACAATGACAAAGACCCGATCTATCTCTTCATCAATAGCCCCGGTGGAGAAGTTCACTCGGGCTTTGCGATTTTCGACTGCGCGCGCTTCATTCGCCCGCCGGTCGTCACAGTCGTCACGGGTCTTGCCGCGAGCATGGGTTCGATCATCTCGCTTGCGGCGAAGAAGGAACATCGTTTCGCATTCCCGAACGCCAAGATCCTGATTCACCAGCCGTCGATTTCCGGGATCAGCGGCTCGGTTTCGGATATCGAGATTCACGCGAAAGACCTGCTCGAAACCAAAGACCGCATCATCCGCCTCTATTGCGAAGAATGCGGACGAAGCCCCGACGAAGTAAAAAAAGCATTGGACCGCGACAACTGGATGTCCGCGGAAGCGGCGCTGGAATGGGGCCATATCTCCAAAATCGTTTACAAACGTGACGACCTGAAGCTCTGAATGGACGACTCAACCGCGGCGCCTCAGCTTGAAATTCTCACCGCTTCCTGGGCGGATATAAAACCTCACGCGGAGCGCGCGGCGGTTTTCGTGATTCATGGCGACCAGAATTTGGCCGACGTCGCGCAGAAAGTGATCGACAACGACGTCGAAGCGGTCAGCCGTTGGATCGACCAGGGCGCGATCGCGAGGCCGACACCGGCACAAATAGAAATCTGGGATAAGGTGCCCCGCCGGCTCTTCCGCTTCGCGATCGTACAGCCCTACGTCCTCATTCAAGAACTTGCGCACTAGTTCCGCCGCTCACGGCGGGCGAGTTCCAGAAACAGAAGCCGCGTAAACTCGCGACGGCAGCACGGCTCACTATAGACCTCGACCAAGCTGAAATGGCTCGCCCCCTCGATCTCAAGAAGGTGCGTTCCGAAATCGTTCCACCGTTGGTTTCTCTCAAAGACCAATCCATCGTTGTCTGGATCGAGGAAACTCAAGAACTTCGCGATCGGCCTCACGACGACCGGCAGATCTCCGTCGCGATCATGATACCGGCGGCTGGTGACGTAATACACCCGTTGGTTCAAAAGCCTGCGCGTCCGCGCATCGAGTTTATCGAGAGTCCGACGCTTCCGTTCTTCAGACCGTACGGTCGTGAGCGATTCGAATCCATCAAACGTCGCACCGATGAAGATGCGCGTGATCAATCTCACAAGACCGTTATCGGGAATCTTATTGACGATCGCGAATTCTTCCCATTGTTCCGTTAGCAGCGGATTCTCGCCCAGCAAAAGATCGGCGATCGCGGAGCCGCCGAACGGAGCCGAAATGGTTACGACCCCCGCCACATGATAACCGCGCCTTTCATTCGGCCTCATGAGCTCCGGATAAACGGCCAACGTTTGCACGATCTCCACGCCGCCCTTACTCTGCCCGATCAAAACAATGTTCCGATTCGGATTATGGGCCGCAATCAGGCGGATTTGTCTCCGCACGTACTCGACGTTGTTTTCGACCGACCGTTCCGACGGCGGGCAAATGCGATTCACGGGAACGTCCGGATCAATGCGCTCGATCACCGCCATGCTGTCTCGAAACTCGCTTCGTGTACAGCCGAGGTAGCCGCTCACGAAAATGATCTGCTTGTCTTTAAGATAGGACCGCAACCAATTAAGCTCCTGCTCAGGCTCCCCTGCGATTTCACGAATCACCGGTTCCATATGGCATAACTCGACCCGTTTGACCGCCTGGACCTTATTCGCGATCAGAAGAGCCATTGAAAGCAAGATCCATTTCTTCATCGTCCCACCCCTCGCCGAGCCACTCGAAACCTTCGGCGCGATGGTAGATAAAAACCCGGGACGGTCCGTGTCAGCCTGAATATGAACAATTGCGGTTTATAAACGGAGGAGCGAATATTTGTTACGAAAGCTAAACAGCTTACGGAACGAACGTGCAACGGAAGCCGATGTTCGAGCTCTTACCCGTCAAGGTATCATTTAAAAACGTCCGATAGATCCCTGAGCTCGCACCGCCATTCCAATAGCCGCCTCGATTGATAACCACCCCGGGCCCTCCAAAGAGCTGTCCAGTACCGTTTGCCGTGGTCCAGGCAGAATCAGATGGGCCGAACAACTTTCGGGCGGTTTCGCTGAGATCATCATAGTCATGCCAATCTGTGGGAATCGTTTCAACGAAGTTAAGATCAGTCAGGTCATCATAAATCCACTCACGAACATTACCCCCTAGGTCCCAGATCACTTCGCCGTTTGAGAGCACATGCGTTCTTCGCTGACTATGCCACTGTGTGCCGGAGCACTCTTGCCCGGTGTCGTAACAGCCGTCGTCGTCATCATCGCTGGCCTCTAAGGCGCCGCCCGCGTTATCTGTATGTCCTCTATTAAGAACTCCCTGACCGACGGCCCCGAGGGACCAGTTCATCGCAACCTGCTCAATGCTTCGAGCAATCGTCTGCCATTGATTATTGGTAATCAGCATATGTCCGGGCCCGAGGTTCTGGCACTGAGCGCGCGCCTCATCCCGGGTCAGATTCCCCCAAGGGGTCCCGGCCGATTGTGACTTCGCAATTCCTCCGACATTCTTCATCTCATACTTGGCGACACAGAAGTCGGATGTATTGTACTCAGGATTCCCCGGAACAGGAATGTAACCGTCGGGACACAGGACACTCTTCTTGCCTACGGCGATCCAAAGCTGACCGTTACAGAATTCCATTTTCTTATCGCTCGAGTTATACCTGATGGTTCCTTCAATTGTAGCGTTGCAAATCGTCACATCAGCTCCGATTTTAACCCCATTCACCGCGACGACTGTCGTGGCCCGAATGTCGCCGTTGACATCGAGCTTTGCTTCGGGATTTGACGTTCCAATACCAACCTTACCCGAAACGACATTGATTGTTCCCTTGAGTTTAGTGTCAGAAACTTCCGCAATCTTCACATCGGTCACTTCGCCGTTACCAATCTTCGCCACCGTCACGGTCCCATCAGCTAAGTGCGTCGTCTGAACACCTCCGGTCGCAATCGAAATTACACCACTCGTCGTAATCGGACCTCCCGTGAGACCCGATCCGGTTGTAATTTGTGTTACCGT
>CALBDW010000176.1 GCA_937927435.1 uncultured Bdellovibrionales bacterium
ACCCTCACCCAAGCTGTTGACAGCCTGCTACGAAATGGGGCAAAGAAGGTCTTTGCTGTTGCGACCCATGCCGTTCTCTCAGGCCCCGCCATCAGTCGCTTGACTGAAAGTGGAATTGAAAAGGTCCTTGTGACCGACACGATTCCGCTCAGTGCAGCGGCTCAGGCTTGCGGGAAAATCGAAGTCATTTCGGTTGCTCCGTTGGTAGCCGAGGCGATTCGTCGGATCTATGGCAATGATTCCGTGAGTTCGCTTTTCAACTGACCTTCGAGAGATTGAGAACAAGGCCGCTAAGTAGAAGCGATTGGGGATGGCAGATTTTTGCTAAGAACATAAAGAGGAAGTGACCATGGCACAGACAGAACAATTTGAAATTCCAGTTTCTCTTCGCCAGGCAGGCAAACATCATTCCCGTCTTTCCCGGAAATCAGGTCACGTTCCTGCCGTGGTCTATGGCCCGAAAACTAAACCGATCAATGTCCTGACGGACGAAATCACCATTAAGCGCTTCCAAGGCCGTAAGTTCGAATCGGTGATCTTCAAGCTGAAAAGCGATGACGCAAAACTCGACAAAATGTCGGTCATCCTTCGTGACATTCAAGTTCACCCGGTGACGCGTCGCCCGCTTCACGTCGACTTTTACGCTCCAGACATGACTAAGCCCGTTCGCGTCAGCGTTGAACTTCGCTTGGAAGGCAAACCGGCTGGTCTCTCGGAAGGCGGCGTGCTCGAGCACTTGCTCCGCGACATCGAAATCGAAGTCTTGCCGAACAATATTCCGGAATTCATCTCCGTGGAGGTCAGCCACCTCGGTTTGGGACAAGCTCTCCACGTGTCCGACCTCAAAGTCGCGGATGGTATCCGCATCATCTCTCTCCCGACTTTGACGGTTGCGACTGTGGCTGTTCCGAAAGAAGAAGAAACGGCCGCTCCGGGCGCGGCTCCTGCAGAAGGCGCTGCAGCTGCTCCGGCTGGCGGAAAGAAATAAGGTTCCGCCACGATCGGCTTCGTAACTCCGGTTATCTTCGAGAAAGGCTCCCCCTTGGGAGCCTTTCTTGTTAAAAAGGACGAAACGAGAACTCAAATGTGGTTGGTAGTCGGACTCGGAAACCCCGGCGGGAAGTACGCCCTGACAAGGCATAACATCGGCTTCATGACGCTCGATGCGTATTCCGTGAGCGTCGGCGGACTGAAATGGAAAGAGGAGCGCCAAGCTCTTGTGTCTCGCTTCAAAATCGAAGACCAGGACGTGCTTTTCGCAAAGCCACAAACCTTCATGAACAAATCTGGCGAATCGGTTCGCGCGTTGGTCGACTACTATAAAATCACGCTCGACCACCTGATCGTTGTTCATGACGAAATCGACATCGGATTTGGAGCTCTTAAAATCCAAAAGAACCGGGGCCCGGGCGGCCATAACGGCTTAAAAAGCATCAACGAATGCCTGGGATCCCAAGACTATATTCGTATCAAACTCGGCGTGGGACGCCCTTCCAATCCGCGCATGGACGTGGCTGCCTACGTTCTTCAAGCATTCTCTCCGGAAGAACAGGAGCATTTGCACGACTTCCTCGCCCATGCAGGTGACGCCGTCGAGTCCATCATTCTCGACGGGCTCAGCAAAGCGGCGACGAAATACACGCGTGGCCCGTTCGCGAAGAACGAAAGCGCTCAGAACCCCGCCGAATCTTGAGAAAGGAAACGCTCTATGGGATTGCAAGTCGGCATTGTCGGATTGCCCAACGTTGGAAAATCCACGTTATTTAACGCTTTAACGGCGGCGAAAGCAGAAGCGGCGAACTACCCGTTCTGCACCATCGACCCGAACGTCGGCGTGGTAACCGTTCCCGACGATCGCCTGCGCCGCATTTCCGAACTGATTAAGCCGAAGACCATCGTTCCAACGACGATCGAATTCGTCGACATCGCGGGGCTTGTCGCCGGCGCTTCGAAAGGCGAAGGCTTAGGTAACCAGTTCCTCGGCCACATCCGCGCAACAGACGCGATCGTTCACGTCGTCCGCTGCTTCGACGACCCGAACATCGTGCACGTCGCAGGGTCGGTCGATCCCGTTCGTGATATCGGGGTGATCAACACGGAACTCATGCTTGCCGACTTCGAAACCGTCGATAAGCGCATTCAGAAAATCGAAAAAGCGGCTAAGACCGGAACCGACAAAAAACTCAAAGCTGAATACGAAACGATGAAGAAAGTTCATGATGCCTTGGCGCAAGGCCGCCCGGCGCGCTCCGTACAGCTTGAAGAGGCGGAAGCTCCGATTATCCGCGATCTACACCTTCTCACATCGAAGCCGGTGCTCTACGCGTGCAACGTGAACGAAGCCGATTTTCAAGCCGGCGGTAACGAGTGGACGAAGCAAGTCGCCCAGTTCGCGGAATCCGAAGGTAACCGTTACGTCATCATCTGCTCGGCTCTGGAAGCGGAAATCGCGCAACTTCCGAAAGAGGAACAAGCGGAGTTCCTCGCCAGCATCGGCGCGGAAGAGCCGGGCCTCAACCGCCTCATCGTCGAAGCTTACAAGCTTCTCGACCTCTGGACGTACTTCACGGCAGGCGAAAAAGAAGTGCGCGCGTGGACGATCAAACGCGGAACGAAAGCGCCGCAAGCGGCCGGCATCATCCACTCGGATTTCGAAAAAGGATTTATCCGGGCGGAGTGCTACAACTGCGAAGACCTGTTCGCACTGAAAAGCGAGCAAGCGGTCAAGGAAGCCGGCAAATATCGCCTCGAGGGAAAGGACTACGTCGTTCAGGATGGCGATATTTTGTTCTTCCGCTTCAACGTCTAAAACGGGACTGGTTTAACGGTTCTTCAACTTGGGATCCAGCGCATCGCGAAGGCCATCACCGAGAAGGTTGAACGCGAGCATGGTAAAGAACAAGGCCATGCCCGGGAACACAATCAAGTGCGGGTAGCTTTTTGCGCGCCAGCCGTCGTTGGCCAACACGCCCCATGAACTGAACGGCGGCTGAAGCCCGAGTCCGATAAAACTCAAAAAGCTCTCAAACAGAATGTTGGATGGGATCTGATATGTCAGCATCACGATGATCGGGCCGAGGATGTTGGGGAAGATATGCCTCGTGATGATGCGCGTGGGTCTTGCGCCGAGGGCTCTAGCTCCCTCCACGAAAAGCATCTCGCGCACCTGCAAAACCTGCCCACGAACAAGGCGAGCGAGCGAAACCCATCCTCCGACTGAAAGAGCGAGGAAAATTCCCGTGAGCGCTTTCAGCTCGGGGTTTTCGAAAAGATCGAGCGAGTTGAAGATCACGCCCACAAGAATCAAGAGCACAAGACTCGGAATGGCGTTCAAAATATCGATGGTCCGCATGAGAACGGCGTCGACCCAACCACCGACCCAGCCGGAGACGGCCCCATATATTCCGCCCACCACAAGCGAGAACACGGCCGTGAAGATACCGACGGCCATCGACATGCGGGCGCCGTAGATAATCCGCGAGAGCATATCGCGACCGAGGCTATCGGTCCCCAGCCAGTTGATCGAATTAGGCGGCAGGAGAGCGCGGTCGATGTTTTGGGTTTCGTACGAATAAGGCGCAATCCACGGAGCGAGAATCGCGATCAGACAGACGAAAACGATGAAGTAAAAGGAAAAGTACGCGGCCCGATTCTTCTTCAGGCGTTTCCAGGCGTCGGACCAGAGGCTTTTCCCCTTCTCGTTCCGCGAGGTCGGCGCGCCCGCTGAGTTATCGATCGTCGTTTCCGTTGCAGCCATACTTTTCACTTTGTATCCACTCGCTTTCTTAACCCAGTTTGATGCGCGGATCGACCACGGTATAAAGGAGATCAACGATAAGATTCGCGATCACGAGCATCGTCGAAAACACCAGTGTCATACCGAGAATCAACGGGTAATCACGATTGGTCACGCTTTGAACCAAGTGTTTCCCCATGCCAGGAATTCCGAACACGATTTCGACGATAAACGAACCAGAAAGGATTCCTGCAACCAGAGGACCCGAAATGGTCAGAACCGGAATGAGAGAGTTTTTCAGTACATGTTTATAAAGAATGACCGGCCATGCGACGCCCTTTGCGCGGGCCGTCCGCACGAAATCGGCTTGAATCACTTCGAGCATGCTTGACCGGGTTAAGCGCGCAATGATCGCCGCTGGTCGGAGCCCTAGAGTGATCACAGGCATGATGTAATAAACGGGCGACTCCCAGAGCGCTGGTGGCAAAAGACCGGTCAAAGCCGAAAACGGAATTCCGAAACTGAATACCATGACGAGCAAAGGGCCGACGATAAAGCTCGGAAGCGCCACGCCGCTGATGGCGAAAATCATCAACGCGTTATCGACAACGGAATTGTGCCGGGAAGCCGCTAAAACCCCGATCGGAATGCCGACGAGGAACGCAAGCAAGAGCGAATAAACGCCGAGCTGAAAAGAAACCGGCAATGTCTCGGCGATGATATCGGCAACAGGACGCCCGATGTACTTATACGATTCCCCCAAATCGCCGCGCGCGAGCCCCATGAGATAATCAAGATACTGCTCGCCGAGGGGTTTATCGAGACCGTATTTCGCTTCGATATTCGCTTTGATCTCGGGCGGCAGGGCCTTTTCAGCATCGAACGGACCGCCCGGAAGAAATCTCAAAAGCACGAACGTGAGTGTCGCAATCATGAAGACGACAAACGCCGCTTCCAGCAAACGCTTGGTCACGTAGGCGACCATATGACCGCGGACGACGGCGTAACTCGCCGCCGCAACACCCCAGCCCAAAAGGAGCCAGCCGTAGCCTCTCGGAAGGTCGAGATCAGCGAGATCCAGCGCGATACCAGCCAAACTTATAAGGACGCAACCCCATCCTAAAATCTTTCCGAGCGTCATATCCTTGACGTAGCTCCCCTTTTAGTCCTTCAACCGAACACCCTTATACGAAAAGACCTCCATCACGTTCAAAGGATAGTTCTCCACTCGAGGGTTGATCAAAACATGCTTAACCGTCGAGTACAACGGAACCACAGGAACGTCGTCTTCGACGAGGATTTTCTGCGCCTCCGAATAGAGTCTCAGCCGCTCATCGCGGTCCAAAGTTCCCGCGGCCTTGTTCACCAGCTCGTCGTACTTCGCATTTTTCCAGTTCGTGTGGTTATTTTCCGAATAACTGAGCATAACGGACATGAAGTTATCCGGATCAGGATAGTCCGCCTGCCAACCCAAGCGGAAAATCTGCTGGGTCTTCGATTTAAGCGAGTTCAAATAAACCTTCCACTCTTCGTTCTTAAGTTCGACTTCGATTCCTAGGTTCTGCTTGAGTTGGGCTTGAATGTTTTCCGCGATCCGCTGATGGTCTTCGTTCGTGTTGAAGCGGATCTCGAGTTTAGGCAATTTCGTGCCTGGGCCATACCCCGCTTGCTTCAGAAGCTCGCGAGCCTTTTCGGGATCGAACGTCACACCGCGATTCGCTTCGTATCCGAACATGCCAGCCGGAATCCAACCCGTGAGCGGCAACTGCCCTCCGGCCAGCATTTGCACGATCTGCTGGCGATCGATCGCCATCGCGATGGCTTTCCGCACGAGCGGATTGTCAAGAGGCGGCTTCGCGACGTTGAAGCCGTAGTAGTAAATCGAAAGACGGCTTGTTTCACGGAACTCTTTGCGCTGGCGGAGGCGGCGCAATTCGACCGACGGCAAATCGTGAACAGAGTCGAGTTTACCCGAATCAAAGAGGTTAATCGCGGTTGCCTGCTCCTGAATCATGTAAGCCGCGATGTGCTTAATCTGCGGCTTCTGGCCGTAATATTTCTCGTTGCGCTCGAGCACGATCAGCCGGTCGTGCTGCCAAACTTTGAGCGTGAAGGGCCCGAGCGTGACGATGTTTCCGGGCTCAGTCCAACGGTCACCGCCTTTCTCAACCACGTCGAGGCGGATGGGATACGTCGAATGATGGGTCAAGAGATAGGGGAAGTAGCTCATTGACTTTTCCAGTTCGACCGTGAGCTCATTCGGGCCGGAGATCTTCACACCGACTTCGTCCCAGGACTTTTTACCTTCGTTAAACGCTTTGGCGTTTTTGATTCCGAAAAGGAAGTAGGCATATTCGCTCGCGGTTTCTTTACTGAGAAGGCGCTTCCAACCGTCGACCACGTGTTGGACGGTGAATGGAACACCGTCGCTCCACACGACGTCTTGACGGACAGTGATTTTCCATTTCCGGGCGTTATCGGAAGCTTCCCACTTTTCCGCGAGCGCCGGAATCAGCTTGAGGTCCTTGTCGCTGAGATCGTACTCGGCAAGACCTTCCATGAGGTTGACAGTGATCAGGTTCGAAGTCGTATCAGTGGCTCGATGCCAGTCGAGCGAAGGCGGCTCGCTCGAAATCATAATCCGAAGTGTCTCGTTGTATTTCAGAACGGCTTTCTCTCCGCTCGGTAAATCAACCTCGATGTCTTTTCCGCCGCGTGTACATGCGACGGCAAAAACCAGCAAGACCGCGAATAGAACAGCGCTCCTTACAAATACGTATAGTTTACGCCCCATGCCCCCTCCCTTGGCTTATGAGTTTTTTCCCAAGAGCGGGGCTTTGTGTCAACCTACCAAATTTCGTGGATAGGGAGAGACTCGTCGAATCGAATGCCGACCGGCTGAATTAATAGGTTTAATTGCGGGCTACCGCGATAAAGAAGAGCGTAAATCTGATAATTACGAGCGACTCGCTTCACGTAGTTTCTGGTTTCGACGAACGGAATGTGCTCGATGAACTCATCCATGTCGAGAGTTCCAAAGTTGCGGATCCACGCATAGACGCGATGAGGGCCAGCATTGTAAGCGGCGGCAACGAGAGGAACTTTGCCGTTGAACTTCTCCATCAAGCGCTGAAGATAGCGGGCGCCCAGACGAATATTCGTCTGCGGAACCAGCAAGCTTCGCACGTCAAACCCCGTGAGGTTCATCAGACCCGCAACTTGCCGCCCTGTAAACGGCATGACTTGCATGAGGCCCAACGCCCCAACCGGCGATTGCGCATCGAATCTAAAGTGACTTTCCGCCCGCATAATGCTCCAAATCAACTCTTCGGGTACCGAGGTTGAACGGGACGCCTGGCGAACCGCGCTTTCCCACGCGCGCGGATACGCGTATTCCCAGTATTGTCGCCCTTCTCCCGTCAGCCCTGCACGCAACCGAGCCGTGCCGAAAGCAACTTCCGCGATAAAACTGGAGCGCTCATAACTGTTGATCGCCGCGTATTCGATCATGAGAAGACGGCGGTCGGCCGCCGAGCGCGCGCGTTTTTCGATTTCACGCAACTCACGACGGGCGGCATCCTCAAGACCGACCAGGGCGAGATCCCTCGCGCGCTCGAACTTCTTGGCAAGCTTCGGATCCTTAAAGTTCGGAGGAACGCCCGCTTGGGAGACATCCGTCATCGGCGGCGTTTCAACTTTTTCCTCTCCGCCCCCCTCGCTTTCCGAGTCGACCTCCGGATCACTCGGCTCGTCCTTCAAGGCCTCGGCATATTCCGCCGCCGCGTCTTCCGCGCTCGCTTCGGCGATCGCTTTCAATTCTTCTTCGCTCGGTGCGGGCGGCGCTCCTTCGGTCTTCTTCAACCCCCAACGCGCTTCCACCTCACCCGGAACCGTAGCCCCCGGAATTGAACGCAAACGGTAGTACGACAAGATCGCGTAGTAGCCGATTGAAGGATCGCGCGCGAGCTTTTGGAAAATGGGAATCGCCTCATCGTGCTTACCCATTTTCAAATGGCTCATCGCCTTCCAGTATTGAACGCGATCAGCTTGAACGAGATTCGAAACAGCCCTTCTCCGCCCTTTTTTCGTCAGCGCTTTCGAGAGATCATTAAAGCGCGCGATCGCCCCGACATAATCGCCACGTAAGTATTGGATCCATGCCAAGTGCCACTGAGAGTCACGCGCGTAGCGCGTGCCAGGATGCGCGCGAATCAACCGCTCGAAACGCCGGACGGCGCCGTCGTAATCCTGCATTTGATAGCTGGTGAATGCGGCAAGAAAGAGAGCGTTTATACCATCACGCGAACGAGGAGCCAGGTTATAAGCCTGCTGGTATGCGGAAACGGCCATTTGATACTCGCCCGCCGCCGAAGCCGCCTTCGCAAGAAGCAAGAGATAAGACGGCTTACTGCGCTTCTTGTCGTAGTTTTTCATCAGAATCTTGAGCGCTTCGCCCGCTCGCCCTTCTGAAATCAGATGATTGACGATGAGGCTCTCAACACTCGATTCTCCTTCTTCTCCCGCTTCATCTTTCAGGAATTTGATCTCGTTCTCGGCTCGCGCGTTTTCGCCAGCCAGCCACAAGCGACGGACACGAGTACGTAGGTCTTTATTCGTCGCCACACACCCCGTCTTTTTCCCATCTAATTCGTTGTCCTGGAGTTTAGGCCCCCACTTTTCCACCTCTGCATAGGCGGGATACTTCGAATACAACTCACGGGCGTAACGGCAGAACTGCGCTTTATCACCAAGCTTCGCGTACGTTCGCGCCAGAAGAAAAACGACTTCGGGATAACGGGCGTCTCCGCGCATCGGCCGGCGCAGTCGTTCAAGCTGCATCCGCGCGTTTTTCCAATCCCCTTGAACAACGGAAAGTTTCGCGAGTTCGAGCCACGCATCGTTGGTGGTCGCTTTCGGCGCCTCACTGTACGCCACCACCTTTGTATAGTCGGCGCGCGCTTCGTCAGGCCGCCCCATTCTCGAACGCACAAGACCTAGATGATAATGTACGTAGTCCGGAACCCGTACACCCTCCTCAAGAGCCGTTTTCAGCTGTGTTTCTGCGTCGGCATCCCTCTGCGCGCGAAAAAGGATCATTCCCAGAGCTAAACGCAGAAGAGCGCGGCGTTCTTTCGAACTCTCGCCCTGTATCGCTTTCTCAAGCTGCTTTTTCGCGTCGTCGACTTTACCGCTATCGGCCCGTTCGCGCGCCTTCAAAATCCGATCGGCATCCGGTCTCACGAGAATGCTCGCCATTGTGCGCGATCCTTGCATCCCTCGCGAACAAACCGGGAAGGCCAGGGATGCGACAAGAAAAATGGAGACCAAAGCCGCGCTTCGGCGATTAAATTTAGGGGCCATAGGATTCCATCCTTGGATTGTCCGACCTGAAAGAACATGGTAACCAGGCGAAGTCGCCACCGGCAAGAAAAGGAGAGCGATGGCCAAGTCAAAAGCGAAAACCATTTACGTCTGTCAGAATTGCGGCGCTCAAAGAGCAAAATGGGAGGGTCGCTGCACCGACTGCGGGGCCTGGAACTCGTTCGTCGAAGAGATTTTCGAGCGTGAAACTCCGACGACAGCCCGGCAACGAGGCTGGAGTCCAAGTGCCTCAAGCGACGGCACGCTCCTTGTCCGGCTCGACGAAACAGTCGAAAACGTCGCCATCGCCAGATTGAGCACCGGCTTGCGCGAATTCGACCGCGTTCTGGGCGGCGGCCTCGTTCCCGGCTCCTTCGTTCTTCTCGGAGGCGATCCCGGGATCGGTAAATCGACTCTCCTTCTGCACATGGCCGGAGGGCTGGCTTCATCAAACGTGAACGTTCTTTATGTTTCCGGCGAGGAATCCGTCAGCCAGGGCGCGCTGCGTGCCCAACGTCTTGGCGTGAAGTCACCTCGTGTGCACATGGCGAGCGAATCCAACATGGAAGCGATTCGCGAACTCGTTCGCGAGCTCAAACCGAACGTGCTGGTGATCGATTCGATCCAAACGGTTTTTCTGCCGGAAATTCCATCGGCGCCCGGATCGGTTTCGCAAGTGCGTGAGTGTGCAGCACAACTGATGGGTCTGGCCAAAGGGGCCGGCATTGCCGTCTTTTTGATCGGCCACGTGACCAAAGAAGGACAAATCGCGGGCCCCAAGGTTCTCGAACACATGGTCGACACCGTACTTTCGTTTGAAGGCGATATGAGCCATCATTTCCGTTTGCTGCGCGCCCTGAAAAACCGCTTCGGCGCGACTCACGAACTGGGCGTATTCCAAATGGCCGAACACGGATTAGTCGAGGTCGAGAACCCGTCGGAACTTTTCCTTGAAGAGCGAGGCAAGACTCTCATCGGATCCACCGTCTTCGCTTCGATGGAAGGAACGCGACCTCTCCTTTGCGAAGTGCAAGCTCTTACGAGCGCGACCGCCATGCCCAACCCGCGTCGTACATCGATCGGATTCGACGTGAACCGAGTCCATCTTCTAACCGCGGTACTGAACCGTCACCTGGGACTCAAACTCTCGCAAGCGGATGTGTTCATCAACGTCGTCGGCGGATTAAAACTCGTCGAGCCAGCGGCGGATCTTGCGGTCGCGGCCGCTTTGATTTCAACGGAAACCGGCCGCGCGATCGATGCTAAAACCTGCCACTTCGGTGAAATCGGCTTGACCGGCGAGGTCCGAGCCGTTTCGTTCCCGGAAGCCCGCCTGCGCGAAGCTGAGAAACTCGGATTCACGAAATTCGTGATCCCAGCCTCCAACCGTAAACACTTACAAGGAATTCCGAAATCATTGGAAAATAAGATCCGTTGGGTGCGCGACGTAAATGACTTAATGGAAATGGAATTCGGGTCCCGATAAATGCGTATACAAAGGGCCGTCGGAGACGACGGCCTTTTTCAAAACGGCTTACCTCAGTTAGCGGGCTCAAGGATGGCGCTTACGTAATCGATGTGCCAGCGCCAACGAGACTCGTTAACGACGACCGCGTCGAGCTTCCCGTAAGTCCGATCGCTGTAGCGCATGAGTTCATACGCTTCTTTTCCACCATCGAGCATAAGCTTCACAATGTCGTCAGCGGTGTTATGCATGTACACGTAACGATAAGACGTGAAACGGTCGCCGTTCCAAACACCGCCTTGCGGAACATGCCAAATCGTCGTGCCGCTCCCTTTCGAAATCAGAACCGGCTCGCCAGCCTCATCCGAGAAAGCGACATAAAAGCCTTCGTTACGTACGGCGGCTTTGCGCAAAGACTCGGGGGCGACATGAGTCGCATCCCACATACGCGAGCAACGGATCACACCGTTGGTCGGCGGCTCACAATGAGCCCCTTGAGCGAGTGCTTGTTCAAGGCGCTTCTTCGCATCCGGCAACCGGTGGTCGATCACGTCAACAGTAAGCCGCCCCCTGGGCTCAACAACACCCGTAAAGACCATAGTCCCCTCAATTCGGTACGGATGTGCTTGAGCGACGGAAGCAAACAACACAGCCCACGCCCCACAAAGCAGGATTGTTTTAAAGATTTTCATGCGATCGCTCCCTCCATTAAAAATCCGGGGACCATTTAAACCGGATCAACTGGAAATAGCATCCTGAAAATGCCCGACGGCTGGACCAATATCCAATTCGTTTTCAAGACGCCCCATCGGGCGCACATTCAAGTAAAATTGAGTCATTCATAAGCAGGGAGTCAGCACAGTGCGACGCCGTGATTACTATTGGAGCCTTTACCATGACGCAGAGTCCAATAAACTCGATAACCTTCGAACGGACCAAGTGGAAGCAATTTTCGCTGCTATCCCTCCTTCCATAAAATCCGAGTGGTGGGTTTGGCGTGACGGGATGACAGAATGGAAGCCGTTTGAAGATTTTCCGGAACTGCTGACGAGCCTGCGCAACTCAGAGCCTCCGAAAATCCTCACCCCCCCTCTCCCGAACCGCCAGAAGAAAAGCGCAGGCGAGGAGACTTCGGACGAAGCTCCTAAATTGGAATTCGATCCGAGCGATGAAGTTGAGTTCACGCTTATTCATACTGGAATCGGTGAAGACCGCAGCCATCACCGATTTGAAATCGAACTCGACGTGCGGATCATTGTCGGCGCACAAAGTTTCCCGAACAGAACCGTGAACGTTTCACTTAAGGGAATGCAGCTTCAATCGCCCTTACCGAAAAATCTCCCTCCCTATTTCAATGTTGAGATCCGGAAGAAGAATACCGTCATTCCCGTTGTTTGTTCGGAAGTGAAAAACGCGGACGGAGGTCCCTCAAACCGCGTGAAGATCGAAGTCAACGATCATGCGCCCGCCTTGCTCGCAATTTTGTTGGCGGGCAACTGATTCCCTCACTTTAAACGCGCGCGTTCCACCGCCAAACGCCAACGCTGCAATCGGCCCGCGCGCGCGGCTTCGTCGATCTTCGGTCGGTACGTGCGGTCGAATTTCCAAACCCGCCGGATATCCTCGACACTCGAGAACAACCCGACACCAAGCGCAGCGAGATACGCCGCTCCAGCCGAAGTCGTTTCGATCATCTTCGGTCTGGTCACATCGACCCCGAGATAATCCGCCTGCATTTGCATGAGAAGCCCGTTGGCGGAAGCGCCGCCGTCAACTTTGACGGAACGAAGCTGACGCCCGAGATCTTCCTTCATTGCAAGAAGAATCTCGGTATTCTGCAAAGCCATCGCTTCGAGGGTGGCCCGCGCAATATGCGCCCGGGTCGTCCCGCGCGTGAGTCCGCAAATCACTCCACGTGCATATGGATCCCAGTAAGGAGCTCCCAAACCGGTCAGAGCCGGAACGAACTCAACTCCGTCGGAGTCCTTCACTTTCTTCGCGAGCGCTTCAACTTCTGCGCTCGTTTTGATGAACCCGAGCTGATCGCGCAAGAACTGAACAGCGGCACCACAAATAAACGCGCCTCCTTCGAGGGCGTAGGTCATTTCGCTTTCACCTCTCAGGCGCCAGGCCGCCGTCGTCAATAGGCCCGCTTTCGACCGCAAGAGACGCTTGCCTGTATTGAGAAGCAAGAAGCTTCCCGTTCCGAACGTACACTTTGCGTCGCCCTCATCGAAGCACGCCTGCCCGAAAAGAGCGGCTTGCTGGTCGCCCGCGACGCCCGTGACAGGAATGCCGTCAGGAAGAATTTTAAGTCCACGCGTGACACCGAAATCCCCCGAAGAATCCGTAATCTCCGGTAAAACAACCTCGGGCACCTCAAAGAACTTCAAAAGGTCGGCATCCCATTGTCCCGTTTCGATATTCATCAATTGGGTTCGCGAGGCGTTCGAAACATCGGTCTTGTGGGATTTCCCTCCCGTCAGCTTCCAAAGAAGATAGGTGTCGATCGTCCCGACAGCCACTTCGCCATCCCAAGCGCGTTTTTTTAATCCGCTCACGTTTTCAAGTAGCCACCTGATTTTCGAAGCGGAAAAATAAGGATCGATCACCAAGCCCGTTTTATCCCGGATCATCTCTTCATGGCCCGCATTCTTCCATTCCGAACACTGGTCCGAAGTCCGCCGATCCTGCCAAACAATCGCGTTGTAAAAAGGACGAGACGTTTTTCTGTCCCACGCCACGACCGTTTCGCGCTGGTTCGTGATGCCGATCGCTGCGATCTCCGAGCCCTTCACTTTGGCCTTTTTCAAAGCGAGCTCGATTGTCGAAAGAACGCTTTTCCAAATATCGGCGGGCCGATGTTCAACCCAACCCGGCTTGGGGAAAATCTGACGGAATTCTTGTGTCGCTCGTCCCACCATGGCGCCTTTGGAATTCAAGATATTAACCGTTGTTCCGGTCGTTCCGTGGTCGATCGCAAGAATGTAATTTTTTTTCGCTTTCTCTTTCGATTTACGCATCATGTGCCCGAGTTTACAGGAACCTAAACAAGATGCAACGTAGCCTTTAAAGGGCGCGATGCGTCTGGCATGATACGGACGCGAACGCAGTTACGGTTGACGTATGAAAAAACTCTTCGGCCTGAAAGATATCGACCCCGAAGTTCTGATCTATCGTCTCCTTCCCTGGTTCACGATGGAACTGGCGCGACGATACTTCCGTTTGCAAATGGAAGGAGTCGAACATCTTCCCAGGCGGGGCCCCGCTCTCGTGGCTCCGAATCATTCCGGCTACTCAGGATTCGATGCCATGCTCTTAGGCCACGAGATTTTCCGAAATACGGGTCGCCTGCCCCGCGTTCTCACGCATCGGTATTGGTACTTAACGAAACTCACCGCGATTCCTGCCGAGAAGATCGGCTTTATCGAAGCCTCTGCCCGGAATGGACTGAAACAACTATCGAAAAACAACCTCGTGGTGATTTTCCCGGAAGGAGAGCGCGGCAACTTCAAACCGACGGCCAAACGCTATCACTTGCAAAAATTCCGCAGCGGTTTCATTCGCCTGGCTCTTCTTAAACAGTGCCCCATTATCCCGACGGTCATCCTTGGGGCGGAGGAAACCCACATCAACTTGGCTCAACTGAAACTCGATCGATTCGTCCCCGGGTTGGTGCTACCGGTTCCGCTCAATATTTTTCCTTTGCCCGCGAAGTGGAAGATCAAATTTCTCCCACCAATCCAACTACCCTACGGACCATCGGCCGCCGATGACCGCGAACTTGTCGAAGAACTAGCTCAAGATATCCGCGAAAAGATGCAGATCGTAATCAGTGACGAAGTCAGCCGGCGCGGCTCAGCGTTCTTTTAAGTTCCATCCGGCGACAGGTCGTCCGCGTAATCAGCGCCGATCTGTTCAATTAATTCCTGCCAAGCTTTGATAATAAAACCCTCTTCGCCCTCGGTACGCCCGATCATCGCGCGCGTCATCAAAAGAGCGATCGCTACGGCGATAACCAGCAAAAGAACGTATTCAAGCACAATCTGACCGGACTGGCTTTGACGGCGGACCGGATTACGGCTAACCTTTTGAGGTGGACAACAGTCAAAAATCCTCTCAGCCATCTGATTTACCCGAATCCCATTCCGAGTCATCCAACGCGACATCGTTTCGGCTTCCTACTTGGGCGAAGATCGCAATTCTTGGAGCCGTCGTCGTTCTTTCAGGCATCGGCTACCTCATGGGCCGGCAAAACGCGAAACCCTCGGTGCCGCTGCTAGCCGCGAGCGAAAGCGATCCGGCTGAAATCGAAGGTCGCCCCATTGTCGATGATTTCATTTTAACAGATACCGAAGGAAATCAGAAAAAGCTCTCGGACTACAGAGGAAAAGTCGTGATCCTCAGCTTTTGGGCCAGCTGGTGCGCGCCCTGCCTCTTGGAACTCCCGACCTTCGCCGAGTTGGAAAGCAAATACGGGGAACACGGTCTCCGGGTGATCGCGGTGAATGTCGACGAAGGCGAAGAAGGTATTACGAGGGCGAAAGACTTTTGGGCGAAAGAGGAGCTTCCTTTCCCGAACTTCTTCGATCGCCAAAAGCAGTTGGCGCACAAGTTTGACGTCGAAATGCTTCCCTCGAACTTCGTGATCGACAAAAACGGCCGGCTCGCCTTCAGCAGCTTCGGCGCGACCGACTGGCTGGGCAATCAAACGGTTGAGATTCTTGAGAACCTGTTGACGGAGTAAATCCTCGTCTCAAGCCTCCAAGTAAACGAACCCAAACAGATATACTACTGACGATTTAATCTGCTTTTATTTAACGAGGCGGAGTGAAAAAGACCCTCGCGCGCCACGCGGCTTTACGCCTGAGCCAGCTTCGTGTTGATGCGGTCGATTTCAATGCAGATCCGCTCGAAGCTTTGATCGCTCACCGGACCTTTGACGCCGATGACGTAATCGTCGCCGATCGTGGCGCACGCGATGGCGCCATTAAAGGCGGGACCGGCTTCAGCCCCCGCGCCCGTCGCGGCAGGTTCCACCGGACCGAACGAAAGATCAAAAGCGTCTTCCGTTGGATAAAGCATGACGAAGATATTGCGTTCGCGGTTTTTGAAAATACCAAGCCCCTGTTTTCGGGCTTCGCCGAAACGTTGCTGTAAATTGAAGTAAACTTTGAGCGCTTGCGCTTCTTGATATTGAGCAAAATAGATGCGGATCGGCCCGTCGAAGATGGCGGCATTGAAAGCGGGCGAGAAGTATTTGCTCTGAGCTACGTACGCAACATTCTCTCTCATGGTTGGTTTCCCTTCACGCTCTAGCAAACCACCAGGCGACGATCCAAAAGAACGTGACAGCCCATCAGCGTCCTGCCGATAGGGCATGTCAAAAACAGACTAGACAGGCCGAAATCGGGAATGCAAATCCTTTTTAAGTCTATTTAAGAAACCAGACCGCGCCGCATTAGCTAGTTGAAATAAAAAGTGAGCCACATGCCAATCAATTCAGCATGATCAAAACTTATCGAAGCCGTTGAGCTTCGCGGTAAACACGCGCGATCGGTTGTCGACCGACTTCAAAGAAAAGCTCGTTGAGCCCGCCTTCGAGTACGGAAAAATCGCAAAACTTACCCTCACTTAACGATCCAAGGTCGTTTTCCAGTCCAAGAGCGTAAGCGGCTCCGACCGTGTAAGCTGAAAGAACCTCGGCGAGTGTCATCTTCATCTCAAGCCGGGCTAAGACCCCCACTAAAGCCAAATCCTGAGACGGCGCTGTACCAGGATTGAAATCTGTTGCGAGCGCAACGCGGGCCCCCGCATCGATCAGTTTTCTCGCCGGCGGGTACGCGCACTTCATGTAAAGATCCGCGATCGGAAGGAGAACACAGGTCACGTCACTCACCGCCAGCCTTTGAATGTCTTCATCGTTAATCTCAATCAAATGCTCGGCTGATCTCGCCCCAAGCCGGACAGCTAGCTCAGCTCCACCTGAACGCGAAAGCTGTTCCGCGTGAACAACCAAATCAAAACCGAGAGCTTGGGCCGCCCGAAGATAGTTCTCCGCCATCGCTCCTAGGAAATAACCTTGCTCCACGAAAATATCAGCCCGGCGCGCGAGGTTTTCCGAGCGAACAACAGGCAAAATATCCCGGATCAGGAATTCAACGTAAGCCTCAGGAGAAGCCGCTTCCGGCGGGATCGCATGGGCTCCGAGAAAAGTGGGAACGATCCGCGCACCCCGCAAGCGCTTGACGGCGCGCAAAGCCTTCAACTCGCCTTCAGCACTTAAACCATACCCACTTTTGACTTCGACGGTCGTCACACCTTGAGCCACAAAACGGTCGATCCGTTTTTGCGTGAGATCGGACAAATCTTCTTCACTCGCGTTACGCGTGGCTCGGACGGTGGAAAGAATCCCACCTCCTGACGCCGCAATCGCCTGATAACTCTCGCCGCGAATTCGCCGATCGAACTCCGCCGAACGATCACCCGCAAAGACCGCATGCGTGTGCGCTTCAACAAAGGCCGGCACAACGACGGCCCCCTGAAGGCTTTCTTCCTGCACACCGGTCTTGTTCGTAAACTCGGCGGGCAAATCCGCGTCGCGCCCGATCCAGTTAATGCGACCGTCGTGCGCTACGATTGCGGCGTCTTGTATTCTCCCCAAATCGCCGTCAGAGACCATTCGGCCACCCTTCTCCGCAATTCCCGAGAAGGTATAGAGCTCTCCAATTTGCCGAAAAATTTTCCACTCAGCCTTCGCTAGCGATGCACTTTGCGCCATATAACTTCCATCCCATCGCAGGAAATACGCTCATCCCGTATCACGATAACTAGTTTATTCCACACCAGACTGACATCTTTCCAAGCAGCCGCCCCGTCGCCCCTGTAGAAGTTTCTCTGGGGTACAAGTCCCATTCTTATTCCGTTATGATGGGCCGCCTTACAAAGGATAACCTATGCTCTTTCGTCGATTCATCGTTTTTTCCGCCCTCGTGTGTTTTTCTTACCTCAATCCCGCCCAAAGCGTGATTTACGGCTCCGATGATATTCGCGAGGTCAACGACGTCCCTCAAGGCCGCCTTGCGAAAAGCATCGCGATTGCGGTTCCCAATCTCTTTATCGAGCCGAACGCCGATGGGACGCTCAAGATGGTGGACGTCATCCCGATGGAGGGATACCTCTGCCAGGACGAGCGCTTCACCAACCAAGTCAGCATCGGTAACTGCACCGGGTTCTTAGTGAGCGACCGTCATCTCGTGACCGCGGGCCACTGCCTGATTCCGACCGGAGAAGTAAACGATGAATACCATCCGTTCTGCGAAGCGTTCAGTTGGTATTTTGATTTTCGCCAGCCCAAAGCCGGCGCGACCCACATCAACCGAGTCCCGGCCGACCGCGTTTACAAGTGCAAGCGGGTCGTTCGAGCCGTTAACGTCGACCAGATCATCGATGAAAACGGCATGAAATACACGGGCGCCGACTATGCGATCATTGAGCTCGATCGTCCCGTAGCTCCCGATCTGAAGCCCCTGAAAATCGCTAAAACCCCGGCGAAAGTTGGCGACACGGTTTTCACGATCGGCTATCCCCTCGGTCTCCCCGCCAAATTTTCAGGGATGTCGAGAGTCGTCCGCAATGACCTGAAAAAAGAGTACTTCGAATCCTATCTGGACACCTTCAGTGGAAACTCCGGGGGACCAGTCTTGAATTCGCGATACGAAGTCGTGGGAATCCTCGTCGGCGGCCACTCCGTCGATTTCGCGAGCGACGCGAAAGAGTGCAAACGGCTCAATCGCTGCGACAACACCGGCAAGAACTGCACGGAAGAATCGCGGTGGCCTGATCTTCCTGTTACGAGCCTGATTCAAAGAATCGAAACGGTGAAAGCGCACATTCCGGCGAACTGATCCAACTCAGTCTTTCCACAACTCGAACACTCGCCATTCAGGCGAGTGTTCGAAGTGGCCGACAGCAGCTCTTCTCTTCGTCTCAACCGAAAACCGAATGAAGGGGTTACTTCTGAAATATTCGTAGATCCGGCCCCGGCGCGAATCGATCAAATTCCGGGTCGAGGACACCCATCGGGAAAAGAACGCGATATCACCCTGAACCGAACTCCGAATCTCCTTCCAGTTTCGTTTCGAGGCCTCTTCATAAATGAAGGTTCGAAGAGCGCGAAGGCTCAAGTCTTCCGCCCCCTCGACTCCTTTGATCGACCGAGAGTCGTACTCTGCGAGCATTCGTTCAAGAGACCGCTCCATATACATCAGCGCAATATCGAGCGAAGCCGGGGAAACGTTCTGCAAGCGATCAGAAAGAAACTCATCGACCAGAAGTCCTTCCACCGCAACCTCTTCGAGCACGGTATGCACCATCGTATGATAAAACCATTCACGCAAAAGCCATGAGCTGTGGGCCTGAAGTGCCGCCAAAACGTTACGATCGGGCCCCGTCTTCTTGTAGGCGGCGAATAGCTCCCGAACGGCCTGTTTTCTCCGTTCCGCTTCTTTGGCGAGGCTTGAAAGCGGAGGCATTCGCGGATCGCGTTTCCGTTCGCGGCTGAAATTGAAGTGCATCAATTCATGAACCAGGGTCCATCGATCCCTGGCTTCGTCGATCAAAATCGTCGGACGCACGAGCTCCCGGTCGCTGCAAGAAAAACCGTCCCGCCCGCAATCTTCAAAAAAGAGCCCCGCTAGCCGCCAACCGCCCCTTGCCCCTCCCGCAAAGCGGTCCCAAAGCTCGCGCAGGTCGTCCGGCGCCACCGGAAGTTCCGTAAACATCGGGCAAACCACCGCTCCCGGGACCGTATCCCGCGGCACCCGGAAGACCCGTCCCCTCAGCAAGTCGTTCGCGTAGCGGCCCGTCGCCACGGCGGACGCCGTTAAAACCCCTTTCAAAATCGACCGGTCGTATCGTTTTCCAAAGAACGGCGAAGTCACGATCTCTTCCGCGGCCGGAACGATCACATCTTCACCTTGCGTTTTCGGTATAAAGCAACGGCTTTCGTCGTAGATGGGCTCGTAACGAATCCGGTGTCTGCGGACTGTGACCTCTTCCGCATCGTAAGCGCAAGCTCCCAGAGCGGCGACCATCGCGATAAGCACCGCGAGATTGAAGAAATTGAACCCGCCGACCTTCATATTCCCGATCACCCGACCGCTCCGACCTGAAACCCGTCTCGTACTTCAATGGCGGTGAAGAGTGAACCTCGAATTCGAAAGGTAACGCGACTTGAAAATCGTACCGCGATCGGCCACGGCAACATAAATCGCGGCAGGAAGTATCTTCATGGAAAGCGAAGTCACAGTTTGACGGGGCCGATTGCCTCATGCGGGCCGCGTAAAGGCCAAATGTTACGATTCGTTCAATAAGACTACAAAAACATTATCTGTACCCCAATCGTCCCACTCTGATAGTTCTCCCGCGCAGAACTAAATGAGTTCGTTTTATAAATTTAACCGATTTAAGGAGAACAAGATGGCCAAATTCAAAATCGCTTTAGCGGCAATCGTCCTTTCCCTCGTTGCAACCAAAGGTTTTGCAGACACGGTTGAAACCGAACAACCGGCTGAGACCGTGGTGGCTCCCCAGACGGATTCGGCTGATTCCGCAACCGAGCCTGTCGTGAATCCTGAGCAACCGGCCGCCAACGTCAACGATGACATGCTCGGCACCTGGAGAATCGCTTACGCCGCCTGCACGAGCCAATACGGCGCTTACTACCCGAGCTATCCGCTCTATATCGAGATCGTGCACGCTCGCACGGAGTTCATCGCAAGAAGCCAAGTCCGCGACGAAGTTTGCCGCATCGAAGGCACGTATGCGACGGCTGAAGATGGCGTTAAATACGAAGTGAAGTCGCAAGACTGCTCGATCGCTAAACTGGCCGACGACTTGAAAGCTAAACTCGAGCAAGGCTACATCACGATCAATCTGAGCTCTGAAGTCGCCGACAAAGTCTGCCCGTTCGAAAACAGCGCTCTCGAAGTCTACTTGGTCCAGCTCTAAAACCAAAAACGGCGGCGCGAGCATTCGCCGCCGTTTCTTTATTTCCTCTTAAATCCGATTCCCTCAAATCCAAAGCGACCGGGCGCCGCGTTCGCGGGCGGTCGCTTTCGCTTCCTCATACCCGGCATCAATGTGACGGAAGAGCCCCATTGCCGGGTCCGCGGTCAAAACCCGCTCCAAACGGCGGGCAGCCGCTTCGGTTCCGTCGGCCACGATCACTTGACCCGCGTGCAAGCTATAGCCCATTCCGACTCCTCCGCCGTGATGGAAGCTCACCCAGCTGGCGCCACAAGCCGTGTTTACCAACGCGTTCAGAATCGGCCAATCGGCGACCGCATCGGAGCCGTCTTTCATCGCTTCCGTTTCCCGATTCGGAGATGCGACACTGCCGCAATCGAGATGGTCGCGTCCAATGACAATCGGCGCCTTCACTTTGCCCGTGCGGACGAGCTCGTTGAACTTAAGCCCCGCCAGATGTCTTTCTCCATACTCGAGCCAACAGATCCGAGCCGGGAGCCCTTGGAAAGCGATGCGCTCTGACGCCATATCGAGCCAACGAATGAGATGCTTTTTGTGCGGAAAAAGTTCGCGGATCGCATCGTCCGTCACGCGGATATCTTCAGGATCCCCCGAAAGCGCGACCCAACGGAAAGGCCCCGAACCCTTGCAGAAAAGCGGACGGATATATTCGGGAACGAAGCCCGGAATATTAAACGCGTTTTCAACTCCACCCTCTTGTGCGCGCGCCCGGATATTGTTGCCGTAATCGAACGCCACGGCTCCCCGTTTTTGCATTTCGAGCATGCCGCGTACGTGTTTCGCCATACTTTCGATCGCGCGCCGAACATACATGTCGGGATCGTGTTTGCGAAGGTCTGCAGCCTGCGCGAGCGAAAGCCCTTCCGGAATATAACCGTTAAGCGGATCGTGTGCGCTCGTCTGATCGGTCAGAATATCCGGCGTAAAGCCGCGTGTGAGAAGCTCGTGGATCACGGTCGCCATATTGCCTTCAAGGGCGACGGAGCGGGCCCCCCCTTGCTCTTTGTACTTCGCCACGCGCTGAAGGGCGTCATCGAGATCGGTCGCGACTTCGTCGACATACTTCGTTTTCAAGCGTTTCTCAATACGTTCACGATCGACCTCGACGGCGAGAACGACGGCGCCAGCAAAAACTCCCGCAAGCGGCTGCGCTCCCCCCATGCCGCCCAGACCCGCCGTCAAAATCACGCGCCCTTTGAGATCACCACCGAAATGCTGGCGTCCGCACTCAGCGAAGGTTTCGTACGTGCCCTGCACGATTCCCTGGCTGCCGATATAAATCCAAGAGCCGGCCGTCATTTGGCCGTACATCATGAGCCCCTTCTTATCGAGCTCGTGGAACGTCTCCCAATTCGCCCATTTACCGACGAGGTTCGAGTTCGCGATCAACACCCGGGGCGCATCTTCGTGCGTGCGAAGGATGCCGATCGGCTTTCCGCTCTGAACAAGGAGGGTCTCGTCGTTTTCGAGAGTTTTTAAAGCCGCGAGAATCTTATCGAAAGACTCCCAGTTGCGGGCAGCTTTGCCGATCCCGCCGTAAACGATCAGCTCCTCGGGTTTTTCGGCGACGTCGGGATCCAAATTGTTCTGGATCATGCGATAGGCGGCTTCCTGAAGCCAGCCTTTGCACGTCAGTTGACTCCCTCTAGGTGCGCGAACCACGCGTGCGGAATTGCTTGCCATAACGATTCCCCCTCACCATTCGAGCGCGCCGACGACTTCGTGAACGCGATTCAGAATTTCATCACTGCGAATCATACCTTTGATCGTTTCGATGTCATCCGCAAAAACCCGGTCTTCGACGGCGAACGGAACCCGCGCGCGGATCAGTTCGTAAACGGGTTTTACGGCGCCGGCCGGCTCCAACGGTTTTAAAAGATCAAGAGCTTGTGAAGCGCTCAAAAGCTCCATCGCCACGATGTGCTCGGCGTTTCTCACAACTTGCCGCGCTTTACGTGCGGCGATCGTTCCCATTGAGACGTGGTCTTCTTTATCGGCCGACGTCGGGATGCTGTCGACGGATGCCGGGTGCGCGAGAATCTTATTCTCGCTCACCAAAGCCGCGGCGGCGACCTGAACGATCATGTGACCGCTATTGAGCCCGCCGTTCGGAGCCAAGAAGGCCGGTAGCCCGCTCATGGCCGGATTGATGAGCTTTTCAATGCGGCATTCGGAAATCGACGCCATCGCGGAAACCGCGATCGCCATAAAATCGAGGACGAACGCAACCGGCTCACCGTGGAAGTTTCCGCAAGAAAGGATCTTTCCGTCTTCCGCGAACACCAGCGGGTTGTCGGTTGAAGAGTTCGCTTCGATTTCCAACGTTTCAACCACGCGCCTCAAAGCGCTCTTTGCGGCCCCGTGCACGGCCGGCATGCAGCGGAGCGAGTAAGCGTCTTGCACGCGTCCGCAATCTTTATGGCTTTCCGCAATCGGGGACGTCGGCCCGAGAAGCTTCATCAAATTGCGCGCGGTCTCGGCTTCGCCGTGATGGGGACGCACTTTGGAGATCAGCGGGTCGAACGCCGTGCGCGTTCCCCGCATCGCCTCAAGGCTCATCGCCCCCGCAAGATCCGTCATCCAAATCAAGCGACGCGCCTCATACGCGCTCAAAAGACCGATCGCCGTCATCACTTGGCAGCCGTTAATCATCGAAAGCCCTTCTTTGGCCTTGAGATCCAGCGGCTTGACCCCCTTTTCAGCAAGCAGAGCCGAAACCGGAACGGGGCGCCCGTCTTTCCACGCCCGACCTTCGCCGATAATCGCCAGCGCCAGATGCGAAAGCGGCGCGAGATCACCACTTGCTCCGACGGAACCTTGTTGCGGGATCACGGGGATGATGTCGGCGTTCAAAAACTCGAGAATCTTATCGACGACAAGAGGACGGATGCCGCTATGACCGTTCGCCAAAGCGTTCGCCCGCAAGAACATGATCGCGCGGGTCTCTTCCGGCGTGAACGGCTCGCCGACACCGCTGGAGTGGGAGCGAATGAGATTCCGTTGCAACTGGTCGATTTCAGCATCGGAGATGCGCACGCTCGAGAAAGCTCCGAAGCCGGTGTTCACGCCATAGATGGCCTCGCCGCTCGTCATGCGCTTTTCGATGTACGTGCGCGAACTCTGCATCTTCTCACGCGCTTCGGGCGCCAGCTCCACGCACACTTTGCCCGCGCCGTGGGCCACTTTCCAAACGGTTTCAAGATCGGCGTTCTGACCATTAAGCCGAATAACTGATTCTTTTTGCGTCGCTGTCGTTTGCATTTTCGTGTTCCTCAAACTTTCTTCGCCGCTTTGATCGCGCGAATTGCCTGCTGATAGTCGCCGCTTTTAAAAACGGCGTTTCCGGCCACAAGGACATCCGCCTCGCGCACGAGCTGAGCGGTTTCAGGATTAATGCCGCCGTCGACTTGGATCAACGCTTGATGACCGATGCACTTCAATTCCGAGCGTATATCGGAAATTTTCCCGACTTGATCGGCCATGAACTTCTGTCCGCTAAAGCCCGGATTCACGGTCATAACAAGTACAAGATCCACATAAGGCAAATACGGGAGGATTTCACCGACCGGCGTCGCCGGACGAAGCGTAATCCCGGGCTTCACTCCGCGCGCGCGAATCATCTCCAGAACCGCGCGGGCATCCTTACAGGTTTCAATATGGACCGTGATGTAATCCGCCCCCGCATCAGCGAAATCGTCGATGTATTTTTCCGGGTTTTCGATCATGAGATGGCAATCGAGGGGAATTTTCGTGACCGGCCGCAGGCTTTTCACCACGGGCGCGCCGATGGTGAGATTCGGGACGAAATGCCCGTCCATGATATCGACGTGTATCCAGTCGGCCCCCGCCTGAGTGACTTTTTCGATTTCGTCCGCTAGGTTAGCGAAATCGGCCGAAAGAATGCTCGGCGCGATGAGAAACTCGCCTGCTTCTGCCATCTTCGTTCAACCCTTTTTTTTGAATGAGACGCCACAATTCACTCGAAGTTCTGGCCGACCGACACAGGGTAGCCCCGCAAGTATTCGGCGACCTTCATGCGTGAACGTGACTCAGGTTGAACTTCTAACACCTCAAGAAGGCCTTGGCCACAAGCGACTGCAAAGGAATCGCGTCCCACTTCCACGACTTCACCCGGCGCGCCATGGACCCCATCGTCCGCAAGAACCTTGGTTTTATGAATCTTCAGTGCAGCTCCCGACGGAGTTTGGCAGTACGCGAACGGCCCCATTGCCAAACCTCGCACCCGATTAAACAGCGCCCGAGCCGGCAACGACCAGTTCAATCGAGCCTCTTCTTTCGTGATCTTCGGGGCGATTGTAACGCGCGACTCGTCTTGCTCGACCGGGGTGAGATTCCCCCTTAAGTAATCCATGTATTCGATGTGGAGGAGATCCGCTCCGAGCACTTTCAACTGGTCGTGCAAGTCCTTCGCGTCCATCTCATCCGTGATCGGCACCGTGCGCGCTCCGAGCACGGGGCCCGCATCCAACTTACGCACCATGATCTGAAGGGAAACGCCGGTTTCGCGATCGCCCTCCATGATCGCCCGCTGAATGGGCGCGGCTCCCCGCCAGCGCGGTAATATGCTGGCATGGACGTTGACACAGCCGCGTGGGAAAAGATCGAGAAACCTTTGGCTGAGGATCTGTCCGAACGCAACGACCGCAGCGCTTTCCGCGCCATACGAAGCGATCTTCGTTAGCATTTCTTCGGTATTGACGGACTCAGGCGTGAGAACTTCGAGACCGTGCCGCAAAGCCAGTTCCTTCACCGGCGACGCCTTTAATTGCATTTTCCGACCGGCCGGCCGGTCCGGCTGCGTGATCACGGCCGCGATTTCGTAATGCTCGTCTGCGATCAGACGCTCGAGTGAAGCCGCCGCGAAGTCCGGAGTTCCAAGGAAGAGAATGCGAACTTTACTCATCAGCTTTGACTTATCTGGCTTCAGCTTTCGCTTGCTCACGACGCTCGCGGACTTTCGCCCGTTCCTCGGCGACTTCCTCCGGCGTCGGGTAACCATGCTTCTGGATGCGGTTTTTAATCCGGTTTGATTTAACGAAACTCAGGCGGTCGATGAAGAGTTTACCCTCGAGATGATCCATCTCGTGTTGCAAACACACGGCGAGAAGACCGTCGGTCTTGATCAGCCGCTCTTGGCCGTCGATGTCGAGATACTTCACTTCGACGTACTGTGAGCGTTCGACGGTTTCATAATAACCGGGAACACTGAGACAGCCTTCTTCGTACGTGGTTTTGTCACGCGCCACGACGATCTCGGGGTTGAAAACGATGAGCGGCTGCGGAACTTGACGTTCAAGCTCCGTCATCGCCGACTCGTCGATATTCCCTTCTTCGTCGCGGGGACGCGTATCGATAACCAAAAGGCGAACCGACTGGCCGACTTGCGGTGCTGCAAGCCCGATCCCGTGAGCAGCGTACATGGTTTCCAGCATGTCTTCCGCAAGCTTTCTCAGCTCGGGTGTGACTTCCGTGACTGGAACGCCTTTCTTGCGCAAACGGGGGTCTGGATATTTCAAGATTTCGAGCACCATTGAGGGGATCCTCCGATTCGCCTGTTAGTGCCCCATATTACCCTAAAACGGCGTTCCAAGCGAGGCTTTTGGCGGGCTCTAGCGCTTCAAACGGGCCAAAAAGAGGCCCGAAAGGCCGACCATTGCAATATTTGGAAGCCAAACCGCTACCAGGGGAGGAAGAGCACCGTGCTGGCCCAACGTGATCCCCGAGTTATAGGCCGCCCAATAAACGAAGGCGAGAGCGATGGTCGCCCCGACGTTAAACGCCGCCCCACCAGACCGCTGCCGGGTCACACTAAACGGAATCCCCAGAAACGACATGACGAAGGCCGCAAAGGCAAAGGCGAACTTGGCGTGATATTCGACTTCATAACGGAGAGTGTCGAGCCCCGCCTCCTTGTTGCGGTTAATGAATCTCCTAAGCTCCGCCACACTCAGAGTTTCCGTGCTCTGCGTGGATTTCTGGATGTCGGCCGTTTCCTCGGATACCGGGATCGTTTTCTTTTTAAAATGCTGGGCTAACGGAACATTCGATTCTTCGCTAAAGACCGTCACCGTTCCATCGGACAAGTCCCAATTGGTCCCCTGCATTTTGACATCCCGGGCGGTGATGATCTGAATGAGCCGCCAAGAACTGTCGAAAAAGTACATCGTCAGACCCTGAGCCGTTCCCTTATCCGGCTGCAACGTCTTGATATTGAACAAAACGTTACCCGACCGGTACCAGATCCGGTTGGTCTTCACCGTGGAATAAAGCCCGGGCCGATTCTGAATTTCCACGTACAGCACGTAGTTCCGCTGTTGGTTCACATAGGGAAGAAGACGGTCGTTGACCCAGAACGCGACCGCGGAAATCAAAACGACGATGAACAAAATCGGAAAAGAAATACGCGCCAAGCTGAGGCCCGAACTAAAAAGTGCGACCAGTTCGTTGGAGCGGTTCAGCTGGCTCAACGTAAAGATCGTGCCCAAAAGGCAGGCGACCGGAATCATTAAATAAATTTGGGATGGCGCCATCAAAACGTAATACTTGATGACGGCTTCAGCCGGCGCTTTGTACTGCGCGAGATCCGTCATGTAGTTGATGGCGATGAAAAGGGTAACGAAGACGACCAGACCGCCGACGCAGTAGGTGAGGAAGATTTTGGCGATGTAGCGGTCAATTATCGTTATCATCGGACTTCAATCCATCGTATGTTTCTTCGGAAACCCCAGTCAAACCTCCCCCTCGGACGAACCTTGACTCATCTCCGCAAAAATCGTTAACTCAGTCCATGGCATTACGCGTCTTACTCGCCGACGAGAGCACCACGATCAAGAAGGTGATGCAGTTGGCATTACAAGATTTCGCGGTCGAGGTGAAGTCAGTTCATACTGGCGTCGACGTCGCCGAGGTCGCCCGGTCTTTTGTTCCCGATATCGTCTTTATCGACGTTCTTCTGCAAAAGAAAAACGGCTACGAAGTCTGCGCCGAACTCAAACGCGATCCAGAACTGAAAACGATTCCCGTCGTTTTGATGTGGAGCTCGTTCATGGATCTGGACGAAAAACAAGCGGCCCTGTCGAACGCCGACCGCCAACTCGAAAAGCCGTTTGACGTCGAGCACCTCCGCCAGCTGGTCATGGAGCTCGTCCCCAAGACGCGTTCACAACGGTTAGCGCATTTCCTCCAGTATCCGGAAAGCATCACCGAACCTCTCAGAGAGGAAATCGCGCAAAAATCGCCGCAAACTCCGCCTCCGCTTCCGCCGCGCGGAACGACAGCAGCATCTGCTGCGACACCACCGCCACCGGCCGCGGAAGCCGCCTCGTCGTGGAATATGGACAGCTTCGAGGACATCAAGTCCTATACGGAACCGCCACACGAGGCTGAGCCCGATGACGAAGGGGAAGCGGAAAAATTCTCCGAGGTGCGGATCGTTCCGCCAGCCATGCCGCAAAACGCGGCATCATCCGCAGGGGCTCAAACCGCAAACGCAGTCAGCCTCGAAATGCCTGCTGGGGAGCCGACTGAGTCCGGAAAACCGTCCGACGACGATCTCGAACCGTGGTCGCACCAAGACCTCTCGCGCTTTAAACTCGACTTGGAACCCGAATCCGCCGCAGCCCCCGAAAGCGCAGAAATGGGCCTCGAGTTTACAGAATCGGAACCGCCGCCCATGGAGAACACCTCCGGTTATGAAGTCGGCATTGCAGAATCGGAAGCCGCCCCCGGCACCGAACCCCCGGCTCTTGAAATCGAACTCGGCGAATTAGACCCGAACGTACGCTTTGAAACGGAAGAAGTTCCCGAGGAGGAGGCTCCGGACATCCCGGTTCCACCAGCTAAATCCCCGGACCTTGACGAAAACCAGTTAGAACGGATTATCAGGGCGCAAAGCCGGGAAATCATCGAAAGACTCGTGCGCCGAATCGTCCCGGAAATCGCGACACAAATGATTCGCGAAGAACTGGAGAGACTTCTCGAAGAACCGGGACCAGGAGGAAATCCGACATGACTTTACAGGAACTCATTCAAGCCGCGCTACGCGAAGATATGCCGAACGGCGACCTCACCACTGACTCGCTCGCTCTGGCGCCCCGATTCGGTCAAGCGCGTTTGGTGGCCAAACAAGACCTAGTTCTCTCGGGAACCTTGCCCTTCGAGCAGACGATCCTCATGCTCGAGCCCAATGCGCGCGTCCAATGGCACTTCAAAGAGGGCGACTCCATCTTGAAAAACCAAGTCATCTGCCACGTGTCGGGCGACCTGATTCAAATACTGAAGGCGGAGCGCGTGGCTTTGAACTTCATCGGCCACCTTTCTGGAATCGCGTCCCTTACGCGCGAATTCGTCAAACAAGTCGAACACACGAAAGCGAAGATTCTCGACACGCGTAAAACCTTGCCCGCTTACCGAGAACTCGAAAAACGCGCTGTCGTGCACGGGGGAGGACATAACCACCGCTACAACCTCAGCGAAGCCGTTCTCATAAAGGACAACCATATTCGCGTCGCGGGGGGACTCGCGAAAGCCGTGCAACGGGTGCGGGAGCACTGGCGGGATAAAATCGAAGTGGAATGCTCCAACCTCGAAGAAGTGCGCGAAGCCGTCGCATGCGGTGTCGAACGCATCCTGCTCGACAATATGTCGAATAATATGCTCCGCCAAGCCCTTGAAATCATTCCGCCTCAGATCGTGACGGAAGCGAGCGGCAATATGACACTCGATCGAGTCCGCTCAGTCGCGGAGCTGGGCGTGGACTACATCAGTGTCGGCGCCATTACCCACTCAGCCCCCAACGCGGACGTCAGCTTGATCTTCGACTGGCTTGAATCGGTCGAGGCCCCCATATGAGTTCAAGCGTCGATGTCTTTTCATGGACAAGAGATTGGGCGAGCGAAGCGGGCCTCAAACTCGCGGCATTTGAAACGGTCAACTCGACGAATCTGTACGCCAAAGATGACACTTCTCCAGAAACGGCACCCGTCTTGACGGATCGAACAAGTATCTTAGCTGGCCCCTCGCTTTATCTCGCGAAGAACCAAACGGCCGGACGCGGACGCGGCTCAAACGTCTGGATTTCCCCGGAAGGTGGACTTCTCGCTTCCTGGAGTTTTTCGGTCGTCCGGGTGCCGCAACCGATTTTCGCGCCGACCGTGGGACTCGCGCTCTTTAAGGCCTGCACTGAAACCTGGCCCCTCGTGCCCTTCAGCTTAAAAGCTCCCAACGATCTCTTGATCGAAACCAAGAAAGCCGCGGGGATCTTAATTGAGACCATCGAAACCTTTGCCCCGTCCGGCGCCTCAAAAGAGTGCCGCACGGTCATCGGTATCGGGATGAATGTGGCTGCTCCGCCCCCTGGGGTCGACACGGCCACCTGTCTTTCCGATCACTTGCGGACACCGCTTTCGCAGGCCTCGTGGCGGGCGTTCCTGCACTCCCTTGTGAAGCACTTGAAGGAGGCCGTCCTCGTCGGGCAAAAGGACCGCCTCTCACCGGAATTATGTGGTCAGCTGTGCCATGCCTTAAACCTGAATCCCCTGCTAAAAGAACCGATCATTCGTGTTGATGAACTTGGCCAGTTACACCTCTCATCTGGTATTGTACGCTGGCAGGAACTGTAAGGAGGATTACATGGCTGTCACGACCCCTGAAGGCGAACTCGGATCACCTTGTCCTGATTTCAATCTTCCCGGCGTCGACGGGAAAACTTATAAGCGCGACGACTTCGCGGGCACGGAGGCCTTCCTCGTCATGTTCATCTGCAACCACTGCCCTTATGTTCAAGCCGTCGAAGACCGCTTGATCGCGCTCGGCCGCCACTACCAAAGCAATCCGGCGGTCAAAATCGTGGCGATTTGCTCGAACGATGCGACGACCTATCCCGACGACTCGTTCCCCAAAATGAAGGAACGCGCGGAGGCGAAGAATTACCCCTTCCCGTATCTACACGACGAATCGCAAGACGTGGCGCGGGCTTTCGGTGCCGTCTGTACACCGGACTTCTTTCTCTATGACTCCGAAATGAAGCTCGCTTACCGCGGCCGCCTCGACGACTCTTGGAAAGACCCGTCCTCGGTGCGTTCAGAGGAACTCAAGGACGCCATCGAGGCTTTGTTGAGAGGCGAGAAACCTTCAAAGGATCAAAAGCCGTCGATGGGCTGCTCCATCAAATGGCGGCAAGCTTGAGGGCTCTATGAAATACCTCGTGGCGTCTGTCGTCGCGACAATTCTCGTTTTGATTGTCGCGCTTTTACTTTACCTCGGAGCTTTCAAGCCTGTGACAGTGGCCCTTGAGGAAGATGGGCCTTTCCGCATGGTCTACAAAACCCATATCGGCCCTTACCATAAGATCGTGCCAACGATCGAAGATGTGGAGAAATGGGCGGTTGAAAACGGGGAGGCTTGCCAAATCAGCTTCGGGGAATACTTGGACGACCCGCGCGTCGTCGACGAGGACCGTTTACGTTCCAACGGAGGATGCGTGGTCGAAGGCGATTGGTCCGGGCGACTTCCCGAAGGAATGGAGTTTAAAGTAGTGCCCCGCCGAGAATACGTCACAGCGATCTTCACCGGAGCTCCGTCGATCAGTCCCTACAAAGTCTATCCGAAAGCTCTCAAGTACATGGAGAGCCTGAACCTCAAACACGAAGGGACGATCATAGAAATGTACGAAAGACTTCCCAACGAGGGGATTCGGACGCGGTACCTTTTTTCGTTTTCTCGCTAAGCATTCACATGAAGGCGAGTCCACGGCTATCAACGCGGACTCCGCCTTTATTTCATAAGCACATACTCGGAAGATTCCCCGGCGCTCATTTGGTAAGTCCTGAAATACAGAATGAGCTGCGACGGCACCAAATCCCGACAAAGGCGCTCGGAGTGGTCGACCACAGAAACTTCATGCCGAACGCCGTTTGCGACCGACAGCCCTTCCGGCGCCACGTAAACGTAAGACCCGCACCAATTCAACGGCTCACCGTAAGGGACAATTACGATGTGGCGCAAAGCCGGTCTCTTGAGGCATTTTACCCGCCCAGCCGCACGCAGCATGCCGCAAGGATCATCATAGATTTCAGCTTTTATAAGCTTCGCATCCTCATCAATCTGCACAAAACCTACGACATCGGTTACCCGCTCGCCGTTGATAAAAACCTTCGGAAGCATGTGTTTCTGTGCCTGTTTTGGATTTGCCGCAAATGCCAAAATGCTCATCAAAAGCGTGCCAACGAAGACAAAAAGTCTCATCCAGACACCTCCAAAAAGGTTTTGGTGCCACCATTACACATCTACAGCAGACCTCGTGCAATGAAGGTGCCAGAAGAGCGCAGTCTATTTTATAAGCAAATCAAGAATTGTTTAGAAACCTGCCCGGCACTGCTTAACAACCGGGCAGGCCTTTTGATCACTGACTGAGTTGCTGGCGCAGCAGGTTCAGAGCGCTACCCGCTTGGAACCATTTGATCTGCTCAGCGTTGAAGGTGTGCTTGAGTTCGACCGTTTCTTTCGTGCCATCCGCGTGCGTAATCTCGAGCGAGAGATTTTTGCCGGGCGCGAATGTCGAAAGCCCACGCAACGTCAGACGGTCATCCTCGCGAATCTTATCGTAATCCGACGAGTTGACGAACATGAGCGGCAACGCACCTTGCTTCTTCAGGTTCGTTTCGTGGATACGAGCGAAGCTCTTCGCGATGACAGCGACACCGCCCAAGTAGCGCGGCGACATGGCCGCATGTTCGCGGCTCGAGCCTTCGCCGTAGTTTTCGTCACCGACGATCACCCACTTCACGTCCTTCGCTTTGTAATCGCGGGCGATTTTCGCGAACTCAAGCCCCGACTCACCCGTGAGAACGTTCTTACCGAGACCGATTTCGTTCGTGAAGGCGTTCGTCGCACCCAACAGCAAGTTGTTCGAAATGTTGTCGAGGTGACCACGGTAGCGGAGCCACTTTCCAGCCGGGCTGATATGGTCGGTCGTGCACTTCCCTTTTGCTTTGCAAAGGACAACCATGTTTTCGACGGCATCGCTGCCATCCCATTTCGGGAACGGCTCAAGCAACTGCAAGCGTTCGCTCTTGGGATTTACAGCAACCGTCACCGAACGACCCGCCGGTGCTTGGTAGCCATGCGGATCAGGAACAAAGCCTTTCGCCGGCAACTCATCCGCTTGCGGCGGCTCGAACTTGAACTTCTTGCCGTCGGCACCTTCGAGTTCGTCGGTCAGCGGGTTGAAGTCGATCCGGCCGGCGATACCGAGCGCCATGACGATTTCGGGGCTTCCGATAAACGCCAGCGTCTCGGGGTTCTCGTCCTGACGGCCGCGGAAGTTACGGTTGAAGGACGTCACGATCGTATTGACCTCACCCTTCTTGATGTCATCACGACGCCATTGACCGATGCACGGACCGCAGGCGTTCGCGATCACCGTCGCACCGACCGCGTTGAAAATCGCCATCATGCCGTCGCGCTCAATCGTGTTTTGGATTTGCGTCGAACCGGGCGAGACGAGGAATTGCTGTTTCATCTTCAAGCCGCGGTCCAACGCCTGTTTCGCGATGAAAGCCGCGCGACCAATGTCCTCGTACGAAGAGTTCGTGCACGAACCGATCAAAGCGGCCGAAAGCTTCGTCGGCCAGCCATTGGCCTTCGCGTCCTCGGCCATCTTTGAAATCGGATGCGCGATATCCGGCGAGTGTGGACCGACCAGGTGCGGTTCGAGAGTCGAGAGATCGATCTCGATGATTTGGTCGTAGTACTTCTCCGGATTCTCGAGAACCTCGGGGTCGGCGGTTAAGAGGTCTTTGTTCTCGTCCGCCAAAGCTGCAATTTCGCCGCGGTTCGTAATCTTCAGGTAGGCTCTCATACGATCATCGTAGGGGAAGATCGAACAGGTCGCTCCGAGTTCCGCGCCCATGTTCGTGATCGTCGCCTTCGCGGTCGCCGAAATCGACTCGCAGCCCTCGCCGAAGTATTCGACAATCTTGTCGGTTCCCCCTTTGGTCGAGAGAATGCCAAGGAGTTTCAGGATGACGTCTTTACCGGACGTCCAGCCGTTCATTTTCCCTTTGAGGCGAACGCCGATGAGCTTCGGATGCTTCACTTCCCACGGCAGGCCGGCCATGACGTCGCTTGCATCAGCACCGCCGACACCGCACGCGACCATGCCGAGGCCGCCCGCGTTGGGCGTGTGCGAGTCCGTACCGATCATCAAGCCGCCCGGGAAGGCGTAGTTTTCCAGAATGACTTGGTGAATGATACCGGCTCCCGGCTTCCAAAAGCCGATCCCATACCGAGAGGCAGCCGTGGCGAGGAATTCATAAACTTCGCTGTTCTCGTTGAGCGCCGTCTTCATGTCGGAGGCGGCGTCGACGTGCGCACGGATCAAGTGGTCGCAATGAACGGTCGACGGAACAGCGGCTTCATCACGTCCCGCCAACATAAATTGGAGCATGGCCATTTGCGCTGTCGCATCTTGCATCGCGACCCGGTCCGGCCGAAGCAGCAGGAAGCTCTTTCCTCTTTCCAATTCCTGCCCTTTCGGATCATCGAGGTGGCCAAACAATACCTTCTCCGCCAGCGTTAACGGGCGATTGAGACGGGCCCGCACGATCCTCAAACGCTCGCGACTGAGCTCATAAACCTTCTTCACCATTTCCGGCGTGGTTTCGATCTTGGCCATGGCTAACTCCTCGATTCTTCAACTCTTTTAGTGTGTGTTACGAGAGTAGTCCTGTGTGAGACATTCGACAACTATCGTCACACCACGTTAGCGGCAAAACATTTTGATTTTCCCTGTTTCCGCCGGTACCGATTATCTCTTGCCGGAAGGGCTCTCGGACATCCAGGGAATTGGAGAGAAAAAAGGGGGATTCATGATGCCCAAAATCAAAGCGATCAAGGCGGTTTGGCTGGCGATTGCCCTTACCATAACTCCCCTCTTCCCTTCGAACGCCCTCGCGTTTCGCTCTTCAGACGCCTGCATCTCGGTCTGTATCGGCACCCAAAGCCAGTTCGGCGAAGCCATGGGCTTGGCCGCACAACTACCGGCCCAGTTCCGTCTGGCCGTTTGGAACGTCTATAAAGGCGGGTATTCCCACTCGAACCAGGGTTTGGAACTCGCGGCCCTCCTGCAAGAAGCCCATATCGCGTTGATTCAAGAGGCCATCGGCGACCCGAGTTTCATCCGGCCCTTGATGGCCGCCAATGCCGGATTCCGCTGGACGCTTGCGCACGCCTTTTATCGCATCAGCGGCGACCCGACCGGAGTGGCCACAGGCTCCAACACCTTTCCTTTATGGAGCGAGGTTCAACTCTCTCCGGTGACGGAGCCGATCGTAAAAACGCCCAAGTCGATTCTCATCACGAAGTACTTCCTCGAGAGCTCATCAGAGCCTCTCCTTGTGATCAATGTGCATGGAATCAACTTTGTCTCGATCTCTTCTTACCGTAAGCATGTCGATCAGATGGTCGAGGCCGCCGGCAACCATCAAGGACCGGTCATACTTGCGGGGGACTTCAATACGTGGAGTAGCGCACGAATGGAATACCTGCTCGAACGGACGGCTCAGCTCGGCCTTTCCCGCATCCCGATTGAAGTGTCGTCGTCCCGACAACTAGATCACGTCTTTACGCGCGGCCTGCAGCCGCTTGCCGCCCAAGAGATCAGCTGGTTTACGTCGTCAGACCATTGGCCTCTCGTTGTCGACCTGAAGGTTGAACAGTAAATCGGTCGGTTTTAACGACAGAACGGAGCCGCCGGATCCTTTTCGCAAAGATAGGCTTTAATCGCCGCCTTTTCGGCTTTCACTCGTTCATTTTCAGCTTTTAAGGATTCGAGTTCAGACGCCAGGGACGCTTGACCGTCTTTCAGTGATGAGAGACGGGCATTCAGTTCTTTTATGGCCTCCACAATCGGCGCGACGAGGTTCGAATAAACCATCGACTTGTAACCTTCGCCATCGGTTTTGACGACCTCAGGGAAAATCGGCTCAACTTCTTGAGCGATAAACCCGATTTGCGTCGCGCCTTCTTGATCCGCCTTGAATTTGAAGCTCACGCCGCGAAGTTGTAGGATCTTTTCCAGCGCGTTCTCCAACGGCCGAATATCAGTTTTCAGACGATAATCGGATGAATGCGTCCACCCCGAAGTCGTGTACTTACCGGTCGTCGACCCATTATAAACGACCAAGCGCGCATCAGGTGCCCCCGTGCCGATCCCCACATCACCCTCGCTGGTGATACGCATCCGTTCCCCTGGGGACGTTTCTCCGATTCCCGTCGTAAAGATTGAAAGATATGTTGGATAAGACGAGGCTGAATGATTTTCGGCAGCACGCCCAGCAATGACGACTCCTCCACCTGCCTGCCCCACATAGTCGCTATCTTCGAATCTAATCGTGCTAAAACGCATTTCACCGATCGGATCATTTTGCCGTAGATATTCGGGCTCCGTAAGGGTGCCCCGCACTCGCCTGAGGTCGATAGCAGACCTACGATTGTTACTGTAAGTATACAAACGAAGCGCAGCATCCCAATGAACCGCCTCATCCGCGCTGCGCACAATATGAATGTCCCCACCAAAGATCTCCATCCCTCCGCCGGTGTGAGGAGCATCCATTTCCTTGGCATCGGTTGAAATCATCGTGCGGACATTTTGACTCTTCACCGCCAACTTACTCGTCGACGGAGCCATCCCGATGCCGACATTGCCTTCTGACGATATCGTCATCACCGTGCTGTCGTTCGTTTTCAACAAGAGATCCGCACTGTTCCTCGTCCCGAGCTCGAGCGACCCCGTATTACCACCGTTGAGCACAACGGTGTTCGGCAAACGCTCCTCGCTCAACGTGCCAGACGCGATATTGGCTGCATCAATGCTGATTTCCTGGCACATGAACGCATCTAAAACGGGGTTCCAAGTGAGTGTCTGCTCGGATGAACACGAAGCGCCCCCAAACTGAGGAACACCACCGGCGGTTGTCAGATCGGCGATGTTGAGGCTGCCCGGACGCCACTTTCCGGCGTCAAACTTGAGAACTTGCCCCTCGACCGGCGCGGTATCCGCGAGACCGCGCCCCTGAATTCCCGTGACCGTGAACAGTCCCCCGCTCGACAACGCAACATCGCCGCCTGGAGTAACGGCCGTCGCGACGTTCGCTCCATTACCCACGAGAATTTGTCCTGAGCTCAACACCGACGAAAGTTTTGAATGGAACTCCGACCAATCGGACGCCGACAAATAACCATCCGCGCTCGCCGTGGCCTTCGGAATTGAAATCTGCGGACTCGTTCCTCCCGTCGAAACGAGCGGCGCCTGGACCGTAACATCTGCGACGGCACCTGTTCCGGTTCCCACCGTCTTTACTCTCGTGCCGTCGTGATATTTGAGTTCTCCCGCGACGGAATCAAACCAAATAGAGCCTTGAATCGCTCCCACTGGTTTACCGGAAACGACAGGCAGAACCGCACCGGTGTTTGATGAAGAACTCGTATAAAGCGGACTCGTTCCCGCAATCAGCGCTTTAAGGGCCGAAAGCTCCGGCTCGCTAAACAGAGTCAAACCGGGGTCACTCGGCAGTTCACTAAGGCGCAAGAGGTGTCTTGGCGTGAACCCCCCGACTTGCTTAGCTTCAATCGCCATGGGAACGAAGTTGATATTCGTAGGCGGAATCGCCTCCCACGAAGGCATCGTTTCGTCTTTAAAATAAACTTGCATCCTCCGCCCATCACTTGGATTCGGAGTGTACTCAGGCGGCCCCCCCACGCAGTCGGAAGAATCAAAAGTGAAGTGCCCACGGTTGGCGAAAACTTGATCGAGCGAGTACTTGTTCGAGAGCGAAGGGACACTATAGATCCCGTCATTGATAGTGAGTGAGAAAACCCCGTTCGAATGACGAATGTCATGCGTCTGTTCCTCTTCGTACATCACGCAATTGGCTGGATCTGGTGTGCGAATTTGAATCCGGAAACGGACAGAGTGCCCCTCAAGTGGGGTTCCGTCAGCACGCAAAATCCGACCGTGATACGTGATACCGGAATTCATGGCGGCGAAGCCGGCCGAGCCGACGAAGAAGACGAAAGCCGTGAGAATGCGACTCATCTTTACCACCTTTCAAAACCCATAAATGGGCCATGAGGGATGACTGCTTAAATCATCGAAATCCAAAGGTATTTCGAGCCTTGTGCACGCGCTCCTCGGAAGTGAGTCACCAAAGGTCGTCTCATTTAAAATTTCGGTAAAACCCGACCTATCCTTTAGGATAGATCCCGGTATAAGCCGCCAGTAACATCAGGGTATAAATGACGATCACTTAGATGTCTCATTTTGGGCCGCCCAAACTTGCTCTCTCGTCGGATGATTCCGCCCAAGAATTTGAACTAACTAACGTTTAGAGAGCGAACCGTTCACTCATCACAACGAAAGCGAGCCAGCTGGTGAAACCTATCGTTTTGACCGGAGACCGCCCGACCGGCCCCCTGCACGTCGGCCATTACGTCGGTTCACTCAAAAACCGACTGGCCCTACAGGACCAATACGAACAATATCTCCTCATTGCCGACGCCCAAGCTCTCACCGATAGCTTCGCCCATCCGGAGCATATCCGAGAAAACGTCATTCAAGTTGCGCTCGATTATCTTGCCGTCGGTTTGGACCCGAACCGCAACACGATATGTGTCCAGTCCCGCATCCCGGAGCTTCAAGAGCTGAGTTTTTACCTCATGAACCTGGTCTCAGTTTCACGCTTGCAAAGAAACCCGACGATCAAAGAGGAAATCAAACAGAAAGCGATGGGCGCGTCGGTCCCCGTCGGCTTCTTCGTCTATCCAATTAGCCAGTCCGCCGACATCCTCGCCTTTCACGCCGATGTCGTGCCCGTCGGTGAAGACCAAAAACCGATGATCGAGCAGACTAACGAAATCGCGCGGAAGTTCAATTCCGTTTATGGCGTACAATGCTTTAAGGAAGTTCGCGCCCTTATTGGTGATGTGGGCCGCTTACCCGGCATCGACGGCAAAACGAAAATGAGCAAATCGCTCGGAAATGCGATCTTTCTCAGCGACTCAACCGATGAAATCCGCCGCAAAGTGAACCTCATGTTCACCGATCCCGGTCATCTGCGCGTCAGCGATCCGGGAAAGGTCGAAGGCAACGTCGTCTTCATGTTTCTCGATTTCTTCGATCCTGACAAAGAGCACCTCGAAGAATTGAAGGCCCACTACCGCCGCGGCGGTTTGGGAGATTCAACCGTCAAGAAACGCCTTTTCGAAATTCTTGAAAACCTGATCGCACCCGTCCGCGCCCGGCGCAGAGCGTATGAAAAAGACCTTGCCTACGTCCGTGAAATTCTCGGCGTGGGAACCGAAAAAGCGAGAACCGCGGCCGCAGCCAAAGTGAAAGAAGCCAAAGAAGCTATGAAGCTTTTCTGAGAAGAAACACAAAAGGCGCCGAAACACCCGGCGCCTTCTTCTGGATTCCGGATTTAAGCGATCAGATGTAGTTCCCGTTTTTGATCTTTTCGACCAGGATTTTCTCCATGATCTGCGGATCTTTAGGATCGACCGAGAAATACGCTTGCTGTTCACAACGTTTTTTATTCTTGATCAGCCACTCAAGAACGCCAGCCAAACGTTTGTTCCGTTTGTCTTGGAAGAACGGATCGTTGGAGAGCGCGTCTTTCGCTTTCTTCAGCGCCCGCGCTTCGGCCGGATCTTTTTCGTTCACGTTGTAGCAGAAGAGATCGTATTTCTTCACGTCTTCGGGCAAAACGCCGAGGAAGTGGACTTCCGGCGCCGAAAAGTCTGCGTTACGGATCAGCGACGACGCCGAACCGGCTTTGAGCGTCCGATAGATGTTCTGAAGCGTGTACGCATCAAGGTCTCCAAAGAAGAACATCGGGACTTTGAGCTGCTGCTGGATCAACCGGCACCAACCGCGCACGCCGTTGGACGGTACGCCTTGAGCACCGATGATGATACAATTGTGGCGTTTAGTCATGCCGTTTGCGACCAGCGTTCCCGCCGTACCTTCCGACTCAACGACCAAACAGAAGTCGATTTTCTTTTTCGCTTTCAACGACAACGCTTGCGGCTTGTTCTTCGGCTGGAACGGCGTCGTACCGAGCGTCGAAAGGTCGACGACGGCTTTCGTGCCGTCCGGCAAGGTCTCCGTGACCACAAGCTGCTGCGAGTAGGTCTGCCCGCCACGATCGTTCGCGAAGCAGTTCAACTCTTCGCGGTAAACCTCGAGCATATCGCCGATGAAGTCGATGATGGCATCCGACTCGTCCTGGCTCGCGAAATCCAGAGGCTTCAGCCGCGGGTTGGATTTCACTTCACCTTTGGCGATATAATAAAGCTCACGCTTCGTGTGGACGGCATTCGTTTCAAGCTTCGTCAAAAGACGGTCGAGCATGAAAATCACACGCGCCATTTTCTGCACGCTCGAAACGTTGAGTTCCGTACGGACCTTCTTGTCACCAGGCGTGAGGTAACCGACTTTCGGATTGTAGATCGAGTTATCGAGCGTACATTTCACAGCTTCCAGCACAGGACGATTCGCCTTCTCCAGTTCGGAGAGCATCATGTCGCAGAGAAGCCGCGCTTCTTTCGGAATGTCTTTCGTCAGTTTACGGACACGAATAACCTTTTCCATGATTTCTCCTACTTCGCTTTAGCGGTCGTGGCCGCGCCTTTTTTCGTAGCCGTCGTGTTACGACGGGCGGGAACGGCAGCAGCCTTCGCGCGGTTCGTGCCGGCCACTTTCAAATCAGCGGCGGCGGCCGCGGCTCCTTTCGCTTTCTTGGATTTGCCCGCGGTTTCTCCGGCCGTTTCAGCCGAAGCGGCCTCGTCTTTATTTTCTTCAGTCCGCGTCTTCATCTCGTCGTCATTGAAAGACGACGCAGTGAAGAGCAGCCCGGCTTTCGCCTGTTGTTCTTTCAAAGCTTGCAGGCGAAGTTCTGCTTCGGACAGATCGCGCTCGGCCTCTTTCGTATCGCGACCGAGAAGCTTCTTCAGCCCCTCTTCCGCCCGCTTCATGCGGGCTTCTTTCGCTCCAGTGATCCGACCGAGGTATTCGATCAAAATCGGACCGAACTGCTCGATATGCGCGATCTTACGCTCGAGGTCCGCCTCTTTATGTTCGCGACGGATGTGGCGCGAAAGCTTCTGGCCCGCTTGCATGAGAGCACGCCGGATTTCTTCAACAAGTTCGTCCGAACTGTCGATCGTTTCTTTGGACGCGTTCTTGAACTTGATAAAAGGCGAAACCACCGAGACAGCAAAAACGTAAGGCCCGAGCGGCAATGAGTCCTTCGCTTGTTGAAGCCCGTACGCGCGCCAGTTTACGGTTTCCACCGCGCGCGTGATCGCGCAAGCCGCTTTATCAAACTGCAGCGGAACCCGGTTCGCAAAGCGAAGGAGCTGAACCGGCTCGTCGTTGGAACCGCGGTTCAAGAAACGCGCGAGCGCCACTTCGACCACGACAGGCTTAAAATCCGCGATTTTCGGCTTACGGGTGACGACCGAGAAAAAGTCGACGTCACCTAAACGCAAGATCGATTTCGCCAGCGCTTCTTCGCCGACCGTGAGCACCGAACGCGTCGACGGCGCCTGAAGCTCCGTCTTTTGGATGACTTGGAACGCCGTTTTGAATTGCTCTTCCGTCATTTTGTTGGTCGGCATCTCGAGCAAGTTCTTCGGCAAACCGTTCGCGACGAGCTCTTTGAGAGTCGCGTCCGTCACCCGCGAAAAGCCTTGTTTCAAGAACTTTCCGAACTCCATCTTCCCGTAGAGCCCGGCATGGGTCATGAACTCCCCGAGCTTCATCGTGTGCGGGTGGGGCAATGTCGCGGGTGGGATTTACGGCACGACGTCGCTCACGCGCTCGATCTCCACCCAATCGTTATCGAGAAGCTTATAGCGAAGCTTCAAATGTGGATTCACGAGGGTCGTTCCCTCAAGATACGTGAGCAAGCCCCCGTCGCCGTTCAGCTGGATGCGCCCGTCGATTCGGAATTCGACCCGCAGCCCGTGCGGCTTGTCCCAGTCGATCGTTTCCTTGTTCTTAACAACACCCTTGTTCCCTTTGATGTCGACGTCGATCGTCGCACGCACAGCCTTACGCATTCTTGCGGTCTTCGAGGTGACTTTCGCACCCGTTGCGTTCGTCAGCTGGGCCCAAGTGGTCGCCGCCGAAATACCGATCCCTTGTTGCCCGCGGGTACACCGGCCTCGGCCGAATTTACTGGATGCGAGGTACTCACCGAAAACCTTCGCGAGATCATCCGGGTCAATTCCGGGGCCATTATCCTCCACGACAATCTCGACGAGATCCGCGCTCTTTGAAGAACCGGGCCCGATCTTTCTGACAGTGACCGTAATCTCGGGCAAAATCCCGGCTTCTTCACAAGCGTCGAGAGAGTTATCGACCGCTTCTTTTAAAGTGGTCAAAACCGCCTTCGTCGGTGAAGAGAATCCAACCTGCTGGAGGTTCTTCGCGAAATACTCAGCCGTACTACTGCTTGTTATCTGCTTCGCCACTTTCTTTATGTCCTTTTGTGTCAAACTCTTAAGTTAGGATTGTTGCGAGTCGTCAAAACCTACGTCTGAGGCTGATGGACTCATCAAAGCAACAAATCAATGGCTTATCAAGATATGAAGCCCGCTGAGTTTAATAGAAGTTGGCGAAACTTGAAGGAGTTTTGCTCTCTTTGCCAAAAAGTTCGGCACAACCAAGGCGGCTATTTGTGTGTGTGAGCTTTCCCTCAAAGAAGTTTTAGCAATGCATCATTTTCTTGAAAGCCGCTCTTGAGCAAGACTAACATCCGACTCGTACCGAAAAATCAGGAGCCTGATGAATGATGAGGTTCGCAGCTGTGATCTTCGCCGGTCTGCTCGCGCTGGCCATCGCCAACGCAAAAACTGCAGCCCGTTCGAATGAAAAAGCGAATGACCAGATCGTCTCTAAACTCCCGAAGGAAGTGAAAGAGCTGATCATCGAAGACACGATCGTAGGCCAAGGCAAGCTCGCCGTTAAAGGAAAATCGATTAAGGTTCATTATACCGGCTGGCTCTATGACCCTTCTGCCATCACCGGGCGCGGAAAACAGTTCGACACATCACAAGGCAAGGAACCATTCGTTTTCCAACTCGGAAGCGGTCAGGTAATCAAAGGGTGGGACGAAGGATTCGAGAACATGAGGGTCGGTGGGAAGCGCAAGCTGATCATTCCCGCGGAGATGGCCTATGGCCACCGCGGCGCCGGCAGTGTGATTCCGCCGAACGCCCCGCTTATCTTCGAGGTTGAATTGCTCGACGTCTTCTAAAAGACTCGATCAGTACTTACGGTCGTGAATGATAAGGGTCCCGAAGCTTTCCCAGGCCTGCCATTCAACGAGGGCTTCAGCTCGGGGGCCCTCAGCGACGCAGTGGTATTTCAAACGTTCACCCGTGTTATGCCGATAAAGTTCCCACTCCAAAGTGGTCACCGGAACAGGCGTCCGTTGTGTGTTTTTATGCTTGAATAAAATCCAGAGACGCTCATAGCGGCTGAGCAGCGCCGGGGCGGCCGGAAAAGTCATCCAGCAACCACCCCGCTGAGCTTCGGCCAACGAAACGATCTGACCGTCTTTAAACGCGAGAATGTGGGAGTTAACTCCATTCCGCTCGGCTGACTGCAGGTCTTTCAGAACCCACAATTCAGGGGCCGCGTGCGCTTTCGAAAACGTCAACAAGATAAACGAAAGGATCGCAAACTTGATTCGCATCAATCGGTCTCCTTGCTCGGCTCCGACTCTTTGAGCCTTTCTAAAGCAATTTCCCCCAAGGTTCGATAACCCTTCCGAGTGTTGCAATCTTTGCAAGAGACAACGACGTTCTTTTTGTTGGTTTTACCTCCGCGGGAAATCGGAATCAGATGGTCCATCGTCAACTGTTCTTTCGGAAATCTCCCGCCGCAGTGGTAGCAAACGCCGCGGCCGATCTGCTGCTTCCACCAGGAGCCCTTCCTCAACTCCTGGGCCTTCCGGCGCTCGCGTTTGATATGTTCGGGATCGGCAAACTCGTAAAAAAGCATCGTCCGCGGTTTTACCATACGGAAGCTCTTCCGGCCAGCTCTCATCGGCATCCCGCAACCCTCCCTTGCAATGGCCCTCAAGTTCAAATAGAAACAAAGCCGGCGATTCGCCCTAGTAAACCCTTAACTTGAAAGATTTTCCGAAAGAGAGCGGCTGATGACTCCTGAACAGATCGAAGCCCGGCTTCGCCAAGCTTATCCCGACGCCAAGATCGAGGTCGTGGACCTCACGGGCACTCAAGACCATTATCAAGTCGTCGTTGAGAGCGAAGTTTTCGAGAGCCTGTCGCGCCTTGAAAGACAACGCCACGTGATGAACGTCTTCAATGCCGAACTGAAAAGCGGCGAGGTGCACGCTCTCACGATTAAAGCCGTACCCAAATCCAAATGATGCGGAGGAAGAAAAAATGGCAGACGTGAAAGAGAGAATCGAAAAAATCCTGAACGAAAACAAAATCGTCCTCTTCATGAAAGGGACGCCGCAGTTCCCGATGTGCGGTTTCTCAGCCCGTGCCTGCGCCATCTTGCAGGAAGTGGGCGTTTCGTTTCACGCTGTCGATGTTCTTCAGGACCCGGAAATCCGTGAAGGGATCAAAGAATACGGCAACTGGCCGACCCTCCCGCAACTGTACGTCAATAAGGAACTCATCGGCGGAAGTGACATCATGATGGAAATGTACGAAAGCGGCGAACTTCAAGAGGTTTTGAAGGTCTAAGTCACTTCGGCAACCCGTTCACCGCTTCGTAGTATTCGTCCACAAGTTTCTTGACGATTTCACGGCAGCTGAGAATGTCGTGGACCAAACCGACGCTTTGGCCGGCGCTCCAAACGGTTTTCCACGTCGGCCGAACCGCCGCCTCCTCGAGCTGTTTCATTCCCAGGTAATGGATCAAGAGATCGGCGTATCTCTTAGTTCTCTTGTTCTCCTTGAGAATTTTGAGCGGAAGCGGCAACTCCACCCCGAGCTTTTGCACATACGGTGTGTTAATCACCGCGGCCGGAGTTCCCGAGATCCGCGTCGTCATTACGATGTCCTCCGGCGTAGCTGAGACGACCGCGTTCTTATACGCTGGATCAACGGCCGCTTCTCTACTTGCGATGAAGCGCGTTCCGACATGAACGCCCGAAGCACCGAGTGCCAATGCGGCGGCGACTTGGCGGCCGCTCGCAATACCGCCGGCTGCGATAACAGGAATCGAAAGCTTTTCCTTTAGCCACGTAACCAGCACTAATGGCGAAATCGGGCCCGCATGTCCGCCCGCGCCCCAACCGACCGCGACAACACCATCGGCGCCGAGGTCTTGAACTTTCAGCGCATGCGAAAGGTTCGTGACATCGCAAATCACCTTCGCGCCGTTGGCGTGGGCGTCGCGGATCACCTGGCCCGGGTTGCCGAGCGACGTAATGAAGAGATCGACGCCCTCATCCAGAGCGATACGCAAATCGTCGCCTTGCCTTAAATTGCTCTTGTTGACGATGATATTTACGCCGATCGGCTTTTTTGTCCTCCGGCGGATTTCCTTTAAAGCCTCCCGGTACGCTTCTAGCGGGCGGAAATTGAGCGCCGGAAAAGTTCCGACGCCCCCGGCCTCGCTGATCTCGACCACCATATCGACGTTCGAAACCAGAAACATCGGGGCGCCGATGATCGGAACCTTGCAACCCATCATCCTGGTGAATTCTGTTTCAATACTCCGGACTTCCGAAGAACCGGTGTTCTCGAGTCGGTCCTGGGCCATCTCTACCTCGCCCGAATATTTCGATTTTCGATGTACTCACGTGGAAGTTCTGATGATACCGTGATTCAAGAATCGGCGTCGAGCCGGCTTGCGCCCGATGCGCAAACCGGACAAAAGCCTATCCGACGAGGAGAATTTCTATGCCCGTCAACATGGCGAAATGGGACCGGACCTTAAGAATGCTCATGGGCTCGGTCCTATTCGCATGGGCCGTGGCTGGCGGCCCGTGGTGGACCTACTTTGGCCTAGCTTTCCAAGCGATGGCCGCCTGGGGATTTTGCCCTCTCTACGCCGTTTTACGTATCGGCACCTTTAACTCCTGATCTCGAGTTTTTCCCACTATTTCCGATAAGAAAGTGAACGGGTTGCCGTCATCTCCTCGCGCCCGTTCGAAGTGGGATTTATGCGAATCTTGCTTGCTGAAGACGACCCCAATATCGCGACCGTGACCCAGCTCTGCCTGGAAAAAATCGGGGGGCACGAAGTCGTCGTCCGTCACGATGGGGAAGCCGCTTTCGATACGGCTTCGCGAGAACCTTTTGACCTCATCATTCTCGACGGAATGATGCCGAAGAAAAACGGGCTCCAAGTCGCGATCGAGCTTCAAGCCTCCGGTGTCGTCGGGACTCCCATTATTTTCTTGAGCGCGAAAACCGAAGAGAGCGACATCGAAGAGTTTCTGAAAGTCGGCAGCGGCTATATCGCCAAGCCGTTCGACCCTCAAACGATCTGCGACCAAATCGATAAGATCCTCGGCAAGGACGGGAGCGGATCATGAAGAGCGTTCGCTTGAAAGTCCATCTTGTTTTGTTCGGAACGCTGGCTGGAGTCCTAGCATTCGGCTACCGCTCGTACGAACTCAAGAACGAGTTCGTCAGGCATCAGTCCGCCATGAACAAGAGCCTTGAAATCCAATCGACAGCCCTGACACTTTCGCAGCTTTCTAACGCAGCCCGCCTCCCCCAAAGCGAGTTTGACAAACTGAGAGAATGGCAGCGCGAAGTCACGTCTCCAGAAAGAAAGGACGCTCTCAGCAGCTTGACCTACGCCGTCAGCCGGAACAAGAAGGTGGACATCCAACGCACTAGCCTCGAAGTCGCGAAAGTTGAGAACCAATATTTCAACAAAACTAAGGCACAAAGCGAAGAACTGCTGTCCCAGATCGAGCGGTCGATCGCCTTGTCTCTCGGATGCGGAATCTTAGGCCTTCTCATCGTCGGCTATATCGTGCGCGCCCGCGTTTTCCGTCCGCTCGACCGGCTCTCAAGACGGATGAAGGACTTCCTTGTAGACCGCTACTCGTTCCAATTCTCCCATCCCGATGCAAGCGAGTTGGGAGAACTGCAGAGAACGTTCAACTCGCTCGCTCAGCGCGTGATCAACTCGATGGACGAGCTCAAGGAGTTGAACCAGACGAAGTCGGAGTTTCTCAATATCGCAAGCCATGAGCTTCGTACGCCGTTAACGTCAATCAAGGGCAGCCTGAATTTGATCGCCAGCGGGGTTATGGGCGAACTGAATCCAGCATGTTCACGACTGGTGAAAATCGCCGAAACCGAAACCGACCGTTTGATCCGGCTCATTAACGACCTCCTCGATTTGGCGAAAATCGAAACCGGAAAGCTTCCGCTCGCACGAACGTGGCACTCATGGGACGCCGTGGTCGCCAAGACCGTTGAAGGCCTTTTGGGATTGGCTCATGAAACCGAAGTACGCATTAAAGCAGATCCGATCCCCGGCTTGGAGGTCTTTGTTGACCACGACCGTCTTCAACAGATTTTGACGAATTTGATCTCGAACGCCCTCAAATTCAGCCCGAAAGGCGGCTGGGTTCACGTAACGGCGGAAATAACAGATTATGGTCCCTTACTCGTTAAAGTGATCGACCAGGGTCCGGGGATCGCCCCCGAAGATTGCGATAAAGTCTTCCAACGCTTCCGCCAAGGCAACGCGCCCCAACCTCAGAACGCGCTTTTGAAAGGGACAGGTCTTGGGCTGCCGATCGCCAAGGCCTTGGTCAATGAACACGGCGGCGAAATCGGAGTCGAAAGTGAGTTAGGAAAAGGCAGCATCTTCTGGTTCACGCTCCCCCAATGGCGGGACGAAGAGTCTTCGAGCGAGGACAGGAAGCCCAACAGCGAGAGGGTCGCATGAGCATTAAAGCCATCCTTGCTGAACTGCAAAAAGACTATGTCGCTTCCATACCCCACAAAATTGCGACCATCTCTGAATACTGGCGCACCCAAAAACTCGAAGACTTACAAACCGAGTATCACAAACTCAAAGGCACCGGACGCACGTACGGCTTGCCCGAAGTCACACAACTCGGCGAGGCGCTCGAAGCCCTCTGTATTTCCGGTAGCTCCTCTCTTCCCATAGCTGTCCCGCTTTCAATAAACGTTCTTGAGCGGATTCGTGCCCACCGAGAACTCGGCACACAAATCAATCTCGAAGAAGACCGCGACTTTCAGGTCATCATCGAGTTGGTCATGAGCGAAGAATCGCAAAAAAAATAAGATCTTTCGCTTCACCTTCGGGGGCCTCTTGACCGCCGCGAAACGGGCACCCTACGATAAGGCATGCGAACAGAACAAGCCGCATTTTTGGCCGAACTTAAGAACATCCTCCCTGAAAGCCAAATCGTCACTGATCCCGATACCCTGCAAAATTACGGGAGCGACTGGACGAAACATTACGATATCCGAGCGGGAGCCGTATTATTCCCGCAAAGTACGGAACAAGTGGCGGCCATCGTGCGATTGGCGCGTGCCAAAAAGGTGGCTCTGATTCCGTCAGGTGGACGCACGGGCTTAAGCGGCGGCGCCTGCGCCTTAAACGGCGAAGTCGTGGTGAGCCTCGAAAAGATGAACCGGATCCTCGATTTCAATCCTATCGATCGGACGGTTACCTGCGAAGCTGGTGTTGTGACGGAAGCGCTTCAGAACTACGTGCGCGACCAAGGCTTTTACTTCCCGGTCGACTTCGCCTCGCGGGGCTCAAGCCAGATCGGCGGCAATATCGCGACAAACGCCGGCGGAATCAAAGTCATCCGTTACGGTAATTTCCGCGAATGGGTCGGCGGCTTGAAAGTCGTCACAGGTCGCGGTGACGTATTGGAGTTAAATCGCTCCCTCATAAAAAACAACACGGGGTTCGACCTTCGCCACCTCTTCATCGGAAGCGAAGGCACTCTCGGTTTCATCACTGAAGCCACGTTGCGCTTCACTGCTCCGACGAAGCCGCTCAGCGTTCTCACCCTCGGAGTCCCCGACCTCGACGCCGTGATGAAAGTTTTCCGGGCGTTCCGCGACGGCGTGGAGCTCATGGCGTTCGAGTTTTTCTCGGAACTCGCGTTGAAATACGTCATGAAAAGTACCGGTCTTCCCCGGCCGTTCGCGACTGAGACCCCCTACTACTTGATCGTCGAAGTCGAGCAAACGGACGACAACACCCAAGAGCGCACGCTCGAAATCTTCCAATCGTGCCTAGAGAGCAATTGGGTTCTTGACGGCGCCGTCGCCCAAAGCGAAACGCAGGCGCGCGATTTCTGGCGCCTGCGCGAAGACATTTCCGAAGCGACGGCGCCCTACATGCCGTACAAAAACGATATCTCGGTCACAATCTCGAAAGTACCGGAGTTCCTACGCGAAACGGATGCCGTGTTCAGGAGGCACTACCCGGACTTCGAAGTCGTGTGGTTCGGGCACATCGGCGACGGCAATATGCATGTGAATATCCTGAAACCCGAAGGCATGAGTCGTGATACCTTTGTCGAGCGCTGCAAGAAGGTCGATGAGATCCTGTTCGACGTGATTCAAAAGTTGGGCGGCTCGGTTTCGGCCGAACACGGAGTCGGACTCGTGAAGAAGCCGTTCCTCCACTACACGCGCGATCCCGCCGAAATCGAGCTGATGAAAGGCATCAAGACTGTTTTCGATCCGGACGGGATCATGAACCCGGGAAAAATCTTCGATTAAAAAACGACCCGCGTCTTGATACTGGTTTTCAGCTTCGAGATGCGCTCGGCCACCTCAGTCGCCTCAGCCTTTTCCAAGTCCATTACGAGGTAACCGATGTGAGGATCGGTCGCCAGCGCTTGCGCCTGGATATTGGCGCCGACTTCCGAAACGATCCCGTTGATATCGCCGAGAACGCCCGGAACATTCTTGTGAACGTTGATGATGCGCTGGCAACCCGGATGCAAGACAGGAAGATCGACATTCGGAAAGTTCACCGCGCCTCGCGTGCTACCCGTCCGCAGAAAACTGATAAAACTCTGTGCAACTTCGGCGCCGATCGCTTCTTGTGCCTCCATCGTGCTTCCACCAATGTGCGGAGTCAAAATGACGTTTGGCAGCCCCTGGAGCTCGCAAACGAATTCCTCTTTATTGCTCGACGGCTCGTTCGGGAAAACATCGATCGCCGCGCCCGCCAAATGTTTCTCGCGAATCGCTTTGGCGAGCGCCGAAATATCGACGACGGTTCCCCGACTTGCGTTGATAAGGTGCGCCCCCTTCCGCATGCGCGCCAACTGTTTCTCTCCGATCATTCCGCGGGTGTGTTCGGTGTCAGGCACATGCAGGCTCACAAAATCCGCGTTTTCCAATAGTTCATCCAATGAACGACAGGGCCGCGAGTTCCCGAGCGGAAGCTTCTTCACGATGTCGTAGTAGATGACACGCATCCCGAAAGCTTCCGCGAGCACCGCCACCTGACTTCCGATGTGCCCGTAACCGACTATCCCTAGCGTTTTGCCGCGGACCTCATGCGACCCTTCGGCCGATTTCAACCACTCGCCTCGATGCGCCTTCGTATTCCGATCGCCGAGCTGCCTTGAGAGAGCGACGATCTCGGCCATCACCAATTCAGCCACGCTGCGCGTATTGCTGTAGGGCGCGTTGAAAACCGGAACGCCCGCGGCATTGGCCGCAGCGATGTCAATCTGATCGGTGCCGATACAAAAAGCGCCGATAACCATGACATGCGGGTTTTCGACGATGATCGAACTCGGGATGCGGGTTTTCGAGCGGATTCCGATCGCGTCACACTCTTTGATCCATTCTCTGAGTTCAGCTTCACTGGGCGAGTGTTTTTCAAGCCGTACGGTAAACCCTTCACGCTCCAATATCTCTTTCGCAGTCGGATGAATGCCTTCAAGCAATAGAATTCGTGGAGCGCGACTTCCCGGCTGGGTCATTCCTGTTTCTCCTGGTGCGTTGATCGGCAACCGCTACTTTGCCATTTGCTCCAGATATTGTCACAGTGATGTTCACATGAATAGGATAAAGACTCACTGGAAAATTTCAGCGGGGAGGTTTTGTGGGCGAAAACAACCTCAGACTCCTCGTCGTCGATGACGACGATTTGGTCGCAGCCGGCGTGCGAATGGCGTTACCAGACCATTGGCGAATGGTTCATAGTGCCAGTCCCAATACGATTCCCGACGGCCCTTTTGCCGCCGCGCTAGTCGACATCCATTTGAGCGGCGACAAGAACAAGACGGAAGGTATCCGCCTGATTTCCCGCCTGGCCGAAAAAGATCCTCATCTTGAGATCATCGCAATGTCGGGCAATCTCGACCGGGAATTAATGGAAGCCTGTCTGAAGGCCGGCGCCTCGCGGTTTCTCGCCAAACCTCTCGCTCCGGATGAGTTCTTGCTCACTTTAGATAAAATCGAGGCCCTTCATCTCCTACGCGGCGCCTCATCGCGTTTGGCTCCGGGTAAAGTCCACTGGATCGGTTCGAGTGCGGCGTCCAAAGAAGTTCAGCGGAGGATCGCCGCCTTGAAAGGCGAACCAGGCCCCATTCTTCTTGAAGGAGAGTCCGGAACAGGCAAAGAAGTCGCGGCGCAACTCCTGCATGCGCAAGAAGGCGGCAATCGTCCCTTCGTAAGCGTCAACCTCGCAGCTCTTCCCGAAAACGTTTTCGAATCAGAATTCTTCGGTCATGTGCGGGGAGCCTTCACGGGCGCCGATCAAAACAAAATGGGCCTCGCGGAAGCGGCTCACGGCGGCGACCTCTTTCTCGATGAAGTCGAGGCTTTGCCGCTTTCTCAACAAGCGAAACTTCTCCGGTTTCTCGAGAACGGCGAAGTCCGCAGAGTCGGAGCCAAAGATTCAATCCGTGTGCACGTACGGGTCATCAGCGCCACCAACCAGAATCTCGAAGCTCTCGTTAAAGAAGGAAAGTTCCGCGAAGACCTCCTGTGGCGCCTCAACGGGCGAAAAATTCTTTTG
>CALBDW010000177.1 GCA_937927435.1 uncultured Bdellovibrionales bacterium
GAGTGAAACCGAGAAGAGCCGTTGTGAGAAGGGACACTCCTATGATCCGCGTGATTCGCGTGGGCGGACTGCCTGGGAATAAGGCTAACGCCCGAGCGCTCTTATTCATTTGGTCTCCCAAAGGTCCACAGAAAAGTGTTAACGTTCCCTTAGTTTCTCTATGTCCATATAAACCAGTATAAACTAACTTTGTTTTATTCACCGCTTCCCCAGCAACTTCCGTAGGCATTCACTACCACTACCTGTATTTACTATTTCGGAAGTAATTACGCGAAGTTGACTGAAATTCTGCGCAAGATGCTCGTCTCAAGATGAGATCGGAGATCCCTTATTGATTTCGGCTAGATACTCGCCGACGAAGGGAAGAAGGTCATGGGAGAAAGAATTTCGGGCTTATCAAAATGAGTCAGCCCCGCCCGGCGTACGAAACATACTAGTCAGGTACCAACCGTATGAGCCTAAGAAGCGAACCCCGGTGAACAAAGCGATCATCTCGTCGCGGCCTCAAACTCCTCAAACATCCTGTCAATGAGGCGAGTCAATTTCCCAGGACGACCTTGCTCCACGCCCTTCAAACTCACGAAAGCCATGAAGCGGATATCCTGATCGCGCGACTTTTGAAGAATCGACTTCAGGGCCGGTCGGACGTCGAAATCACGAGTTCCCCACTCGTCGATCGCTTCGAGGGCGGTGAACCGAAGTCCTTTTTCAAACTCGAAAAGCCGAACTTCAGCTGAATGAGGATTCCCAACATCTTTAGGCTTGGGGACATCCGTCACCGCGATCTCGACCAACAATGGGATCGCCTCAGGACCCGCCTCCGTCAACACCGCCAGCGCCTCTCTCCGGAAATCAGGTGTCCTATTCTTATCAAGGACGATTGCTTTGAGTTCCTCCACACTGCTCGCCCCGCTCGGCGCTTTCACCGTTTCTTCTTTCGTAACACTTTCCGCCAACTGCGGATCGTGAGGAGATTGCGAGTCCTCCTTCGCCGCATCCATTCTCTGAGATCCGGGCTCAACTGCGGCTTCCTGCACCTCTTCTCGATCGAGCTTGCCAGACGCGGAGCCCTCATCTCTCGTTGGACCGTTCAGGACCATAAGAAGAGGGACCGCGAACAAAACAGCGAGGCCTACCAGAGTCTTCTTTCCGGTGTTCATGACTCCTCCTCGTTAAAGCTCCTCGAGTTTCTTCGACCAAGTGATGGGGCCGATCGCTTTCTTGAACCGGTATTTCTTAAAGGGCTCCATCACCACCGGCGCTCTTAACGGTGCGTCCTCCACCTTTACGAGCTGCCCGTGCATATTCAGGCCGATGTAGGTACCCGGAGCGAGTTCAAAAAGGCTTAAGTAACGATAAGACGTTTCAAGCTGACGGAATCCCGAAGTGGGGCTCGCGCTATCCTCAGGACGCTCCTGCTTGGCTGTGACAATCGGCGCCGGATAGTAAAACACTTCGCCGTCTTCCGTCGTAAACGAAAGAGCGTCGTTAAGCGCCCCCAGATGAAGGGGCCTCGTCCAGTCTAAGGAACGCCGGAAAGGACGGCCGCTTTCCCTATTGCATTCGACAGCGTTTCCTACCAGAACGCAGTTCATATGGTTCGCGACGAAAAGAAGGTCTTTCACCTTCTGACGGGGATGACCGAAATAACTTTGAAGATAAGGAATTCCGTTTCCATGGATCGCTTTTTGCTGGATGTACGAATACCGTAGAACGGTCCCGTCAATCAGGTTCACCGCCGTGGGAAAGTATTTCACCTTTGCCGCGACCCAGGACGGGTGAGTCGTATCAAAGAGCCAGTTCGTTGAACCCTCCGTATCCGCGAGAAAAACGGAGCCGTTGCGGTCCTGAATCATATAGACCGGCTTAAGAACATCAGGAAGCTTGTTAAAGTGATGGAAAAGATTGGACAAGACGTTCGAGCGTGCCTCCTGTCTCATCGCCTTCGGCAGGTGGCGCGTGCGCGCCACCCGGAGATAAAACTCTGTCTCGACAGCGTAAGCTCCACCCGCCTCATACGAGCTGTCGCACGCAGGCTCCCCTTTGTAGCCTCCCCGAAGGCATTTGACGTGTCCTGGTCCCGCTTCGCCCCCTTCGGCGTGACGGGCTTCGTGCAATAAAATCGCCATCACCGTGAGGGTAGAGTATTTTGAAATCGACGGGCAGATATGAATCCGGTTCGGCTGATTGAAAGACGCGTACGCCACCGGCGACAGGTGATCGAGAAAACAGCGAGAATCGGGTTTGGATTCAAACTTGATTTCATTGACCCGGTCCGGAAAGAAGCGAGAAACATCATAACCGAGCAAACCACGATCATAACCGTCTCGGTCGATCGTGAGCGGGCCTAACTCATCAAGCGAAACGAGCGCCTTAAAGACCCTCGCAGTGGGCGCCGGCTCGCAAAGCTCTAGCGGCACCTTGCCGTTTTTGTCTGTCCCGGCGTACCACTTATAGCGCTTTCTCTGCACCATCGCCTTTTCGTAGTCGACGCACTCTTTGGCCAGTGCCCGCGTGGGTGGGAAAAAGCCGATCAACGCCGTGAGAAAAACAAGCGTTCCTGTTTTCGCAAAGAAAAACCAGCGACCCATGAAGGGGATCCTTTCCCGTCAAATCCCGTTTTTTGAATCGAAACAGCAATTTAGGTGCCGGAAAGACCCTAAACAGGCGCTATTGAAAAAGGCCCGGATTCCGGGCCTTTAAGCATGTCTGTCTCATTTTTAGACAGTCGCAGAAGTGACCTTTTTAGGGCCTCTTGTCTAATTAACGAGAACCCGAGTTGATTTGACTGATTTGCGCGTTAAGTGTCCAAAGATCGTAGAGGTAGCCTATAAAAAATAATCCGCCGGTCAGAAGATAGATGATCCCGGTGATCCATTTACCCATGTACATCCGGTGGACACCGAAGACACCAAGGAAGGTGAGCAAACCCCATGCTATCGTGTAGTTCACGTCGCCTGGAGCATACTTCCGCGCCGCGGACTTCTCCATTCCCGGGATCAAAAAGAGATCAATCAGCCAACCGATGCCGAGGAGCCCAAAGGTGAAAAAATAAATCGTCCCGCTGATACGACGGCCGTAATAAAAACGATGTGCCCCAGTAAAACCTAAAAGCCAATACAAATAACCGATGAAAACACTATGAGTCGCGGAGGAATCGTTCATGTCTCATATTTTCGGTTTTTCGACGCGCCCATCGGGAAATTTCGCGAATCTTTCTGGAATGGGCCCGTGAACCATGTCATTGCGGGGCCACGGCCAGCCGCCAAATTCGGTGCGGCGGTACTCTTCGAACGTACGCACGATGTCTTCACGGCTGTTCATGACGAATGGACCGTATTGAACAACGGGCTCTCCAATCGGTTTCCCTTGCAGAACAAGAACCTCCGCCACCCCGCGGACGGAACGTAGGCTCACATCCTTCCGACTGTCGACCTGTAAACCTGTTCTTTGCGGAATCCTTTCGCCCGCAACCTCGATCTCCTCACCCTCAAAGAAGTAAAGCATGCGCCCAACCTCACCTTTAGAGGCCGGTATCGTAAATGAGCCTCCGTCGTGAAGCTTCACAACGAAAACCCAAACTTCGTTTCCGGGATCGGCCGCCCAACTGTCGGGCGGCGGAGGAAGCGCGTGAGCCCCCGCCAAGTTTCCAGCGACCAAAGTCACGTCGACTCTTCCCTCATCGAAACCGACTCGCGGAATATCCTCGGCCCAGAACATTTTGTAATGAGGGGGCACGGATTTGCTCCGCTTCGGCAAATTGAGCCAAATCTGAAAAAGCTCGGTCGTGTTGCCGTCATCCTGCCTCACGAGCGGAAACATCTCCGAATGCTGAACGCCGGCTCCCGCCGTCATCCACTGCACGTCGCCCTCTCCGTAACGTCCGGCCGCACCCAACGAATCGGCGTGATCGACAAATCCTCTCCTCACGATCGTGATGGTTTCGAAACCGCGGTGCGGATGAACCGGAAATCCCGGAATCTCGTGCCCGTGGTACATGCGGAATCCGTCTTTCACTGTGAAATCCATGCCGATATCGCGCCCTGCGAGATATTTCTTGTCAGGCCCCAAGTTCGCCAATCCGCACGGATAAAAATCCTTATGGTGGGCGCAAAAAAGAAACGGCTCGAGCGTCGGCCAATGCAGATCAAGCGGGAATCTATTAAGTATCATGGGCGTCTCTCTTTTTACTCGGAACATTTTACCTCGCCCGCCGCCGGACGTAAATGCCCGGCGCGCGTCGGACGCGGACAGGAAAGGATTTTATTGACGGATCTGAACGACCGCCTCAGTACTCGACGGCGATGTAATCGATATCGAAGCCGTAGTACTGCTTACTTTCGTCCGTTTTCAATTTGAGGTGCACCGTTTCTCCGTCGGAGATCGGACCGAACTCCCCGCTTCTTTCGCCCGAATAGCTTCCGAGCCATTCGTCTTTTTCATTATAGAAGGCGACGTAATCGTACTTCCACTCGGTCACAAAGCGCGAAAAATGAACCGCGAGTCTTTTCGCTCCTGGAACGGTGATTGTGTATTTCACCTCCGCTTCGTTTTTATACGGATGATCCGAGGAAAGCTTGTACTCCACCCGCTTGATCCAAAATCTCGGATCGTTCGGATCACGAAGATAAGGAGTCCGATTCACCAAAGCGTGGTACGCGTCGACAATCCCGCCAGCCGTAACCAAGTCTTTCACTTGCCAAAGCGGCCGGGCCGTCGTCAGGATGCGGCGCCGGACTTCAAGATAATCCAAGTCGGGATACTTTGACCAAATAAGGGCAGCCGTGCCGGCCACGTAAGGAACCGCCATGGAAGTGCCGGACAAGCTCGCGTATCCACCATTCAACGACGTACTGAAGACGCTCACGCCGGGAGCCACGATGT
>CALBDW010000178.1 GCA_937927435.1 uncultured Bdellovibrionales bacterium
GACTCTTGCTGCCGCTCGTTTCCCGGCGCTGACGGGTGATGTGATGACGAGCGCGGGGTCTCTGACGACAACTGTCACTCAAGTCGGAGGGGTTGCGGCCTCCGACGTCGCCAGTGGTGCCAACCTGGCGAATGCCGCTACGAGCGGGAATATTCCGAATGCGATCGTCAGGCGTGATGCTTCAGGTAACTTCGTTGCCAGCACGGTCAGCGCGACGACTTTCCTCGGCCAGGCTCTTCGCGGAGGGGCGGCGGCCGGTAGTAACCTCATATTAGAATCGACGTCGAACGTCACGAAAGGCTCAGTGATCCTTCAACCCAGCGGTGGGCGGGTCGGTATCGGGACGAGCGCTCCCGTCGCGAAACTCGATGTCGCAGGCGGCGTCAAGCTTTCGGATGAATCGGCAGAGTGTAATTCCGCAACTGCGGGAACGATTCGGTGGAATGGTTCTGCGTTCCTGGGCTGCGATGGGACGAATTGGGTGCCGCTGACGGGTATTACCAGATGCCCGGATGGCTTCCTCATGGTCGGAGCGCCTGGACGGGCGAGCACTTATTGTATCGATAGGAATGAAAGAGGCCAAGGTTCTTTCAGCGCAGCATTAAGTGCTTGCGCGAATCTTAATGTATCTGTCGGGAATCCACATCTATGTACGTTCGAGGAATGGTATATCGCCTGTAAAATGGGTAGTGGACTCAACAATATGAAAGATAATTACGAATGGGTGATAGGAAGTGACTACAACGTGACCGAATTGTTATCGACAACGATAGCTGCTACGATCGTCGGTAGGGATTATTGTGAAAAGACGACGACAACAGATGTAACGGATGTTAGGCGATACCGCTGTTGTATCCGTTAAAGCTTCATCTCCAAGAGACAGTTTTCCCCGTTTTCTGAAATCGTAACTTCTTCTTCTTCCAGCGAGAGTTGACAAGGTTCGCGCGTGGCGTGGAAGCTCTCAAAAAGGACTTCCATCAGCGCGAGTGCGATGTGTTTCTACTAGGAATCGACCCGATGATGGAAACGGATGTCACGTCTCTTCCTGGATACTATCGCTTTCCCTCACTTGCTGGAGACCAGGTCGTATTTGTGAGTGAAGATGACCTATGGACTGTCTCCATCTACGGCGGTGTCGCACGAAGGCTCACGACGGGGATCGGAAAAATCAATTCAGTGGCGCTTTCTCCGGACGGGCGTTACTTGGCCTTTTCTAGTTCTGAAGAGGGAAATTACGAAGTTTACCTCATGCCGGCCGAAGGCGGCGTGGTCAAACGCCTGACCTATCTCGGTTGCACCGCGAACGTGGTCGGTTGGACTCCTGACGGCGATATTCTTTTTACCAGCAACCATCGGCAGGCGTTCGCGCGCATGACGGACGCCTACCGTTTGAATCTCAAGCACCGTGAGATTTCGCCTTTGCCGTGCGGGCCGGTCGCGCACGTCGATATCGATGCTAAAGGACGTATGGTGATCGCGCGCCACGGGGGAACGGAACTCGCGCATTGGAAACGCTATCGGGGAGGGACGGCCGGACAAATTTGGGTCGATCTCACGGGAAAAGGGAACTTCAAGCCGCTTTTTAAAAATATAACGATGAACTCCGCGCGCCCGTTTTGGATCGGCGACCGGGTTTTCTTTCTTTCCGACTTCGAGGGCATCGCGAACATCTATTCAGCCAAATTCGATGGAAGCGATCTCAAACGCCACACGGACTGCCGCGAGTACTACGCGCGCGGACTTTCCGTTCATGGTACAAAACTGCTCTATCACGCAGGCGGTGATCTTTTCATCCTCGATACTGAAAGTGGTGAGTCGCGTAAGTTGGAATTCGAGTATCAGAGCCCTCGCACGCAAGCGAACCGACGCTTCGTTTCGGCGGTCCGATATCTCGAAGATTACGAGCTCGATCCGAAGGGGCAGCGCGCCGTGATCGCGGCCCGAGGAAAGACCTTCAGCTTCGATTTGTGGAAAGGGCCGGTTCACATGCACGGGCAAGAGGGGCCCCTGAGATGTCGGCTCGGTCGATTTTTGAACGACGGCCAAAGGATCGTCCTTGTTAGCGACAAGGGTGGCGAGGAGTCGTTGGAAGTTCACGACGTCTTCAACCGCACGAAGGTTGAGCGTTTCAGCGGCCTTGACCTCGGACGGGCTCGTGACATGAAGCTTTCACCGAACGCGGATGAGGCGCTTCTAACCAATCATCGGCATGAGCTCATTTGGGTCGATCTTACGACGGGTCAATCGAAAGTGATCGACCGAAGTGAGTTTGATCCCATCGCGGGCTTCAATTGGTCTCCTGACGGACGCTACGTCGCGTACGCATGTTCGGCGAATCTGCGCTGTACTGAAATCCGGATCGCCGATCTAAAAACGGGGAGGATCCGCAAAGTCACGCGGCCTGTTCTGCATGATGTGATGCCGTATTTTTCTCCGGATGGCGAATATCTCTATTTTCTCTCGTACCGCATTTTTGACCCGGTTTACGATAATCTGCACTTCGATCTCAGCTTTCCACGGGGATGTCGTCCTTACCTCGTGACTTTGCGAAAAGATGTGATTCCCCCTTTCAGCTCGGATCATCCGAAATTTAAAGAGCGGGAAAAGCCAGCTGACGAAGACGGAAAGAAAAACCAGAACTCCAAGAGCAAAAAGGTTGTGATCGACTTCGACGGAATTGACGATCGGATCGTTCAGCTTCCGGTGCCCGACGGGCGCTACCGGCAGATCGTCGCGACCCGCGACAAGGTTTATCTTCTGCGCCTGCCGATTAAAGGAACGATCGAAGGCGATTGGCGCAAGCTGGGAGGGGAAGGCGACGCGACACTCGATATGCTGGATCTTGAGACGGAGCGAATGGAAACGATCGCATCGGGTGTTTCGTCGTTCCGCCTTTCCCAGGACGGGAAACAGATCATTTACCGTTCGGGGAACTCTCTTCGCGTGATCAAGGCCGGTGAAAAACCGACGCGTGAGAAAGATGATTCGCGCCGAGGAGGGTGGCTTGATCTGGACCGGGTGAAAGTTCCTGTTCATCCTCGATCGGAGTGGCGGCAAATGTACCGCGAAGCCTGGCGTCTACAGCGGGACCACTTTTGGACGGAAGATATGTCGAACGTCGATTGGGAGCGCGTTTACAAGCGCTACTTGCCTTTACTCGATCGGGTCAACACGCGTTCGGAAGTTTCCGACGTCATCAAGGAGATGCAGGGCGAGCTTGGAACCTCGCACGCCTATGAAATTGGAGGCGACTATCGTTTAACGCCTGAGTACACCGTCGGCTTTCTGGGAGCGGAATGGGTGTACGACGAAGAAGCGGGCGCTTATCGCCTGACACGGGTTATGAAAGGGGATCTCTGGAATGAAAAAGCGTCGTCACCACTTGCGCGTGCCGGAATCGGGCTTAAAGCCGGAGATTATCTCATCGCGATCAACGGTCAGCCCTTGGCGCGCGACGTGAAACCGGAGCAGCTTCTCGTTCACCGGGCAGATCAGGAGGTATCGATCACGTTCCGTCGGGCGGAGCGCAGGGAAAATGAAACACGATCGGTGCGGACCCTGCAGTCGGAACAGCAGTTGCGGTATCGGGAGTGGGTTAACTCGAATCGCGAGTGGGTGCACAAACATTCGGGGAATCGGGTGGGTTACGTTCACATTCCCAATATGGGCCCGTTCGGCTACGCGGAATTTTTCCGCGGTTTTTTGACCGAACTCGATTACGAAGGGCTGATCGTCGATGTCCGTTTTAATGGGGGCGGACATATTTCCCAACTTTTACTCGAGAAGCTGGCGCGCCGCCGGATCGGGTTTACGAAGTCGCGTTGGTCCGGAGTCTATCCTTATCCCTTAGAGGCTCCGGCCGGTCCGATGGTGGCTCTCACCAATGAGCAGGCTGGGTCTGACGGCGATATCTTCTCCCACGCGTTCAAGCTCTTAAAGCTCGGGCCTCTTGTCGGAAAGCGGACTTGGGGAGGTGTCGTGGGCATCAATCCTGCCCACTCCTTGGTCGACGGGGGATACACCACGCAACCTGAGTACTCGCATTGGTTTGAAGACGTCGGTTGGGGAGTTGAAAATTATGGCACCGACCCAGATGTCGAGGTGGAAATTCTTCCATCCGATTATGTCGCGGGCCGTGATCCGCAGCTCGAAAAGGCTCTGGAACTCGTTCTTGAGCGAATGGCGCGTCAACCCGCGCTGAAGCCTCGTTTTGAAAACTATCCCAATCTCGCCCTACCCGAGACGGACTGACGGAATTCAATTGTCAATTGCGGGGTAAATGGTATTTCTACGGCACCAGTTCAAAAGAGAGGGTGAGTCGATGAATTTTGCGAAGAAGTCTCAATTGGGTCTTTCGTTCTGGGCGGCCCTGGCCGTTGTCCTTGTGGCATGCGTTCTGCGATTGATCCCTCATCCGCCGAATTTTTCTCCGATCGGCGCGATGGCTCTTTTTGGCGGTGCTTGTCTTGCGTTCCCCGCTCTTCGGGTGCTTCTGCCGGTTTTGGTTCTGTTCGTAACCGACATGGTGCTTGGCTTCCACGACCAGATGGTCGGCGTCTATGTCTCCGTTATGTTGATTTCGCTCTTGGGAGTCGGACTCGGTGAAAATGCTTCGGCCGCGCGCGTGATGGGGCGCTCCCTCTTAGGCTCCGTTCTCTTCTTCTTGATCACGAACTTCGCCGTCTGGCTGCAATCTGGTTTTTACCCCCGGACGCTGAGCGGACTTGCGGAATGCTACTGGCTCGCGTTACCGTTCTTCCAAAACAGCGTCGCTGGTGATTTGGCCTACACAGCCTTGTTCTTTGGAGGCTGGGCCTTAGCTCGCCGCTGGATTCCGGTATTGCGCACGACTTGATTAGCTTCGTTTGAAGGCATCACGATATG
>CALBDW010000179.1 GCA_937927435.1 uncultured Bdellovibrionales bacterium
AAAAATCCTTGCGGCTCATCGCGGCGGCATCAAGACAGTGATTGTTCCGAAGGAAAACGAAAAAGATCTTAAGGACATTCCGAAAGAGGTCCTCAAAGATCTGAAGATCGTCCTCGTCGATCACGTCGACCAGGTGCTCGTGAACGCTTTGGACATCAAGAACGCGCGCGAACTCTTCAAAGCGCGTGCGGAGCGCAGTCTCGGCTTACGGGCACAGTATACAGGTCACGAGCTGCAAACCCATTAATGGCCAAATAATCAGCGCCGGAACCGCCGTCTGGGGGTTCCGGTGCTTTTGTTTTGCTTGAAATTAGGTCAATAGATCTAGTTTAAAAACCTTCGCGCTTTGTCCCAAAATTTCACTTCCGACCCACACATGAAATACCGGTGGTCGACGCGACATCCTTAAGCTCTTGATTTCACTAATAAATATGAAGTCGCAAAAGTGGCCGATTTCGGGCTCCAGCCTATCATTTTTGCTAATTCCTACACAAATTATCGAATTTGTTGACGCATTGGGGAGCTTTTGTAAGAAAGCGGCCGAATCTTTAAGGTTCTGACATAAAAATGCGATAACTCGAGCGGCACCGATAGAGAAAAAGCAACTTAGTTAGCAACGGTTATCCTTTATCCGACAAGAAACAAAGGGTTGGCGACCGTGGCTCAAGGAAAAAATCCCAATGATGGGTTGATCGAAGTTGCGAGGTTATATTACGAACGATGCGACTTCGGCGTTGCTATTGAGAAATTCAGTCAGGCGGCCGAACACTACTTCAACGACCGCGATTTCGACAACTACCTGGTATGTCAGAACTATCTCCTGCGGATGTACGCTGAACGGAATGATGTCGAAAGCATCCGCGTCACCAAAGAGCGAATCCAAGATCTCGTTTTAAAAGAAGGTATCGAGCTGACGGCCAGAACGCACCTCACGCTGGGTCTATGCGCTGCTTATAAGAGCCAATATGACATCGCCCTCGACTACTTCCAGAAGTCGCTTTCGATCGCTCTGGCCAACGACAATAAAGAAGATATCTGCCGGGCGATCAATATGATCGCGCATACGTATTACGAACTTGATCGTCTGCAGGATGCTTTAAAGGAAATCTACAATCTTGAGATCTTCTTCCAAGTACTCGATCTCCCTGAGGTGCGCCTTTCAAGCCAGATTTTGAATGGGCACATTCTTCGCAAGCTGAAGCGTTTCGAGCAGGCCCTGGAGGTATTTTGGGACTGCTACGACAAGCTTCAGAAGGAAAAGAACCTGTACATGTATATCGGTATTCTTCGCAGTCTTGGTGTCACCTACCGCGACTCGGGCGAACTGGAAATGGCGCGGCTCTATCTGCGTTTGGCGAAGCGGGCTATCGATCCTGAGAACCTGGTGCGCTTGGCTCGAGGCATCGACAAAATCTTGGCTGAACTGGGTGAGGCCGGTAACGAAGATTTCGACTTGATCTTCGACGCTTCGACGAACTCTGTTTCTGAACGTCGTAAAGGCCGCATCGACTTTAAGAACCAGTTCATTCTGCTTGATATGCTTCGCCTGTTTATTAAGCAACCGGGTGTCGTGCACACCAAAGAGGCGCTGGTGCGGCATGTTTGGAAGCAGGAATACGATCCGGTTGTTCACGACAACAAAATTTACGTCACGATCAAGCGCCTGAGGAAATTGATTGAACCTGACTACGATAAGCCCAAATATATCTTCCGGGCGAAAAACGGCTATTACTTGAACAAAGGCGCGAAAGTCTTGGTTCAACAGTCGTCGCCGTCATCGACGTCGACAACGAATTAAGCGACGTGAAGGTTGGTCGTCGGCGGAAGTTAGTTTGGTGGGGAATTCGTGATTAAGAGGGAATTATGAAAAAGCAAATTATCGCGTTGATCGCTGGGGTAGTGGTTCTCTTCAATGCGGCCTGCCTGTGGGGATCGGAAAAACGAGGTGGTGACGATTGGGTCATTCCGTTAGATTCGCCGTTGCCATTCCCGTGGAACTCTATTGAAGGTATTTGGAAAGTTGATAGCCCGAAATTCCAAGCTCTGTTCAGCTTTGAAGTCCAGTATGACTGCGACAATCGTCAAATCCTGACGGTTCTTCAATTGGATCCGTACAGCCGTTTTGTGGTCGCGAAGGGTATCGGCTACATGAACGAGGCGACGCGTGAGGTTCGTGCGGCGATGAGCGATCTTTCCGGTGGCGGAAGCTATCTCGTGAGCATCGGCGCCTATAACGACAAATCGTCGTTCCCGTACAAGTCGGTGATCGCGCTCCGCGTGGCGTCCTTCACGGATTGGTCGAGAGTGGCGACGTATCGTATCTATAAAGTTGAGCCAAATGCTCTGCACTTCGGGCCGCCGAAAGAAGATAAAGAGGTCTGTCCGCCGCTTCCGTAAGGGCGGGGATTCGAACTCATTCAGTAATGAGAAATGCCGGCTTCGCAGCCGGCATTTTCGTTATTAGGCGGCGAGAGTCTTTCCCGCCTGGTCTGGTACTTTCTGAATCAAGAGATCATTCGGGAGATCCGTGAACAGATAAGCGTCGCGTTCGCTCACGATGACCGTCGGTTGTTGCGTGGGAAGATCGTGAGACTCTGCCAGCGCTCTTTCCGGCGCCACATTCCAGGTGGGTTGACCATCGTTCCAAACGGGCTCTGCCGAAGACTTCACGATTGTCGCGTGGAACGAGATCGTGGGGTGGAACGAACCTTCGGGAGCTTCGAGTTTCACGCGTTGGCAAAGAGCCGGCAAAGCCGTATGCAAATCTCGGAGCGCCTTTGTGACGGTTTCATTGTGTTCGAATAAGACGTCAAAGCAGTGCCCTTTATGACCCACGATTTCGCCGCCGCACGCTTGCATGATGGTCCACAGGTGCGAGACGACGGCATTGACCGGACCCGCATCGACGTAGGGGTTTTTCTTGCTCTGAATCCAAGTGCGCGGTGAGGACAGCTGAACCCGTACGAGCCAGCCGTGGACGGGGCTTTCAGCGCTTTGCTGATGGTGACGGGAGATCGGGAGAGAATCGATAAATGTCATTTTCCGCCGGCGGCTTCTGATGTACAGGCGAACAAGGCAGAAAATAGTCACGAGATTCAATGCCCGGCTCCACTCGACCTCCAGCGCGTGTCTCATGGAAGATTCGACGACGTAGGCTGCCGATGTGGCGAAAAACGTGCAGGCGGAGATAATGAGGAACTGCACGCGATCGATCGAAGCGTCGCCCCTGTTGCGGTACATGCGGACGGCTCTGTTGGCGACCAAGACTGCGGATACGGCATAGACGGCCGGCAAGAAAGTGGAGTTCAAAAGCATGAGTCCGGAGTTTTCGATCCATGTCCACGGCGTGCCGGCCATCAGAAGGAGAGTTCCCGCACCGATGCCGGCGGCTAAGAGCCACGACGACGAGCGGGTGAGTCGAAGGATCGAAGCGGTCATACGCAGTACGAAGAAGGCTTCGAGAAGGAGTAGGACGAATCTCAGCCGATAATACGTGGGAACTGAAAACTGCCGCGCCGTAATATCCATTGAAACGAGCGCGATGAGTGCAAGAGTGAGAGCCAATTGGTGCCCGACGACATAGTCGTAAGCGATGCGGTTATCCGCGGAAGCCGCCCAGAGAACACCGGCGAGCAAAAGGAAAAGTCCGGCGAACATTAAATTTTGCGTGAGATCGTCGAAGATTCTCCAGCGCGAATAATGGTCAGCTTCGACCGTTGAAAAGAATCCTTCTTGGGTTGAAGATTCTTTCGCTTGGGGACCTGAATAATTGGGGTAAGGAGCGACAAAGATCGCGACATAAAGGTCGCGGTTCTCCATCAGGCGCTGGCGCGATAAAGTAATTTGGGCTGGAGTGCTTTGATCCTGAAACCTGTGGTTGAGTTGAAAGACGCCGTCGACCCAAACGGAGGCCGAGCCGTTGACCTTGGGTAAAACCAGAACGGGAGCAGCCATCCGTGCGGCCTCGCGCAACTTCGGCGCGGGGATCACGACTCCCATCCAGTAAGAAGATGTACGCTTTTCTTTATACAACTGAAGGAAGTCTTTGGAGCCGCGATCGAGGGAGCTTCCCCAGAGTTGCTTATTGTTCGGAGACGCCGGACACGAATCTCCGACCTCTCGATCGTGAGAACAGCTTGAGTCCGGATTGCTGAGATAAGTAATCTTCCACTGGCTGGGATGGATCGGAACTTTCGCTTTTATCTGCGAATCCACCATTAAATTCGATGCAATGAGAGCGAGACAGGCGAGAACGATCAATGTTCCGATGACGACGATCAACCTGTCGCTGGTAGATGAGGTTTTAGAGGCATCTGGTGGAAGATAAGTATCAAGAGTCTTTTTGATTTTCATGACTTATTTCTCGACAGATTTCGTACGCCCCTTAACGAGGTACGCGATTATTTTGATCGAGCCGGTCGGATCTCTTATGACCTAGAGAAAAATCCTGTACGAAAGGAGAGGGGCTGGCATGTCTCAGGTTCTTCAGTTACTCACTTTATGTTGACGTCCAGTCACAGAAAGCGTGCTCCGATAGCCCGACCTCGACTTTGTCGAACTCGGTCGCGTGGGAATTGCTGGTCGTCGAGCGGAAAGATAGAGTGGCGGCGGTCCCTGGACGTAGAACTGGGAGCTTGCCGATGGGCCTCAGAATGAAGAGATGGATCATCACGGTTCTGTGCGCCCCTTGCCTGTGCGTAGTTTTTCAGGCCGCGCATGCGCAATCAAATCAAACTCACCTCAGCAGTGCGTCCGGTCATGTTGATGAGACGACGGTCAAAGCTTTACTGAAAACACCGGCGTTCAACGACTTTCTGGCTTCGTTCAAATTACAAGGTGATGGAAAGATTCGGCTGCCGTTCTCCGAGGTGCCGGAGGGTATCGGAGTTTTGCAGGACGGCGAATCGAGCTCCGCGCCCGACCTGCGCGCTTGCATGTCCGTAACGGGCTCGCCGAAAGACGGCGAAGACCGCGATGGAATACCCCTTTTGTACCGGCAGGACTTCGACTGTTATGGGATTTCGAACGCCTCCGGCAAAAGTGACATCGTGGGCTATTACCAGGTTGTCGATAAAGACGATACAAAGTACGGAGTGCTAGGTGGGTTCGCATTTAACTTCAATATCGCGTTCAATGAAGATTGGCCCAAGCAGAAAAACCAAGGCGCTCTGAGCGGCAAAATCGACGTCACGCCGGAAGGGGAGACGTTCGTGTTCGAGCGGGCGTACAGCTACGAAATCGGCATTAATTCGACGGAAAAGCCCGAGATTTCCGGCTATTTGAAACTGCAGAACCAGATGGCGACCGTCTATGCACCGAAGAATATCGCCAAGCCTTGGGCCTCGGGATCAATGAAAACCTCGGGCTATTGTGGCTTTACCGCGGCATTTTATAACTCGGCTGCGCAGTCTTCCCAGCCGCTGAGCTTCGTTTTCGAAGTTGAAATGAATGTGGATTACGACCTCGATAAATGCGGAAGCAGCTTCTTTAAGAATGGTTCAATGCAGTTCGTGGACGGTTACGGCAATGTTCTCGCCTATAACTTCAAAGATTGTGTTCCCGACGTAACGTTCAACGGAAAATCGCTCGAAATCGCTTCTTCTGATGAGATGAGTTCGGCGGATTGACATCCTTGACGGAGAGCGAGGTTGTACTTGTGTGAGCGCTCTTGGGGAATGAAATCGTCACTTGAGTGCCGACGCCGACTCGGCTTTGAATGGTGAAACTTCCGCCCATGTTTTCAACGGACTGGCGTGCATGAAGAACTCCAATTCCTGTGCCGCTATCAGTTTTATTTTTACCGTATGAAATCCGCTCTTTGCCAAGACGGCGTAAGACGTCCTGGGGAATTCCCTTGCCGTTGTCGTTAATGATGATCGATATCACCTCTTTCGAATCCCGCAAAGCGACGATAATTCGCCCATCCTTGTCGCAAGCTTCAATTGCATTATTGATGATGTTGGAAAGTACGCGAGACATGACCTTTTTGTCTAATCTGCAAGTCAAATCTTTCAGATCATCGGCAATGTCGAGCGAAATGACGATTTTCGATTCAGATGGCAAAACGAGCTGCTTTTCCTTAATGATGCGCTCAATTAAATCCGACAGAACAACTGTTTCGAGTTTGAGATCGGGCTTATTTATATCTTCCGCAATAACATTGAAGGCACTCGGTGATTCATATTTCTCAAGTAGGTCCCGAGCGATCTCGTTTATACGTTCGGCTGCGTTTTTTATAATCAGGCGCTTCTCGTCAGGAATTTCGTTCAGAGAGGCTAAAGCGAAGTTTAAAGCCGAAAGTGGTGAGCGAATATCATGGCTGACCTGGGTCGCGAGCCTGTTGAACGCTTCCTTTTGTTCGATGACGAGAGATCTATCGTAGTCTTCCCGCAGGCGCTTCGCCATGCGTCGGGAGAGAAAAACCATTGCGGCCACTCCTAACGCAAATAGGAACAGCGCGAGCAGTATAAGCGGGCTTAAATTCAGGCCGAATTCGACCGAGCCAATCGCTTCCTGAAATCCGAGTGGCTTCACATCTATCGTAAAGGAATAACCAAGCGAAGGATCCTCGTATCCTGGGGGAATAACCACCGGGACCTGATCGTCCGCGGTGCGGAAGAGAACAAATTTAAAATCAGAACCAACACTCAAATTAATGCCTACAATTGCGCCTCGATAGTCCCCTTTTATTAGAGCCGGCTGAGCCTGAGCCACAGCGATGGACGCGAGCTGCTTTTTGTACGAAACGATAAGCCAAAGTGTGAGAATGACGATAGTCGCGGTAAGAAATAGGAAGTAAATCCGAAAGTTAAAAAGCGCCTTTCTGATTGCTATTTCGATCATATCTCTGTTCATCATCTAACCGATGAAGTGGGGAAGATCCTTGGGTCCAAGCTCCGGCTTTATACCTAAATAATATTCCATTAGATAGGGATGGGAAGCGTGAACTACACTAATGTACCCTTTTAAAGTTTTTAGTTTGTCTGGTAGTCCGATGAAATGGAACGTAAAGTCGCTTAGTTTGAATTTGGTCGTTTCTT
>CALBDW010000180.1 GCA_937927435.1 uncultured Bdellovibrionales bacterium
GAACGCCTATCTCTCATTTTACTCGAAAGGTCCGCCTGCTTCTTGATCTTTACGCGTCGAATATGAACTTATCGACGTAGGAAATGTCGCTGAAGGCGATGTCGAAACGTTCGGCGGTAATCCGCTGATGAAAGTTCCAGTGCTCGTCGATGGAAACCAGTGGCTGATTGAGTCAGACCATATCGCTCGCTATATCGTTGGTAAATTCGATCCTTTGGATCGTTACAGGGTCAACACACGGGATATTCAGCATCTTAACGCACGCGCCGTCCTGAATGGGATTATGTCAGAAGAGGTCAAAGTCATTTTAAGCCGGCGAACCGGCGTTCCGACGGAGCAGTATCGCTTTTACGACGATGCCCTTGAGGCAATTCAGAACGGTCTCGATTGGCTTGATGCGAGCGCTGCGATATTCGATGCCGACCGCCCCGGTTATCTCGAATTCATCTCGTGTGCGCTTGGGAACATATCGGCTATTACGATCTTGTTCCTTTGAAGCAAGCGCGCCTACGTCAGATTGTCGGTCGCGTTATAGAGAACGACGTGATTCGCCGGACGTCACCTTACATCTTGAAACCGAAAACACCGAGCCCCGTATGAATCCAAATAAAAGCGCCGTTGTTGCTACCGATGTTTCTCCTCGCGCAATCAAATCGGTCTATCCTGAGCCTTTCGCCTCGAGATTTAATGGCCGTACGAAGAGAAGTTTGGGGGACTTTTTCGGAATCAAAAAGTTCGGCGTCAATTTGACCGACCTTGAGCCGGGTGCCGCGTCGGCGCTGCTTCATCGCCATTCCAAACAGGAAGAGTTCATTTTTGTTCTCAGTGGAAATCCAACTCTTGTATTGGAAAACGAAGAAGTTCAGTTATCTGCTGGCATGTGCGCGGGCTTCATTCCGTCAGGGAGTGCCCATCAGATCGTGAATCGCACGTCGGAAAAAGTTATCTACATCGAGATCGGAGATCGCGAATCCAGCGACGTCGTTACTTATCCGGTTGACGATTTCGTGGCCGAAATGAAGGACGGGACATGGGCGTTCTGTCACAAGGATGGACGGCCGTATTAAGCACTTTATAGGGCAAACACTGAATGTCGGCCTCAAGGTTTCGGGAAAACATTGACGCCGTTGGTTCGCCGTTACGGCTCTGTTCCGCGATCGAAATGGGTCTCCAAAACCACGGATGTCACTGTGCGGTTAATGCCGTCGATTTGCCGAACTTTGTCTAAGACTCTCGAAAGTTCGAACGGAGAACTGACTCTTAACTTGAACACCATGCAATCCTCGCCGGCGACGCTGTGGCACTCCTCAACTTCTTTGATCGCGGCGAGTTTCTTATTTATTTCACCGTGCTGACATTTTCCGTGTGTGAGCCGAACAAAAGCGCAGAGTGGTTTACCGATGGATTCTGGCGAGATACCAATCGTGTAGTGGGTTATCACTCCGCTTTTTTCCATTCTCTTTACACGAGCGTGAACGGCGGGGGCCGAAAGATGAACTCGATCGCCGATTTCTGAGAATGAAAGGCGGGCGTCATCTTTCAGCAGACTTAATATTTTTCGGTCGGTTTCATCGAGCTCCATGGTCTTCATTCCGCCTTCCCTTAATGCCATTCGATTTTTAAGCTTATACGCCGATTTTCAGCGTAAGCTTAATTTTATTAGCTATAGTCTTAAATATGGCTAATATCATTAAGCTTTGCAAAGGCGAGTTTTATCGATTTAAAGAAGGCGATTCTCGCTTCACTCTTCGAGTGGAGGCAGGGATGGCTTGGGTCACTTATCGGGGTTGTATTACGGACTTTATCTTGGAAGCCGGGGACATCATGCCAGAGTCAAAGGGTGAAGAACTTCTGATCGAATGCATGAGTGATGAGCTCGTGCTCACGGAGGTCAGTAGATTCGCTGCTCAGCTCGTGGAGCCCGAAGTTGAAAAGGAGCCAATCACAAGGGAAGTCGTCCGTTGAATTGCTTCGGGGAGAGCCGGCGAAATTGCGTCCGGGTTAACGACCCTTACGTGCGGACGCTCGGAGTTCCTTAAGAATATTTTTCTCCTTGAGGGAAAGCTTCTCAGTTGCTGCGGTCCATCCGGCCGGCGGAATTTGACCGGCATATTTCTTTAAGAAGGCGAACGTTTCCTTCGGATAGACGTTCCAACATTCGCGAAGTGCCCAGCCCACACCTTTTTGCACGTAATAGTGATCATCGTTTATATGGCGCTCGATGAATTTGAGCATGATTTGAATGGGCGGGGTTCTCTGGCGAAAACGTGAATAGAAAAGAAGTCCCACCATGGATTGGCGCTTAAGCCATGGTTCTTTGGACGTGTTCCATGTTTTGAATACCGGCATTATCTTTGAGGGGTAGTGCTCAAGAAGCCGGGCGTAGTGGGCGCTCAATTCATCGGAGTGAGCCCAGTTGTCCACGCGGTCGACCCACTTCAGTATTAATTTGCGATGAGCGAATACTTCTTCGATGGGGCGTGAGCCAGCCCAATAACTCGGTAGAAGCATCACTTCAAAGATCTGTGAGCGGTTCCAAACATAGTCCCAAATCAACCACTGCTCTTCGGTAACTCGATTCGAAAACGAGAAGCCTTTTTTAAATTGCGACCGGACCAGGGGGATTTTGAGGTTTAGGTATTTCAGTTTGGAGACGCCTGCGCCAATATAGTTTTCGGCTCTCCACATCGGTGGGCGATATTCCGACGGGATGTCCAATAAGCGGGTCTCGATTTCCAATAAGTATTTTTTCATATCGTAGGAAAGGTTGAGCGAAGCGATCTGCGTAGGAATAAGGTGAGCCAGGAATGCCGGCGGCACTCCTGGCGTTTTTCATCTTACCAAGTTCCCGTGTTCGGCATGCTAGCCCAAGGTTCCTGCGGCGGAAGAGCGGGCCCGGCTTGCAAGAACTCAATGGAAATATTGTCGGGCGAGCGAATAAACGCCATGCGGCCGTCGCGCGGCGGGCGATTAATGGTGACACCCTTGTCCATCAGACGTTGGCAAAGCTCATAAATGTTCTGAACGCGGAACGCGACATGACCGAAGTTGCGTCCAACAGTGTAGTCTTCAACCTTTCCGTCGACGGGCCAGTTGTAGGTGAGTTCTAAGCAAGGCGTCATTGACTCGCGGGCTTTATCGACGTCTCCCGGAGCAGCAAGGAAAACCAGGGTGTAACGACCTTGCGGGTTTTCTTCACGGCGGATTTCGACGAATCCCAAGATATCACAGTAAAACTTCAGCGACTCGTCCAGGTCTCTAACACGAACCATGGTGTGCAAGTATTCCATCGAGATCCTCCTTCGGAACGAGAAGACAGGGTAGCGGAAGAGTGGGTGGTAGGCAAATCTTTACCAAGTCGGCGATTCTGGCGATGGATGAGGGCGCAAAGCTCAGACGTGCCTTAGTTCGAGCTTGTATTCAAAGACTGTTAACTTTGTATGTGCGTTACTTGTTCTGCAAAAGGGCGTTCGCAACATAACCAGGCATATCGTTATGGTTCATTTTGAAACGCCAAAAGTGTTGAAAATTACGAGTGATTGTTAAGTCTTTGGTCGGTCCTGTCGATACTGAGCGTACTTGTCGTGAATTTTGCATATTTGCATGTGGGCTAACCCAATGGTAATTAATCCCGAACATGTGATTATCGCGTATGCTGCATCGACTTTTATTTTCGTAGTTGTTCTGGTGGTTACATTCATAATTTTGAGGGGGGCTCTAAATAAAGATGCACGTGCGCAAAGAGAACTGAATGAATACCTGCAAAGGTCGCTTTCGCCAGAGGAGATAGGGAAACTTTATGAGCGCTACATCGGCTATTTGTATGAAAATATGGGATATGAAGTCGAGTACTGTGGTGCTTTAAATGGCTATAAGGATTTAGGTCGCGATCTCGTAGCGAAAAAAGAAGATCAAATCGTCATTGTTCAGGCAAAGTGTTGGGCGAAGAACAAGCTTATCCAGGCAAAGCACATCTTTCAACTGTATGGGACAAAGATTCATTTCAGGCGTATAACAAAAGAAAAACCCAGGTCAGTGAGGGCGGTCTTTTATACGACGGCGAGTTTTAGTGATGATGCGCTTGAGGTTGCGAGGGTCTTAGGTGTGGAGTTACGAAAGCGGAAGTTAGATCGCTCCTACCCGATGATCAAATGCGCTGTTGGGATAAACGGTGAGAAGGTTTACTATCTTCCTTTTGATCCGGAATACGATAGATTGCGGATCGATCCTC
>CALBDW010000181.1 GCA_937927435.1 uncultured Bdellovibrionales bacterium
AGGCTAATGAGAGAATTTAAATTTTGAAAGAACCCGGCTTATGCCTAGCATACATCTAAACGCATCACATCTATGTGTTTGAAATGACTTGCAAGTGCTTGATATGGCTAATGCCGAAAGAAGCCGAAATACGGCTGGAACGCGTGTATAGGGTAACCCCCTATCGAGAGTTCGAATCTCTCTCTCCGCCAATTTCCCCGTCGCGGCTCTGAACGTTCGGCTCTTCTCACTTAACTGGACATCGGGCTCTTCTCACTTAACTGGACATCGTTTGGCTCTTCTCACTTAACTGGACATCGTTTCAAAATTCCTTTGTAAGACAAGCACTTAGGGTTCTCAGTCGGTAATTTCGGAAGCTCTTATATCCGAAAGCCCGCTTCTGGACGAGCTTTGCGAGGTTGTTAATAGCTTCAGTCACGGCGTTTGTGTAGCGCCTTTCGAAGTAAACGAGGATCTCGTTTTTCCATCGCATCAGAGTTCGACGAAGACGCTTGATTTCACTGAGTGTCGAGTTTGCCATCTCGTCGATGAGTTTGCGGAACGCGCGGGTGGCTTTTCTAAACCCTTTGATCCGGTAGAACGAAGCAAGGCGTTCTTTCCAGAAATAAAGTTCACGTAGCTTTGGATAAGGCACGAGGTGACGATCAAGAGTCATGCGTGTGAAGTAATCGAGTTTGTGGCGGCTTTTGAGGAGAAGTTTACGCCAGTTGAGTTGCTTTCGATGGCCGAAGATCTCTTTTCCGGCCTTCATGATGGCGGGGCTTAAGAGCCTTAATATATGGACCTTGGCTCCGACTATGACGGCGGTTAGCAAAAGCTTTTGAATAGGGGAACGGTAACCGTTTGAAAGATGTATGAGGGAGTGTGCATTGGGGGCAAATTCCAAACTTTTGCCGGACTTTTTCGACCTCCCACATAAAGCCGTTTCGAAAAGGTCGGGTGGAGAGTAAATTTAGTTCCTTAGACAACAAGACAGCGATGAAGTTTGACTAGTTGCAATATCCACCGATTTGAAACGAGTTCTTTGTTCCTTGAGCAGCCGACTGAGCCTGGTTGTTTGACACCGTCGCAGCAAACCGATTCAATCTAATTCCATCATCGTCGTTTAACGAAAACCAAACCAACAACAAAGGATTGTTCGATGAAATATTTCGCTTTGGTTCTGCTCGCTGGGTTGATGGCTGGATGCGCAACTGTTATGAGCCGCAACGGTATGGGTCTCGTCTTTACGGATGTCAAAGACACCGTCATGGCGACCACGAACGTCGCGAGAACGAAGAAGGGTGAAGCCTGCGCAACCAATATCCTGTCGATCGTTTCCACTGGCGACATGTCGGTTGAAACCGCGAAGAGAAGCGCGGGCATCACGAAAGTTTCGTCGATCGATTATTCGCAGTACGCCGTCCTCGGGGTCTTCGCGAAAACTTGCACGATCGTGACGGGCGAATAAGAAACCTGGATTCGCGAGGTCCCTTGAAAATAAAAAGGCGACTCAAGTGAGTCGCCTTTTTATTGTTTCCATCCGCCTATCGGGTTTAGTTCATACTGGCTGTCGGACGGATTTTCTCCTCGTCTCTGATCTTCGACGCCTCGGGGTTTGAATTCAGCTGATCAAGATCGAAATCGTCGTGCTCGGGGAGTCCCGCGAGTCGGCGAGCCCAACGTAGGCACCAGCGGCGGAATCTTTCAATGTAAGAGAACGCGGCTGGAACCACGACGAGCGTGAGCAGCGTCGAACTGATAACACCGCCGATAACGGCGATGCCCAAGCTCGTTCTTTGTCTCGAGGCCTCGTTGAGACCGATCGCAATCGGGATCATGCCCGCAATCAGCGCGATCGACGTCATGAGAATCGGACGCAATCTAACGACACCGGCACGAATAACAGCCTCTTTAAAGTCCAGTCCCTTCGCTAGCAGTTGGTTTGTGTAGTCGACCAGAAGGATCGAGTTCTTCGTCGCGACACCGAGAAGTAAGACGATACCGATCATCGAGAAGAGGCTCATCGGCTCGTCGGAAATCAGGAGGGCGAAGAGCGCTCCGCAAATCGCCAGCGGCAGCACGAGCATGATCGTAAACGGAGTCACGAACGACTCATAAAGGCTTCCGAGCACCAAGTAGATGAACAGGATGCCGAGCGTGAGAGCGATGAACATGCTCTCCTGGAGCTCCTGGAAGCTTTCGGCCTGACCTACGAATTTGTAGCGCATGTCGGGATCCATTTTGATCTCCGATTCGAGTAGGCGTTTCACTTCCGCCATTGCGGACGCCATACCGGGTCCTTTCGGGTTAATGTCGGCTTCCAGGGCGTAGTAACGGCCGCGATCTTGTCTGGTGACTTTCGTCGGACCGATCGCATCGACAGCTTTCGCGACATCGCGCAAGCGAACCTGGCGGCCGTTTACGTTCGGGACGTAAATGTGGTCAAACTGCTCACGCAGGTTCCGTTGGTCTTCCTGCAAGCGAACGCGAATTTTATATTCCTGTCCTTTCTCGCGATAGACCGCGGGCGTCGAGCCCTCAACCAGCGTACGCAGTTCGGAGCCGATCGCGGAGGTCAAGACACCAAGTCTTTCCGCCTTCTTTTTGTCGGGGACCACTTGGAACTCCGGTTTACCAGGACGGAACGAAACGTCGACGTCCGTCAAAGCCGGATGGTCTTTCATGCGGTCGTAAAGCTGTTGGACAACTTCTTGGATGCGGTTCAGGTCATTACCCAAAATGTTGACCGTAAATGCCCGCTGGCTTCCGCCGAAAATGCCGATGTCGGTCACGATCGGCGAGGCGTGAGGGAACGCCTTCAGCTGTTCGCGGAGCATGGCTTTGAATTGGGACGTATTCACGTTTCTTTCTTTCGCCGGAACGAGTTCGACGAAAATTTGCGCCGTGTTCGATTCACCAGTGAACCCGCCAACGATCAATGTGGAGTTTTTGACCTCTTTGTTATTGCGGATCGCTTCGTCAATCTCCAAGCTGATCCGGCTCATCTCTTCGAGGTTCGTACCCGGAGTCGTCTCCAGCTGAACGATGAATTCACCGGTATCCGTCGCCGGAATGAATGTCATCGGAATGAACCGGGCCACACCCAGGCTGATGATGAAGATGCCGAGCGCGGAGCCAATCGTAATGAACGGGTGTCGCAGTACGACGTGCAGGACTTTTTCGTAAATGTGTTCAAGCCAGGTTTGGAACCGGTCGAAGCCCGCCAGCATGGGCCCTGCGATCTTGCCCCAAAGGCCTTTGCGCGATTTATGGGGACCATGGTCGCCCCCGGCCGCGAAGTAAGCCGAAAGCATCGGCGCCGTGGTAATGGCGTCGAACAAACTGATCATCATCGCGAAGCAAACTGACAAGCCGAACTGACGGAACATTTGCCCCACGATCCCTTTCAAGAAGCCGATTGGTCCGAAAACCGAGATAATCGCGAAAGTCGTCGCGATGACGGCGAGTAAGACCTCTTTCGTCCCGTCGGATGCGGCTTGGATCGGGTGTTTACCCATTTCGACGTGCCGGAAGATGTTCTCGCGCACGACGATCGCGTCGTCGATCAAGAGACCGACCGCTATACTGAGCGCCAAAAGCGTCATGATGTTCACCGTGAATCCGGCGAGCGACATGAGGAAGAATGCGCCGATCAACGATGTCGGCAGGGAAAGTCCCGTGATAATGGTCGAGCGACCGCTGCCCAAGAAGAAATAAACAACGATGACCGTCAAAATGATACCGATGATAATGGACTCATAAACGTCGTCCACGTTCGCCCGGATCATTTTCGATCCGTCGCGGAGAACGATAAACTGCGCGTCGCTGTTTTGAGCCTTAAACTCGGCGTTGATCTCCTCAACACGTTTCTTAACCGCGTCGGCGACTGCAATCGTGTTGGCTTTAGATTGCCGGTACACGACGAGGAAGATCATCCGGTTTCCGTTCGAGTATGCGCGGTTCGTTTCATCTTTGACCGTGTCGCGCACTTTTCCGATATCGTTGACCGTGACCGGAATATCGTTCCCGAAGAAGCTGACGACCGTTGAGCCGATGGCGTCGATGTTCTCGAACTCCCCGATGGTCCGGAATGTCGTCTCGTTTTTACCCTCGTTGATTTTACCGGCGGGGATCGTCACTCCTGTCGCTGCCAGTTTTTGTACGACAGCGGTTGCGGAAAGCTCATATTCTTCGAGTTTGCGACGGTCGAGCTCGATGTGAATTTCACGCTCTCGACCGCCGGCAACCGTAACTTTACCGACTTGGTTAACCTGTTCGATTTTGGGCCGGACGTAATCGTCGGCAAGGTCGAAAAGCTGAGCATCTGTCAGACTCGGGGCTCGCAAACCGAGAATGAGAATGGGTGAGTCGGACGGGTCGATCCTTTGAATAATTGGTTCTTCGATGTCCGAAGGCAATTGCCTGCGGATCATCGAAACTTTGTCCCGCACCTGCTGTTCCGCGTAGTTGAGGTCCGTTTCGGAGGTGAATTCGGCGATAACCGTGCTCACGCCTTCGGTGTTTTCCGAACGGAGTGTCTTGATCCCCGTGACCGTGCTCAATTGGTCCTCGATGACTTTCGAAACCAGGGTCTCGACTTCCTCGGGGCCGGCACCCGGGTAGATTGTCGTGACGGCGACGATCGGAAGTGTGAGGTCGGGAAACAAGTCGACCGGCATGTTTCTCAGCGACAGAAGTCCCACTGACATCAGGGCTGTGAGTAAGGCCGTGATAAAGACGGGTCGCTTAATCGAAAGATCGGCCAGATTCATTGTTTACCTCCGAACGTCTTTAACTGGCTGTAGATGGCGAGGACCTGCTGCGCGAGACGGATCCTGTTCAATTGGGCGTTCGCGTAATCGCTTTCAAACATAATCACTTGGTAAGTCGTGGTGCGGCCGCGGCTAAGACGGGCGCGTTCGGCGTCGAGTTTCGCTTTTTGGACCTGCTCGAGCTTACGCGCAATTTCGAGATTCCGTTTGCTTTCTTCGAGCCGTTGAACCAGGTCCGCCCATTCGCGGTCGGCCTCGAACGCTTTCCTTCTGAACGCCATCTCCGCGCTCTCGGCAGCGGCCTGGTAACCTTCGCGAACGCGTGAAGCGAGGCTTTGATTCAGAGGGATATTCAAGCGGACTCCAATCGTGTAGTTGGGATGTTCGGTCCCGAACGACTCGGAAATGGCGGCGCCGCTATCGGCGTCGCGACCGTTTAAACCGGCCGTCAGGAAGGCTTCGAGAGTCGGCTTGGCCGCTTCGAGCCCAAGTCGACTCGAGGCTTGGGCCGCCCGCACTTGCGCTTCAGCTGCTTTGACGTCCGCGCGTTTATCCTTCCGTTCCGGAACGCGAAGACTTTTGATTAAGTCGTCAGTGATGGGCTGCAGTTTTTCAGGAACAGTGTCGGAGTTCACGCCTCTCATCGTATTGAAGGCCCGGGCCGCGGCTGTTTCTTCCATTTCGGCTTGTTGCAATTCGATTTGGCGGGCGGCCACGGCGGCGTCTTGTTGCAGGAGATCCGACCGGTCGGCTAAGTTCAGGCGAACGCGTTCAGCCGTCCAATTGCGTCCTTTTTTAGTGCGATCAAGATTTTCTTTCGCGGCGACCAGCGCCTCTCTTGCCACCGCGAGACGCCAATACGCGTTTTCGGCGGCTTGCCGCAGTTGGATTTGAGTGTATTGCTCTGTGAACCTCTGCGCTTGGATATCGGCTTCTTTCGCTTCGATCGCCGCCTTCGTTTCGGAGCCGAAACCGTTCCTCCACAACGACTGGGTCAATTCAAGAACAGGACCCGTCGTGTAGAAGTGCGACGGATTAATGAATTGCGGGTTGGCCCCCACGATTTCGGTGTCGACGTATTGATAATAGAGTTTCGCGTCCAAACCAAAAGTGGTCTTCTGCGCGAAACCTAAAGAATAAACCTTGGTGGCGGTTTCATTCCCCATAATTGTGGGTGACGATTGTTCTCTTTTATCGGAACCCATTTGAGCGGTGCCGAAGAGGTAAGGCGTGGTCATCAACCTCCACTCGTCTGAACGAAGTTCGAGACCTTTCTCCGCTCGGCTTGACCGTTGAAAAGCGTCGTTATGCTTCTCGACTTGGTTCAAATAGTCGTTCAGCGTTAATAAACTTTGTTGTTGCGCCGATACCGGCATGGACACCAGCATGTTGAAGATCACTGGCGCCGCGATCAGCTGTGCGAGCCCCGGAGCCCTCCGCTTAAGCTGGCTTTTCATCGTTCCTCCTGTTCCAGGACGAGTTAATCCCGCCATCAAAAATCCGGTCTGCATTCAAGCCAACTAGATTTTATGCCTTGCACCTTTCAGTGAGATTGCGTCGAACTTTAAATTTAGCAGTCGCGCCGTTTTGATGGAATAGAGCATTCCGTTTAAGCTGAGCGCCACGACCTTGGACGCAATGGACTTATTTATGATTCCAGCAAGACAAACGGACGTCGCAGCAGGAAAGTGCTGGAACGTTTGATCTTGTCGAATCGCCTTTAGGCGTGGATTGCCCTGTGGATTGTGTTGGTTTCTTCGTACCTATGCGATCGTTTTCAAGATTTTTCTAGACCCAGGTCCGGCTCCCGAAACGGCGGTAGTCACGCGGACTCGGACTTCAGTCGAGTAAGCAAAGCGTCTTTATTCGCCCATATGTCTTGAACCCAGTCTCGCACGAGTTCGCGAAACTTTTCTTCATCCCGGAGCCTAAGTTCGAACAAGTCCCTTGGAATTTCGTGCTTTTGAATCCGCACGATGACGCGATTGAGTTTTCCCGAAAGCAGGCCCCAAAGATTCTGAACCCCTTCCGGGTAATGGATTGTGACGTCGATAAACCTGTCGAACTGTTGGCCCATGGCGCTTAAAACCATTGAGATCCCGCCCACTTTAGGCATGAGGAGGTTCTGGTACCTCGAGTTCTGCCCTATTCGCTTAAGGGGCGAGTAACGGGTGCCTTCCAGAAAATTCAAAATAGAGACGTGCTTATCTTTGAAGCGGGCGCAAGCGCGACGAATCGTTTCAAAATCTTGTCCTCGTTTTTCCGGATGCGCCGCTAGATATTCTTTCGAATAACGCTTCATGAACGGGAAATCCAACAGCCAGCAAGCCGTCCCGATGATCGGGAGATAGCGCAGTTCGTGTTTCAAGAAAAAGCGCAAAAGCGGGACCTTGCCCGTGAACACATGGCAGAGAACGACGATGTCAACCCAGGACTGGTGGTTCGCGCAAATAAGATAAGAACGATCACGACGAAATCCTTCCAGTCCGCTGATGTCCCAGTGGATTTTGTGAAGCAATGCGAGCCCGAAATTATTCGCTTTGATCCAATATTCGGCGACGCGCGTGAGAGCGTCGCTGCAGGAGCGCTTGAAACTCTTTAAGGGGACCATCGCCCGAACTGCGGCCACTCCGAAAAGCGGAAAGGACCAAAAGAGAGTGTTTAACGCCAGATAAACGGCGGCGAAAACACCTTTGATCGGCGAAGGAAGAAAACTCAGCATGCGATCGACCTCTTTGAGCGGAACACAATCATGAAGTCCTCGCCGGAATCAACCATCCAGATGAGCCCCGGCGATTTGTCGAGATATCTACAAATTTTCTGTGTTTATGAAATCAATTGCAATTCGGCGGTGTCTAAACGATCCCAGATGCCCTGTTAAGAAAGAAAGTTCTTCATTAATGGGCCGCGGATCACAGTTGCGCTCCAGCGTTGCGAATTTGGGCGTGACGTTGGGCCCTAGGGAAAATATAAGTCCGGCGCGCAAGCAAAATGAATTCGATTCAAGGAGTGGCTTAATGAAATCTGCCATTTTAGGTTTATGCGCCCTGCTCGGTCTAACAGGCACGGCTCCCCAAGCTAACGCTCAAGATCTTCAAGCGGAGCCGGGTTACAGCGTCGACATGAACGCTAACTTTTACCGCGGGCCGCGTGGAAACGGTGGTTTGACGCCGAAGCGCCCTGGCTTCCCCGGTGGCGGAGGCGGTTTTAAACCGACTGCTCCGAATCGTCCAAGTTTTCCCGGCGGAAGCAGCGTCAGGCCTTCGAAACCGTCTCCCAGCTTCCCGGGAGGGAACTTAAAGCCCAACAGACCCCAAAGGCTGAACCTGCCGGGCGGCGGAAGCGTGCGACCGCCGAAACCGAGTTTTCCGAATAAACCGGGCGGTCACCTAAAGCCGGGGCAAAAGCCGAGCGTCAAACCGGTGAAGCCGGGCCCGGCCGTGAAACCGACGCGGCCGAAGCCGCACGCTCCGAACATCCTCCGTCCGACTCGTCCGAGCGGATCGCATGGCAAGTACCATAAGGGCGGATGGCATCCTCGTCCGGGGTGGCGTCCGGGTTGGAAGTGGGACTTCCATCGTTATCCCTATTGGTGGCGGCCGACGATCGTTCTTCCGGTTTGGTACTGGCTGGCGAGCGTTCCGGTCGGTTACTGGCAGTGCACGGCGTTCGATGAGGATCTGAACGCGTTCTCCGAAATCGGTGCGACGCTCGACGAGGCCGCTTATAACGCCCTTTACGAGTGCGGCGGATTATATTGGGAAGATTTCGGTTGTTACATCCCGCAAGGTTACTGCCGTCTTCGCTATTAATAAGTTTCGTTGATAGCTCGTAAAACCCCGAGTTGGCCGCCGACTCGGGGTTTTTCTTTTCGCCGCTTGGTTCGTCTCAATTTGTTGAGTCGGCTTTTTTCGAATTGGGATTCATTCCGATGTGATTTATCCTTAAAATATGGTGAGTCCGTCTATCAGTAGGCCCTCAAGTTGCCCGAGGCCCATAAGTCGGCCGCGCTTGATAAAAAGGGACTGTTGATATGGCTAAGGTCCTCATTGCCGACATCGATACAAAAGAAATGAGGACCATGAAGCAAATCCTTGAGCTTCGCGACGGACACTCGGTTTCCATTGCTTCCAACACCGCACCCGCGGCGCCGAGTTCCCCCGCCCTCGATTCCCCGACGAACCATCAGCTTGTCTATGCGAGTGCTACGGATGCCATCGTCAAAATGCTCACCGAGCAAAAGTTCAATCTGGTGTTCGTTGGAACGGGCCTTCTCGATAGTCCTCCTCAGCAATGGGTTGAGAATCTTCGCTCGCGGATCGCGCGCTCCGAAAACAAGGCGATACCCATTTGCTTTTTGAGCCACCTGGAGGATCCGAAAAGCATCCGTAATTTCATCAAGGCCGATGTGGTTGACGTGATCGTTCTTCCGATCGACGGGCCCCTTTTCATCCAGAAATTCGATCTCTGGGTAACGGGGAAAGTAAATGTGAGCGATCGTCAGCTTTATTCGCTTCAGGCCGACGACCCTATCGACGTCGCGGTTATTTCGAATATCGAAGAAATCAGTGAGTTCGGAGTAACGGTTAAGACGTCTTTGCCGGTCAAGAAAGGCGAGTTTCTCGTCTTCCACGGGGAGTTTTTCGGCGAGTCGGGGACGGGGGAGGTTATGGGACGATGTTATTCGGTGTCTTCGCACCCGCAAGATCCGAAAAGTTTCTTGGCCTCGTTTTCATATATCGGTGTGACGCCCGCGACATTGAGAAGTATACGTCGTTGGTTGCGCCAGAAGTACGCTCTCAAGAAGCAGGCGTCGTCATAGAAACGTCAGAATACAACGACGTTATCGCCGGTTTCGCACCCGCCGTAAATCGTGGGGTGGGACACGAGGGCGATAGGCTTTTGCGTCAGATCGGCGACGACGCGGATCCAACGACCAATTCGTTCGCCGTCTTTGCAGCGTTGAATTCCGAGTTCGTAATTGCAGATTACCATGCCTTTCCGGATGCCGTCCTTGCAGACCAGAACGCCGGTCATTTCGAGTTCATCGAGATCAAAGAAAACAGCGATCTCTTCTTCGACTTTTTGTAAGAGGGGTGAAGTGGGATCCGAAATTTCCTGAACCTTGAACGCCGCAAGCGATGTCAATGAGAACGATAGAGTAGCGAATGTTGCGACTGCGCTTAATAAAAGGTTCCTCATGAAGATCCTCCGATTGTTCGGGTCACGTTGTGAGGCGAATTTCATATAAGGCCGTTCGGCTCACAAGGAATGACCTCTCCTGCGAAAACTTTAATCAGGCGAATTGGGAAGGGTTTGAATTAATTTCAAGGGGGCCTCTGTCTAACCGGTCGACAGTTGCCTACCGAAAATAGGGCCGCCTTTCTGCCCTCTCTCGGGCCGGCGCCTAAAAACGAAAATACGGGCCTCTCGCCGCGCGAAATGTCTCAACATGAGACGGCCGAATGTGCATGCCGATTGCGTTACATACCAGAAAAGCCACCCGAAGGAGTGCGGCATGAAGCTCTTGAACCGAATCTTAAGCGCCATAATCGCAATCACCCTGGTCTGCGGGGATGTATGGGCTCAGGTGGTAAAGGTTCAATTGAACCAGGCTATCAGGCTCAAGCGGGCCGGCGTTCTCGTCTCCGAAACCGTGATTCCAGCCGGCTCCGTTTTTGAGATTTCCATTGAAAACTACAAGAACCCGAAAGTTTATCCGGCGTGGCGGAATAACAAGGAAGAAAAAGATGAGTTCGTCGGCGGAATTCGTCTTGTCAGCGCTCCAGGCTTTTCGAAGGACGATATCGCGACTTTGAACTCCGCCCTTCAGGGCCAGGGCGGCTTGTATATGCGAAAAAGCTTAATCGGCGAAGCGATCGTGGTTTCTATGGACCAACGTAGCTCGCGCATGCAGATGCAGGCGCCGCGGCCAATGGAAATTCACCGGCGCCATACTCCGGATCCGCGCGACGGAAGCAAACGGCGGGAGCTTTCCCGTGAGGCGGCGAAAGATGTCGTCGATCAAATCACGCAGGGGAATAAGGCGGTAAAAAACGTCGGAACCGGTTTGGAATGCGAGAAGTACAAAGATAAATGGATCAAAGCCGGCGTTCCACGCAAGGCGATCGAAAACGCTTTGAAAATGTACGCTAAAGAAACAAGGCCGGGCGGCAGAATCAAGAACAAGCGCTACATTACGATCGTGGACTTCACGAAGCATTCGGGTCAAAAGCGCATGTTCTTGCTTGATACTCAGACCGGCGCCGTTGAGGCATTCTATACGTCACACGGCAGCGGCCGGGGCAATGTCAGCCGTGAGTACGCCACGAAGTTCAGCAGCCAGCATAACAGCCGTTTGACTCCTCCTGGGTTTCATATCACGGGCGACCAGCCGTTTTATCACCGCCGTCTAAAGAAGTCGCTTGTCTTGCACGGCATCGAGGCGAGAAACCGGACATCGGCGGCGCGCGGTATTTATATTCATCAGGCGGACTACGCTTCAGACGCCTTCGTTCGCAGGTACGGATACGCAGGCAGGAGCTTCGGTTGCCTCACGATCGATCCGAAGAAGGTCGATAGTTTCTTCAAGAAGATCAGAGGCGGAAGTCTTGTTTATAACTACACCGGCGAGTGAAAGAGTTACGAAAACGGTGCCGTCTTTCGTTCGGTGCCGCTTTTCGTAGTTCAAAGCCCTCATCAGAGACGTTCGCCGTCGCTCTCCGTATTCGCGATCAACATTAACGCGGCCTTGATGTGGCATATCCCTTGAATGCCTTTCGGGCGTCGTCAATTACGGAACGTGCATTTGTTGGTTGTTGAATATGAACGTTTGCGGGACAGCGGTTAGAACGAACCAATTGATTAAGGGTCCCTTCATCCTGTTGTTTCTTGCCCTTTTGGTCATGACCGGGGTGAAAGGGCGGGCGGAAGTTTCGGTCGAGAGCTACCAAACGTGGAAAAATGCCCGGATTGAGGAGGCACAAAGCCAGGTTGAGCGCCTTCAAGGCGCTCTAGATTCTTCCTCCTCGAAAGAAGACGCGCCGAAGAAGGACGGAAAAAGTGGCGGAGCCACCCTCATTGGTTCCCAGAAGAATGATGCGAAGTTGCGGCAGGCGTTGCTGAATCTGGATATTGCCCGCGAACTCACCGTGAACGACTATTTTCTGCTCTATCTGCGTCAATTCCGTGATCGCGAATCGTTCATTGAGGCAGCTAAAAAATTGACTCCCGAGGAAGTGGCTGATTTGTTGCTGGCCTACCAAAAGAGTCTTTCTGGCGCCCACGACGCATTAGCCTTAGATGTTCCGGCTCCAGCGGCGGTTCACTTGCGGTCCGGAGCGACGACGAAAAAGTAAGTTTTTCTTGTAATTAACTCAGAGCGTTAAGTGGTTAATCTTCATCCTTATGCAGACCCCGCTAAGAACCTTCTAAAAAAAAAACGGGTGGCTTCCTTGACAGGATTTTAAGGGCTTCCATATTGGTGCTGATTTTGTCTGAAACGCTTGAATTTGATGGGCTTTCTGAACCTTTCAGACAGGCAATGTTTTTTCAAATAGGTCCGACTACGGGCCTGGTGATTTAGGGAGGTTGTCTTTATGGCAAATTTGAATGTCCGTCCGCTTCACGACCGTATTCTGGTTCGCCGGATGGCTGAAGAGGAAAAAACGCCGGGTGGCATCATCATTCCCGACACAGCGAAAGAAAAGCCCCAGCGCGGTGAGGTCGTTGCAACCGGTAAGGGACGTGTGACTGAAGATGGCAGAACATTGCCTCTTGAAGTGAAGGTTGGCGACAAAGTCCTTTTCGGAAAGTATGCCGGAACTGAGCTGAAGCTCGACGGCGTTGAATACCTCATGATCCGCGAAGACGACATTTTGGGCGTCTTCAACTGATGAAGTTGGTCGGGTCCAAACAACGTTAGTAGATTCTG
>CALBDW010000182.1 GCA_937927435.1 uncultured Bdellovibrionales bacterium
GGATACAAACATCTTAACAAAAGTCCTGACTGCCCCCGTTAATGATGGAGACCCTCCCAGGTTCGTTTCACTCATCTGCATCGGGAAATTCATCGGCAAGACAAGCACATAGGGCCCGCAATTGGTCGTCTTTAGAGTTCTATCTCGGAAGTCCTCGGGCGCGTGTAGGGTTTGGTCGAAAAAACAGCGCAAGGTTATATTGAGGGCGCCGGACCGCACGGCTTTGAGCCGCGGGCCCGACGCGGGGGAGGGAGCAGGCGTTTCTCGCCCGAACTTTAAGTTTCGGAAGTCTTTTCGTCGTGAGAACCCTTTTTACCTAGGAGCTTCGCGAAAATTCCGCCTTTTCCACTCTGGATTTCAATCTGGTGGGGTTTAGCGGCTTGCGCTTTCGGCAAGTAGAGTTCAAGTACACCGTCTTCATAGCGAGCCTCGACTTTGCCCACTTCAACCGTCGACGGGGGAGTGAAGCTGCGCTTGAAGAAGCCGTACGATTTTTCGTACCTTTGGATTTTCTCGTTCCTGTCCGAAGAGAATTCGCGTTTGCGCTCCCCGGACACGGTCAGAACGTTGTCGATAACTTCGACCTTGATGTCTTCTTTCTTCATGCCCGGAAGATCGATGCTCATAAGATAGTGGTCTTCAGCTTCCGTGATTTCGCAAGCGGGCGTGAAGCTCCTTTCATCATAAACAGGAAGTGTTGATATACGGCCGAAGTTCTCGAAGAGACGATCGATGTCTGCAAAGAGATCTGCGGCAAGGCTTCTGGAGTTCCAGTAGGGCGCTAAAGCTCTCATCGTGCACCTCCTTCGAGGGGGTTCATTTTTCACTTCAAACCTGTGGCCTAAACGAGATCTGTCAAGTCACCGGAGTGATAATCAAAGCGCGACCGTTTTTTCTTAGAATTATTAAAGAGACGGGAAAATAGGGGATGAAGCGCGCATGAAAAGCGCCGTTATGGGTAACTTTAACCAAAATGTGTACGATTTCGCGGACGTCAAGGTCGCCATGAAAAAAATTTTTGCGCGTGGCTTGCGGCTGGAGCGGCGTCTCCGATCAAGACCACGCGGTCGTTCTTCTATATTTTCAACGGAGGAAGATCGTTGATCCCAGTTCGACGATACAGGGGAAATTCGGTCACGTGAGTGAGTGTAGGCTCCTGCGCTTACGCGTTCAGTGTAGACGAGGAAGCCTCCCTGACGTTGGTTTTACTCGAATTAACAACGATATCACGGCCTCGAGGAACGCGGACGACAAACCGAGTGTTCGGCGACGTTTCGTCGTAAATCAGCGACCCATTATGAGCGGCCATGATTTCACGGGAAAGGTTGAGTCCCAGGCCGACGCCTTTACCCGCTGGTTTCGTTGTGAAAAACGGATCGAAGATCTTGCTCACGATCTCACTTGGAATTCCGGAGCCGCTGTCGGTGACGGAAATGTCGATGAATGTGTCCGATGCGGTGGCTTCGATGCGGATCCATTTTTCTTTCTGGCTCATCACCGCGTCTTGAGCGTTGGTAATGAGGTTCACCAATACTTGAGAGAGTTGCGCTTCGCGTCCGATCACGGTCCAATAACTGGGTATGTCCTGGACCGTGACTTTAATGCCATAGACGTTGAACGGAGAAAGGAAGTGCTCCAGCGTCAGCATGATCAGTGAATCGAGAGGCAACTCAGAGAAGGGGTCGCGGGAAGCGTCACGTGCTAACGTCTTCAGTCCGCGCCCGATGGACGCGATCCGCATGGCGACGCTCTGAACTTTGTTCGCAATCGTTATGGCGTCGTCAGGTTGCAAAGTCCCTTTTTCTGCTTTCAGTTTAAGTCTCTCGACTTGGCCGACGATTGTTTGCAGAGGGTTGTTGATCTCATGCGCGATACTTGTCGCCATGCGCCCGATCGCGACCATTTTCTCCGCGGAGATCAGTTGGTCTTGGGCGTTGCGGCGGTCGATGATGAAGAACGAGAAGTGACCGTACATCATCGCCCATACGGATACGAATGTGCTGAACCTTAACAGCGTGGTCTGAAGGTCGGTCAGCGGGTAACGGGTTAAACCGAAAGCGGGGGTATATGACGTATACTCAAGGAATCCGAGGATGCAGAGGGGGAAGAGGAGGGCGAAAGCCAGGGACTTCTTTTCCTGTAGGGAAAAATACGTGATATTCAGCACGCTCGTGAACATGAAAAGAATCTGGATCAAAGTTCTGGGTCCGAGCACAATGGTCACGCCGTAACCCGCGATAGACCCGACGACGACAGCGAATAAGCGGGCGACGACTGTATAGCCGGCGCGCATGAGGAGGAGGCTTGATCCGAACGCGAATATCGCGATTGAATTGAAAAACGCCGCTTGGTTAAGACCGAGAGTTAAGTAAGCACATGTGACGAAACAACAGCCTATAAAGAAGGTCAAAAAGGCGGCGTTCGCCATCCGAATGTAGAGAACGAGTTCCCGCGGAGTTTCTTCCCTTATGCCCCAGTCGATGACCTTTCGGTACAGAAACAACATGTTCTCTCGCTTGGTAGAAGAGGTGGATGAACTGACTGTAGCGGCTTGTACCGAAATTTGGTACTCAGATTTTGAACCTATTTTGCAACACGGATGGAGGCGGAATGAGTTCCAACATCCTTTCCTACGTTTTTCTGGCGCTCGCCATTGTTTTTGAGGTGACCGGCACGACCTTTTTGCAAAAGTCCGAGCAGTTCACCAAACTCGTTCCCACGTTGACGATGGGCGCTTTCTATACCGCCTCTTTTTATTGCCTAACGCGGGCGTTGAAGACGCTTCCGCTGGGGATCGCCTACGGCTTTTGGGGCGGTCTAGGTATTGTTCTGACAGCCATCGTCGGCTTCGTGGTCTTCAAACAGCGACAGGATACTCCCGCGATCATCGGAATCGGCTTGATCGTCGCGGGAGTGGTGGTCGTTCAGGTCTTTTCAAAAACGGCGACGCACTGAGCTCGACATTCGACTTGGGTTCCCGGTTAGGTGCTTTCAAACGAAGCTCCGGCTGAAGAACCAGTTTTCATGTTCGTTTCTTGTCCTTTTATGAGGGCCCGGAAAGCATCGTCCTCATGAAAACGTTTAAACCGCACAAGAAGTCTACATCCGTTTTGCTGACGTTGATTTTCAGTCTACTCGCGTCTCCCGGCCTTGCCTCGGACCTAGCGAAGAAAATCTGTGGTATCGACGAGCGGGAACCCTCCAATTTCGCTCCCGTTGCCCGTCTGGTCCAATCACCAGGTAATTTCGGCTGCACGGGCACTCTGATTGGAGTGAACTGCGTGATCAGCGCTGGCCACTGTGGTTCGTTCTTCCGATACGCCGAGTTCAATGTTCCGATGTCGACTGAAAAAGGGAAGCCAGTTGCCGCGGCCGAAGAAGATCGGTATCCGGTCGAGGAGGTCCTTGGTCGTTCCAACGGTGGAGACGGCCGGGATTGGGCTGTTATCCGACTGGGACCGAATCCTATCACGGGCGAGCTGCCGGGACGGCGCCAGGGCTTTCTTGAGGTTTCGTTTGATCCACCCCATGAGAATACCTTTGTGAGGATCACGGGCTATGGAACCGACAGCAAACGGCCTACGCACACCGGCGCTCAACAGACCGCAACCGGTTACATAACGGGTGTTCACGAAAGCTCGGCGACACTTTCGTACTCCGTCGATACGGAGCCTGGAAATTCGGGTGCAAGTATCGTTGACGAGACGACGGGCAATGTCATCGGCGTTCACACGACGGGGTATTGCAGTGATTCCGGCGGAAGCAACGTCGGCACGTCCATCGCCTTCCGCGAGGAATTCCGCAAGGCCATTGAGGACTGCTTGGGCCAGTCGGGAGATTGAAGCGAGCTTGCGATGGGTGCCAACCTCAGGGAAGATAATCCCGAGGTTAAAGCTTCCCTCGGGGCGATTTGCAGATGGGTTGGGTTGTACAGACCAATGATTTTCGGTCGAGCGAGGTTCAGGGTTCGCCGAGAACATGCACGAAAAATGAACTGGCGCTGATGAGTCTTAAAAGACTTTTATTCTTCTGGCTTTTAGCCCTTGTCAGCGTAGTTGTTCCAGTCATGCATTTCGTTCTGGCCCCGGCCTTTTTTCTGGTTGGGATATTCGTCTTCTTTCTGCCGTTTAAATACACTCATGTGATGGTAGGTGGATCGTACCTATGTCCGAAGTGTTCGGCGATGAACGAGTTAAAGAATTTCTACTTCAGCAATGGGAGCCGTCTAAACTGCAATTCTTGTCAGGCCGAGCTTAAGATCTCGAATGAGTGACTTAGATCCTTCTGTTTGAAAAAGCCGGACAGAGAGTTCCTGGTGTCGGTACAAATCGAAG
>CALBDW010000183.1 GCA_937927435.1 uncultured Bdellovibrionales bacterium
TTCCGAAAGAAGAATGTCCTCGGGAGTCATCGATGAGTCGCGCAGGGGAACAAGATCGAGGTGGAGCTTGAAGCCGACGCCGCCTTTAGACGCCATCTCGAAACTCGACGACGTGAGCCCCGCCGCCCCCATATCTTGAATCGCCACGACAAGATCCTGTCTCATCACCTCCAGACAGGATTCGATCAGGAGCTTTTCGTAAAACGGGTCGCCAATCTGCACGGTGGGACGCTTCGACTCCGAATCGGATTCGAAACTCTCCGACGCCATCGAAGCTCCATGAACCCCATCGCGACCCGTCTTAGCGCCTACATAAATGACCCAGTTTCCAGGTCCGCGCGCCTTGGAGAGGAAGACTTTATCTCCGGGGCTGAAAAGCCCGACGGCCATCGCGTTGACGAGAATGTTCCCGTTATACGATTCGTGAAATTCCGTTTGCCCCGTGATCGTCGGAACACCGACGCAATTGCCGTACCCGCCGATTCCACGCACGACGCCGTCGACGAGGTAACGCATCCGCGGAGCCGTCGGCTCGCCGAAACAGAGATAATCAGCGAGTGCGACCGGACGTGCGCCCATCGTGAAAATGTCGCGCAGAATCCCGCCGACACCAGTCGCCGCACCTTGATAGGGTTCGATGAAGCTCGGATGGTTGTGGCTTTCGATCTTAAACGCGACCCGCTCACCCTGCCCCAGATCGACGACACCCGCGTTTTCGCCGAAGCTTTGCACGACACGTTCGGACTTATTGAAGAGCTTCTTTAAGTGGACCTTCGAACTCTTGTAGGAGCAATGTTCGCTCCAAAGAGCGGAGAACAGAGCCCATTCCACTCCACGCGGCTCACGCCCCAAAAGCTCGCAAATGCGCTGGTACTCAAACTCGTTTAAGCGATAGGTCTTCAACTTCGCTTGCAGCTCAGTGTTCATTTCGCACTCTTCCCTCAAAAATCGAAAAACGCAGCCCCGTCGGCGCCACCCATCCAGTCAAAAATCGCACGCTCCGGATGCGGCATCAGGGCACCGACATTCTTGGCTTCGTTCATCACGCCCGCGATATTGGCGACGGAGCCGTTAGGATTTTCCCCGTGATACGTCCACCAGATCTGTCCGTTATCTTGCAAGCGCTTGAGATCATCCGGTTCGACATAGTAACGGCCGTCGGCGTGCGCGATCGGCAGACGGATCCTGGCTCCCGCCGCCAGACCACGGCCGAAAAAGCTTTGCGGATTCGCGAGTTCCAAATCGACCCATTCATCGATAAAACGGCGGTTTTCGTTACGAATCAAAACTCCCGGTAGAAGCCCAGACTCACAAAGAATCTGGAACCCATTGCAGATCCCAAGAACCGGGACTCCACGCGCCGCTGCTTCACGGACGGATGTCATTGCAGGAGACCTCGCAGCCAAGGCTCCCGCTCGAAGATAATCGCCGTAGGAGAACCCGCCTGGAAGGATCAAAGCCCGATAAGCTCTAGGGTCGAAACGATCCGCGTGCCAAAGCCACACAGCCTTGGAACCGCGGGCTTCAACCGCTTCGAAAACGTCGCGATCGCAATTGGTTCCCGGAAATCTCAAAACACCGATCAAGGAGGCGCTCATAATTGTTCCAGCTCGAAGGTTTCAATCAGCGGGTTATAAAGGACAAATTCGGCCATTTCTTTCGCCTTCTCCATGGCTTTCGCGGGATCCGTCTCGGGCAGATCCAGCACGACATATCGGCCGACTCGGCACGAATTCACCTCACGTCCGTTCTGGCGAAGCGTGTTTTCAACGGCACGACCCTGTGTATCCAAAACCTCCTGACGAGGCATGACTTTCACACCGATTTTCATCCGAGCTTCCTCTCCCATTCTTCATGCAGCCGTTTGGCGACTTCTTCGTAACTTTCTTTGATATTTCCAAGATCCCGACGGAACCGGTCCTTATCCATCCGTTCGCCCGTCGCCTTATCCCACAAACGGCAACTGTCGGGCGTGATCTCGTCCGCCAGCAAGATCTCGCCAGTCTCCGGATGACGACCGAATTCGAGCTTAAAATCGATAAGACGCAACCCTACGGCGTCGAAAAACTCAATAAGCGCGTCGTTGACCGTCAGAGCGAGCGTTTTCAACTCGTCGAGTTCCTTCTGCTCGCGGCACACCTTGAGCATGAGCGCTTGGTCATCACTAATGAAAGGGTCCCCAAGCGCGTCATCCTTGTAGTAAAACTCGACCAGCGGCCGCTCCAGCGGGGTTCCCTCTTCAATTCCGAATTTCTTCGCCGTCGAGCCGGCCAGCACGTTGCGGACGACGACTTCGACTTTGAGCATGTCGAGCTTCTGTGTCAGCATTTCGGTTTCGCCGATATCGGCGATCCGATGGCTCTTCACGCCTTTTTTCTCGAGGTAACGGAAGACGAGAGAAGTGATGTCGCGGTTGATCCGGCCCTTTTTTTCAAAAGAGCCTTTCTTTTGCGCATTGAAGGCTGTCAGGCTGTCCTTGAATTCCTGAATCACCCAACCGGGACGCCCTACAGCCTCATACAGCCGTTTGGCTTTCCCTTCGTAGATCAAAGCGCCCCGCTGGACCGGCGACTCCATCTTCTCCCTCCGTCACGACTTAATCTTAACTCCCGAACGCGGGCGCGGATTCCCGCGCTTTCTTTTCCGCTTGAGCACTCCCGCCCGCTCCAAAGCGCCACGAATCGCCGCCCGGTGCTTGTCGCCCGCAAAGACCGACCGGACTTCTTTTTCGCTTAATAGGGCGCTTACTTCCTTGTCCGCCAACGCCGCTTCCCGCAGATGCTGACCGGGTTTTAGCCCATGGCTCAAGCGTTGCACCAGCACATAGGCGTCTTCGCGGCTTAAACCTTTCTCAACCAAAGCCAGAAGCAAATGCGAGCTGAAGAGTGTCCCCTGAGAAAGATCCATATTCTTCAACATGCGATCGGGAACGATTTCCAGCCCTTCCACAAGTCGTGCGGCGCGATCGACGGCATAATCGCACAAAATAAAGGCATCCGGAAACGAAACACGTTCGACCGAAGAGTGACTGATATCTCTTTCATGCCAGAGAGGGATATTTTCCATAGCCGCTCCGGCGTACGCACGCAACAGCCGGGCGCACCCCGTGAGGTTTTCGGCGGATATCGGGTTTTTCTTATGAGGCATCGCGCTTGAGCCCTTCTGCCCCTTCGTAAAGCCTTCAAACGCCTCGCCGACTTCCGTCCTCTGCAAATGCCGCAATTCAACAGCCAAACGTTCGATCCCGCACCCGATCATGGCGATCGCCCATAAGACCTCCGCATGGCGGTCGCGGGGAATCACCTGTGTGGCGATCGTTTCACGCTTTAAGCGGAGTCGGCGGCACACCCCCTCCTCAACTTTGTGCGTTTGCGTGGAGTACGTGCCGACAGCTCCCGAGAGCTTTCCGACCATGGCCTGCTCGAGCGCTCTTTCCAGCCTTTCACGGTTACGCACGCATTCCGCCCAAAAGCCCGCAAGCTTCATTCCGAAGGTTGTCGGCTCCGCATGCATGCCATGCGTGCGCCCCGCGCACAGCACGTCGGCCGTTTCACGAGCCCGCTTCAGCAAGACGTTTTCCAAACGACTGAGCGATCCCAGAAGAATTTCGCCGGCTTCACGAATCTGGAGCGAAAGAGCCGTGTCGAGAACGTCCGAGCTCGTCAGCCCGAAGTGAACGTAACGACCCATGGGGCCCACCATTTCGGCGACATTTGAGACGAAAGCGATCACATCGTGCTTGGTCGTTTTCTCGATTTCGAGGATCCGCTCGACCGAGAAATCGCCGCGCGCACGAATTTCTTTCGCCGCTTTGGCTGGGATGAGACCGAGTTCGGCCTGAACCTCCGCCACCACACATTCCACTTCCAGCATTTTTCTAAAGCGGTTTTCTTGGGTCCAAACAGCGCCCATCTCCGGGCGCGTGTAGCGCTCTATCATTACGAACTCCTTCAATCTCCCCGCCCGGTCGCACCGCGGGCGGCTCTTTGTTCGGCTTTGAGTTCCTGGGCCGCCCAAATCGCGCGCAACTTTTCAAGCTGGGTCATAATCACGTTTTGCGTCCGATACTGGCCCGTCCAATCGAGGAAAGGCCAGTACTCCGGCCCGCCGAAGAAAAGATTCGTCAACCGTCGCGGCCGGTAGCGCCGGATTTGCTGCCACGAGAAAACAGGCGTCGGCGTCGGCCCGAGCTTATCAAGCGGCACCCGAGCTTCCGCGGGAAGACCGACGGTTTTCGGTTTAAATAGCGGCATCCGATCACTCAGTGCGCGCTCCATCACCTCGCCGATTTGTTCAAGATACGAAGCCTCGGTACGGACTCTTGCCGGCAAACGCACCCACGCATCATAGCTGCCCTTCTGGGCTCGTTTTCGCAATACGATCACATTCGTATGCGTCCAGGGAAGATACGGGTCCTCCACCAACACGACATGCGCCGCCAATTGATCGTCCGGCCATGAAGCCGTTTCGGCGAAATCGATCCGGTAACGCGCCCAGAACCATTCCGGCACAAGGGCCCCGTGAGGAAACAGAATTTTCGCGACCCGAGTGGATGACCTCTCAGTTTCGGCGCTCGACAAAAGCCACACGAAACTGCGTGCGCGTTCAACTCCGGCCTGATCATCCTCGATTTCAATAACATCGACCGAACGGCCCGACAAACGGATATCGGCCACGCGCGCTTTATGCCGGATTCGTACCCCGCTGGCTTGGCAAGCTTTCAGCCCGCGAGTCGCCGAAGCCGTCGTCACTTGCCGGATCGAAAACGGAGAAAAAACCGGAAACGCCGCCTCAGTCGCCTTAAGCGAAAGATGATTTTCAGCATAAACCGTCGACGGCACTTGATGCACAAAATGCGCGAACCAGCTTTCACTAAATGGTAGCTTGGCGAGCGAGCCGCGGAGCCGTAAGGCCTCTTTATCCGGGAGTCCCGGACGACGCAGGTAACTTTCAACAGCTTTCGGAATTGAGTGACCGTCGAACTGATAAGCCGAAAGCTCGCTCCGACACTCGATCGGCCCGTTTTTCAGCCATACCGCGAAACCGGAGTTGACGTTCACCATTTCACCTTCGTCTTGAAGACGCGTTTTTTGCGAGGGGAACAAATCCGAAGCCTCCAATAAACCGAAAGGCCCTTCTGCGTCTTCCGGCTCCCGCTCCCCGAGGCTCTCTGTGACATCGGCCAGCGTGACCTTCCACCCGCGAGACGCAAGCTCGGAAGCCAGCCAATTACCGCGACCATAGGCCGATACGATCACGACATCCGGTTGACTCACACCCCGCCCGGGAACCTTGGAACTTGCACGCGCTGGCGTCGGTCCGCCTGATTCGGCCTGCGCAACTAAAGACTCCGCCATCGCCGTGCGACCTCCTTCACGGTACGCTGCTCATCCACGTGAACGAAAAACTCGACTTCGCGAAGAGAATACTCGCGAACCTCATCGGCTTTCAAGCAACGCCTTTGGCAAATCACTTTTCCCGCATCGACTTCTTCGTTCACTTCATGAACTGTGATGCCGATATCCGCTCCATCCTCATAGGCGCGCTCGATACTTCTCAGGCCCGGATATTTCGGCAAGAGCGAGGGATGCAGGTTCACGATCCGCCCTTGCCACTCAGCGACGAAGCTCGCCGGGACGATTTTCATGAAACCCGCGAGAAAAATATGGGTAACGCCACGGGCGCGCAGGACACGGCCGAGTTCGGGCCAATCAATTTTTTTCGTTTCGGGAAGAAAAGGCGTAAGCATCGTCGGCACACCCGCGCGACGCGCCCTTAGAAGACCATAGGCTTTCGGCGTTGAACTGACAACGAGGCGGACATCGATTTCATCGCGGAGCTCAAGCAGGGCCGCGAGATTCGACCCGCGCCCTGAAATCAACACCGCCCAACGTTTTGAGTTCATGCCCCAACTCCGAAGAGCTCAGTAAAGAACCTCTGGCTCCTGATCCGGGTTCCCGGCCTTTTCGATGGTGCCCAACGCGTAACTCGTGTATCCGTGCCGACCGACGATCTTTTCAACCTCGGTGACCTTCTCTGGTCTAACAATCAACGCAAGACCCACGCCGCAATTGAGTGTTTTGAGCATCTCCACTCGCGACATACCCGAACGATCCTGCACCTCGACGAATGGCTCTGGCCACGACCAATCTAATAGCGGAAGCACCGTCCCTTTCGGCATCACGCGCGGAATGTTTTCCATTCCTCCGCCCGTGATATTGGCAACCGCACGGACGAGACCCGCCCGCACGAGTTCCAAAACGAGTTCGGCATAAAGATGCGTCGGCCGCATCAGAACATCCCGCCACTGTTCGAGATCGTCATCGAAAACGCGCCGGAGCAAAGAATAGCCATTGGAATGAAACCCTGAACTCGAAACACCGAGAACCCGGTCGCCGGCCGAGACGAGGTGCGCCCCCAAGATCTTCTCTTCATCCACGATACCCACTGCGAAGCCGGCCGCGTCGAATTCGTTATCGTTATAAACTCCCGGCATTTCAGCCGTCTCGCCGCCGATCAACGCGCACCCCGATTTATGGCAGGCTTCCCGCACACCGGCGAGAAACTCCTTCGCCGCTTCCAGCTCCAGTTTTCCCGTCGCATAGTAATCAAGGAAAAAGAGAGGCTGAGCTCCGCAGCAGACAAGATCGTTCACGCACATTGCGACCAGGTCTTGTCCCACCGAACGGTACTGCTGGAAGTGAGCCGCCAGTTTGATCTTTGTGCCGACACCGTCGGTACTGGCCACCAAACACGGCTTCTTCATTTCGGAATGAAGAAGACGGAAGACCGCCGCAAATCCGCCGATCCCCGAAACCAGTTTATCCTTGTGAGGGAACGTCTCTGGGGCCGTCTCTTTCAACCAATCGACAAGCTGATCCCCGGCTTCAACATCGACGCCCGCGGCCTTGTAGTTCATGCTCATGGTTAGGGCCCCTGTGGAACATCCAATTTCAGTGGGATGAAGCTGTATTGAACACCAGACGAAGGCCCTGAGGCAACCTCTTCGTGCCTGAACTCAAACGAACCTTGCTGAGAAGCGCAATCAAACTGCTTAGCAAAAGAACAACTGTCGAAAACTTCGACGGGAAACAGCCTCGGGACGTCTTCCAGATCGACCGGTTTCGGCCCCGCCCTTGCTCGAATTATGGGTAACTGTTACGATTTTCTAAGTATCCAGGCCAAATCACGGACTTCGGGGGCATTCATGGGGAATCAGACGTCCGCTCAGCGGTCGTTCGGCGCACGAATTTTAAGCCGAGCTCTCCTCGTTTTTTTGATCGCGACCGGACCTCTATCCGCCGTCCACGCCAAGAGCCTTTTGCTTCCCGAATCGGACGTGTGGCAGCCCCAGACCGGGATGTTGCTGGCGCAGGCTGATTACGACGACGCGTACGATCCGTTTGCGGACTATAGTGAGTTTGAAGAGTCCATGGAAGAAGAAGAGGACATCAACTTCTTCCGCAACGGGCGTCTCCTCACAATCGGCTTTCTTCTCGGGTACCGCGGCTGGACCGAGAACCTGAGCAAAATTTTCTCCAGCAACCTCGGCTTCGGTCTTTTCATGGCTTATTTCTTCGATCTTCGATTCGCCATGCAAATCGGCTATATGACGAGCGACCATCAGGTCGCCGTTCCGGCCACCGAAAACAGCTCGCCCATTAACGGCGCCATCAGCATTTCGGATATTTCGATCAAATTTAAATATTACCTCAACACGCAAAACGTTACGCGCGGGCTTGCGGACCTCAACCCCTACCTGCTCGCCGGCTTCTCACAAATCTACCGGACCTACACTCTGAGCGGCACGAACGTTTCTTCGAAAGATGGCGCGTTCGCCTTTGACATCGGCGCCGGCATCGAGTTCCCGATTATGCGCAACCGGATGTACTTCGGCGCCCAAGCCATGTATCAGCTTGCAAACTTCCCCGATGAGGGAAGAGAAATGATCGACGAAGACGACCGCCGCACGGGAGTTTATCCGCGCGGCGACACCTGGAATGTTATCGGCATTCTCGGCACGAACTTCTAAGCGCTGCTCGCGCAGCTCTTACTGGGGCAGATCGTATCTTAGAATCTCGCCGGACTTTGTCGAAATCAGAAGAGTCTCGTCGTCCATCCACGTCATGCTGTTCGGCCGTAGCCCGACACCCCAGACTCCCATCTCGAACCGTTGCTCGAAGTGATCTGTCATGCCGTCACACCACGGCTTCGCAGGCGATTCGAGACTATAACAAATCAGATGTTCGCCGTCCGAAAAGTACCAGATCTGAGAGCCGTCCTCTTTTAAGATAAAGTTTCGGATGTTGAAAGGAGACGAAAATACAGTGTGAAGCGTGCTTTGCAACGGGTCGGTCGGCTTCTCTATGTAGCGCAGCTTTGTTTGCTCCGAGAAATAGAGGCGATCCGTCGCGGGGTCATATCTGAGGAAGCATTCCCCACCGGGCCCGCACTCTCTCCACAGCGGCAAATCCTTGACGGAGCCAGGTGTCCCGTTATCGGGAGCTCCCGTTAGTGTATCACCTCCCCCATTGTAGGTGTAACTCCCACCGATAACCGTACTGACGATATTCCCTACAAAATCGAGAGCCCGAATCGCAACGATAGGATCGTTCCAACCATCAGGAAATGCACCGATGGCAAAGAGCGTGTTCCCTTTCAACGTAAAGTTGTGATAGCCGCCCATCACCAGCAATGTCGCCGAGTTCGGAGACCATCCATCCGGCACATCGCTGAGATACATGCTTCCGTTGGCAAACACGCTCACGGTCATATCGGCGTTGATTCGAACGGCGGAATGATCCACCCGAAGCCAGGGAAGCCCGCTTAAGTCGAAAGTGAGAGGATGACCTGAGCCGCCCCAATAAGGGCGCCCCATCGAGACATCCTTACTGATCACCGTCCCCGTCTGTAGAGACAAATTCTCTTTCCGGACTTGGTTACCCCAAACAACCGAGACATTGTCGGTATTCGGATCGACATAGCCGAGAACAAGGCCGTCGATTTCCGTGAAATAGAGCCCTGCTGGAAACGCCACCTGGTTACCTTCGGTCGCTTTCTTGTAATAAATCCCCGAAAAATTCCCGCGCGCAAGAAGCCGGTTCTTACCCTCGCCGAAGAAAGGATTCGAACCGAAAACTGTGCGAAGCTTTTGCGTCCGATCCCAAACTTTGATCGAATAAGCGCTTCCACCGTTACTTTGCGCCCCGTGTGCGAAGAAAATATTCCCTGAAACGATGGCGATGGGGATATCGACAAAGCCACACCAGGCATTGATCGACACTCCGTCTTCCGTACATCCGGGACCGTCCGCGTCGCCTCTAAAGACGATCTCATGCGTTTCGCCGTTGGCTCCGCTTAAGTTCGGTTTGACCTTCGTAACTCCGCCAACGTTATTACTCGTGTAAAGGTAGCCGTCATCCCGGTTATATAGAATCCATTTCGTCCGGTAAAAATCAGGCAAATTCGCCTGATACAAGATTCCATTAATAATCTTGTAATCGACATCTCCATAAACCGCGACATAGATCACATTTCCTTTGTCCCATGCCGCGATGCCCGACAAATACGGATAGTCAATTGAACCCACGCTGGCATTTACCGCCGGCTGCCCCCAACCCGTGACGTTGTTTCTCGTGCAATTCCCCATGATTTTTTCGCTCGTACCAGCGGTGCCGTCCGGATTTCGCGGAATCTTCAGTATGTTCAGAGCCGAAGACCATTCATCGAAGGTGCCGTCACACGACGAGAAGAAGTAGAGGCTGTCTTCTTCATCGATGGCAATTCCCAAACCGGAAACAATTGAGACCTGATGAGCGGAGTAACCACCGTCGTGCGCCGTGCCCCCGCCTGCATAGTGCGTCACTACCTTCGTCGCAAGATCTACCCGATAAACTTTCGCGGCATTATTTCCGGTATCGGCGGAGATCAGGAGATTCCCTTTCGAATCGAAGAGCAAGGACATGAGGTGATTCACATTCATGCGCGAGCTCGCATTGAGCGGTTGGCCATCGACGATGTTCGTCGTCCCATGCTTGATGAACGTCGACACTTTGCCGGTTGCCGCGTCCCATTTTCTGATCCCATATTCTTCGTCGACCGCGTAAATGTCGCCCGTTTTCGGATCAATGGCGTAGGTCCAACCGGCCGGATCAACAAATAATGAAGCCGAGCGCCCCACGCCGCCATCGCCGCGGTCGCGAGAACCCATGTAAATCGACCAGGAGTCCGTGTTAAACGTGTTCGAATTGGCGGCCAGCGAGTGGTTGTCCGTGCTATCGCGAGCGACTGCCCGCAGCTTGAAGTAGCCCGACGTCGGCGCTTGCCACGTGAAAGTTCCCGCCGCCTGTTTATCGCTAGGGGTCAAGCTTCCCTTCCATGTGATATTCGAAGGGTCTTCGATCGACGCGTGAGTATCGATGTCTTTCCACGTCTCGTTATCGGTCGTGTAAGCAAAGCTGATCGGTTTGTCTTGAAGACCTTCGATGTCATGAACCTCCCACGTGATCGTGATCGGATCGCCGGCTTGGACATTCCGTTCGCCGCCCGGCCCCTCCGCCGCAAACACCACGATTTCGGGTAAGTGGCCAGCCTCAAAGGTGATAGATGCCGAATTCACGCCCTCCGTCCCTTGACCCGGGTCAATCACCGAGATGTGGTCAAATTGATCCTTCGCCCAGACACAAACCTTTTTTTCGCCGTCAATCGGCGCAGTCGGTAAAAGGAAAACTTGCGAAGCGTCCGTCCACCCGAGCCATCCGGAATCCACGAATTCCGACTGGCAGTCGCCAGTCATCGCCGCCGCCTCTTTGATAAGAACTCGGACCGGACCGTATTCCGTCTCGGTATCGATATCGATTTTGATCCGCAGAAGCGAACTATTCGTCACCGTTTCGCCGTCGTTGATCACGACTGACTTTAGAACGGGAGGATTATGATCCACCACGAAGTCGCCTGCCGACATAGCTTCGCCGCAGTTATTCAGCATGTCGCAGCCTCGCACCCGAATTCGAGCCTGCGAGGTATTGATCAAAGGCAGCGTGACTTGTTGCGAACCAGTGTTGGGGACTCCTTGCGCGAGCAGCATCCATGTCTCGCCGCCGTCACTTGAAAAATCGATATCGAGCGTGACCGATCCCAAATGAGGATCCGTTATCGTCCACGTCACAATCTCGTCTGAGCCGGCGCGATAGACGCCCGAATTCAAGCTTGTCAGCACAATCACAGGCGGCGTCTGGTCAAGCGTCATCGACACACTTGACGATATCTCACTCACATGCCCGACATGGTCTTGCGCCCATGCATAAATGGTCTTCAGCCCATCTCCTGCCGAAACATCAAAAGACATCAAGGCTTCACAATCCGTCCAACCCGCCGAATCAGAATCCGGCGGCGTAGCACTCTCTGAAAAATAAACTTTGGCGATGTCCGAATCACACACCAGAGCGATTTGAACCGTGCGATTATTGGAAGGATCGTCGGATGCGAGCGTAACAACCGGCGGCTCAGGAGGAGTTCCGTCGATGATAAACGGTGCCGAGACCGCTTCCCCGGTATTTTCCGCCAAATCCTCCACGCGGATACGGATCCGCGCTTGGGTCACTTCATTAATCGGCACCGCCCACTCGTACTCGCCGGTATCCGGCAATGATGAAGCGAGCTCCGTCCATGTCGAGCCGTCGTCTGCGCTGTAGTCGATCGCGACGCTATCGACCTTCGCGTTCGGTTCATTCGTCGTCCAACGAATCGTGTAGGTCGCGCCGGTCTTCACGCGTTCGTTCGCCATCGGCGCGAGAACATCGATCTGCGGCGGAGTTTTATCGTAAACAACCGACACCTCAGACGGCGCAACGGAAGTAAATCCCGCAGCATCCATCACCCAAAGCCTTAAGACCCGCACCCCTTCAACTCCGCTTAAACTAAACCCCAAGTCCTGCTCGGGCGTGTCGGTACAGTCAATCACGTAAGCCGACGGAACGACGGGCGCCAAACCCGTCGCCGGGAACGCCTCCTCGACGAGCGCGAGCTTCGAAAAACTCTCGCAATTCTGGGCGCGGCCGTCGACTTCCGGGCCCGTGAGAATCTTTAACTGCACCGACGTTGAATTCGTAACCGAGGAGGAGACAAGAACCAACGGAGGAGATGAAGCCGGAACCGTGTTCTCGATCGCGATATCAAACGCGCTTTCGGCAAGTGGCTTATCCAAATCGACTTCGCCGCCCCCCTTATCAGATCCGACAAAGACCTGAAGCGAATGTTCGCCCTGGGAATTGGCTTCAGGCTTATAGTGAAAGCTCGCCGCGCGCGCCAGCACCTTCGCTCCAACCCGCCACTCATAGGCGAACGGATAATCAGGCCACCAGTGCGCGGCCTGAACCGATAGCTCTTCCGTAACGCCTTCCTTCAGGTTTTTGGGGACATCGGCGGAGCGCAGCTCTGGCGCTGCCTCCTTCAAAACGTCGGGTTCCGTGCCGAAGAGTACTATAAAACGTGTCCGGTGGTTCGAATCGGAAAACAAAAGCGTGTAGGCGTCCAACACCGATTCCGCGCTTCGAGCCGCATTGAAGAACTCATTCCAGGCGCTCGAGTTTTTCTGGGAAACCAAGTGACCGATTGATGTTTGACCGAGCCAGGCGAACAAAGTGGTACCGTAAAAAAGATCCTGCCCATTCGATCCAGTCACGAATCTTCGGAAAACGTCATCGCCACACGCGAATTCGACCAAATACTTCGTCGAGTGGGCCAACTCATCCAGATGAATACCGTAGGCGCTCAGATGCTCGAATTTGTACGACCCGTCATCCGCGACAGCAGCCTCTGCGATTTTCGCGTCTTTTTTCCCGTCAGGCCCGATCGCGTACAGGGAGACGCTCTTGTCTGAACAAGCAGAAAACTGAGCCGCTTCCGCCGCAAGTAAAACTTTTCCCGCAATGAACTCGTCTTCCAGAGGGAGGTTAAAGATCAACTGGAACGGCTGGCATGCCGCTAAAAGCAACGAGAGCAATGCCAGAATTGTCATTCTCGCGCCGGTGATCGGCGCCCGACCATCCACGCGCATCAACTCTTTTTTTCGGCAATTATTAAGCTAACCTTAACCTAATAACATAAGCAAGACCGCGATTTTTCCAGGATACGTCTCAAACTGAGCTGGGCGATACTCCGGCCTCAATCCGGCAGGTCGAACCTAAGGATTTCACCGGAACTCGTTGAAACAAGGAGCGTCCGATCATCCAGCCACGTTAAGCCGTTCGGACGTGCGCCAACCCCAGTCACGCCCATGGCGTTGCGTTGAGGAAAGTGGTTTGTCGAGTTATCGCACCACGATTTGCCCGATGAAAAATCATAGCAAATTAGGCTCCCATCACTCGTAAAATACCAGAGCTGGGAGCCATCTTCTTTCAAGATGAAGTTCCGGATACTCCCACTTGACGTTAGCAATGTGCGAAGTTTACTGCTCAACGGATCGGTCGGATTTTCGATGTAACGCAACTTGCTATCTTCCGAAAAATAAAGCCGGTCGGTACTCGCATCGTATCTTAGGAAACAAGCCCCATTCATGGCACACTGATACCAGATCGGCAAATCCTTCACAGGTACGTGGTTAGGATCATCCCCTTCGAGACTATCCGCAGATCCAGGCGATTGATGATCGTATATGTAGTTCCCTCCTATAATCGTCTTCACAACTCCGCCGGGGAAAAGTTCAAGCGTTCTGATGGCAACCATCGGAGAGGGCCGACCTACCGCAGGATATGAGCTGATCGTAAACAGAGTTGAACCCTTTAATGTAAAGTTGTGGTATCCGCCGGCCACCCAGAGATGGCCACTGTTAACAGAAGCCTCTTCCGGCAGATCACTAATGCGCATCGAGCCGGTCGCATATCTTTCCACTTTTTTATCTTCTTTTATTCTGACAACCGCATGGTCCACACGAAGAATGGGCAGGCCATTGGCGTCAAACGTAAGAGGATACCCGGAACCACCCCAATAGGGTCCACCCATGTTAACGTCTTTCCCGATCTCCTGATTCGATGCCAGAGAGAACGATTTCCGAAGCTGGTTCCCCCAAACGGCAGAAACCCTATCGTCATCCGGGTTCACGTAGCCAAGGACCATTCCGTCAACTTCCGTGAAATAAAGGCCTTCTGGAAATACATCTTGATGGGGCTCACTCGCTTTCTTGTAATAGATCCCCGAGAAATTACCACGTGCAAGAAGCCGATGCTTCCCTTCACCAAAGAAGGGACTTGCCCCGAAAATCGTTCTCACTTTCTGTTCTCGATCCCAAATCTTGATTGAATAAGCGCTAGGACCATCCGCCTGTGCTCCATGAGCAAAAAACATAGTTCCCGAAAATATGACAGCTGGCATGTCGACAAATCCGCACCACGAGGTGATATCAACGCCGTCGTCACTGCACCCAGGGCTATTTCCATTGCCCGTAAACAATACCGTATGTACTTCCCCCTCATCTCCACTTAAATTCGGCGTAATCTTTGTAATCCCCCCGGTGCTATTACTCATATAAATATGACCGTCATCTCGATTGTACGTAAGCCATTTTGTTTTATAAGCCTGAGGTAAATTCACCTTATATAAAACGCCGTTAATAATCTTGTAGTTCTGCCCGCCCCTTAGGGCTACGTAGATCGCGTTCCCTCTCTCCCAAACGCTCAAACCCGATACATGAGCCGATCCCGTTGTCCCCGCAGTTGAGTTAACCGCCGCCTGGCCCCAGTTCGTCACAGTACCCCTGGTACAATCACCAATAATTTTCTCGCTTAATCCCGCCGTTCCGTCCGGATTTCTTGGAATCTTCAGAATATTCACCGCAGACGAAGCGATCAAATAGGCGTTTCCGTCACATGAGGTAAAGAAATAGAGACTATCTTCTTCGTCAATCGTAATTCCGACCCCAGCGACAATTGAAATTTGGTCCGCTGGATAACCACCTTCGTGCTGTATGCCACCGCCTGCGTAATGAGTCACAATCTTCGTCTCAAGATCCACACTGTAAATAATCGCGGTCGCAAGACCACTAGCCGCTCGCACGGACACGATCAGGTGACCCTTAGAATCAAAAAACAGCGACGCTAGTGAATCAACATACACACGTGAATTCGCGTTGAGAGGTTGTCCACTCACGAAATTCGTCGCGCCATGTTTTATAAACGTCGAGACCCTGCCCGTCGCCGCATCCCATTTCCTAATTCCATAACGCTCGTCGATCGCGTAGATATCTCCTGTTTTCGGATCAACTGCGTACGACTTGCCTAGCGGATTAACGAATAACGTCGCCGATCTTCCCACACCCCCATCGCCACGGTCCCGCGAACCTAAGTAAATCGACCAAGACCCCGTATTGAACGTATTCGATGTCACCGCCAAAGAGTTATTACCCGCCTTATCCCGGGCCACCACACGCAGCTTAAAATATCCGCTCGTTGGCGCCGGCCACGTGAACGCCCCATAAGCCTGCTTATTATCGCTCGGGTTTACATTCCCCACCCACGTGATATTCTCCGGATCCAAAATCGGCTGCTTCGTATAGATATCTAGCCACGTCTGGTTGTCCGTCGTGTAGGCAAAGCTCACAGGCTGTTCCTCAAGACCTTCCACATCCTCTGCTGACCACGTAATCGTAATCGGCTCGTTCGCCTGAACAGTCCGAGAACCTCCGGGTCCATCTGCTGTAAACGTCATGATCTCCGGCAAATTGCCCGCTTCAAAACGTATTGTCGCGCTATCCTTACCCGGTGTTCCCTCACTCGGATCAATCACCGAAACGTGACCCACTTCATCCTTTGCCCAAACACAAATCTTCTTATCGCCATCCACAGGTGCCGTCGGCAAAAGAAACACTTGTGACGAATCCGTCCAGTTCAACCAACCAGCATCCACATACACGGACTGGCAGTCTCCATCAATCGCGGCCTCTTTGATCAAAACACGTACGGAACCATGCTCTCCTTCAACGTCAACCTTCACTCGTAGCATTGAAAGATTCGTGGTCAGAGCACCGTCATTAATCAGGACAGACTTCAAGACAGGCGCCGCATTGTCGATTACAAAATCTGCAACCGACGCCACATCCGAACAGTTGCCAGCCACATCGCAAGCATGCAGCCGAATACGAGCCGAACCAGTATCAACCTCAGGAAGAACGATCTGTTTAAAACCGACGCCTTGATCTTCTTGCGCTATCAGCGTCCATGAGAAGCCCCCATCTTCGGAAAGATAAATATCAAGCTTCTCTGCCACCAGATAAGCGTCCGTTATCGTCCAAGTTACGAGCTGAGTTGATCCAGCTGGATATACACCCGAATTCAAACTCGTGAGCTCGATCACGGGTGGCGTCTGATCAAGCGTCATCGAAACATTCGTCGAATTCGTACTGACATTTCCAGCAGAATCCTTCGACCACACGTAAATCGTCTTAAGTCCGTCACCAGACGAAACCTCGTAAGAAATCAACGCTGAGCAATCCAGCCATCCCGGAGAATTCGAATCAGGAGTAGCGGCACTCTCTGAGAGGAAAACCTTCGCGAAGTCAGAATCACAATCAACGTTCAGCTGGACTGTGCGACTATTTGACAATTTTCCCGAGGCCAATGTCACACCTGGCACATCAGGAGGTGTTGAATCGATCGAAAACGCTTCCGAAACCGCTTCACCCTCGTTTCCAGCCAAATCCGTCGCTCGAACGCGAATCTTGGCCTGATTTGTATCCTGAGACGGAACCAACCAATTATGCGATCCCGTATTCGGCAAAGACGACGCAATCGTCGTCCACGATGTGCCGCCATCCACGCTGTATTCAAGCGTGACGCTATTCGTTGCCGCGTTCGGCTCATTCAGCATCCAACTAATGCTAAGATCAGAGCCACCTTTTAACGGCAAGCCAGATGCAACCGGGGACAGAATCTCAATTTGTGGCGGAGTTTTATCGTAAATGACCGTGACCTCTGACGGTTGAAACGACACAAGGCCAGATGCATCCATGGCCCACAGTCTTAAGACCCGTATTCCTTCAACGCCACTTAAAGTGACAATCAGATTCTGCTCAGGACTATCCGTACAGTCGATCGTGTAGGAAGACGCAAGAAGCGGTGCGGTTCCCGTTGCCGGGAACGCTTCCTCAGCCAATGCTAGGTTTGAGAAACTCGCACAATTTTGAGCTCGCCCGTCAACTTCCGGTCCCGTTTGAATCTTTAGTTGAACCGTGGTGGAGTTCGTGACCTGCGGAGAAACAAGCACAACTGGCGGCGCTGTCGCCGGCTGCGTGTTTTCAATTGCTATATCGAAAACTTTTTCAATAAACGGCTTATTCAAATCAACTTCCCCAGTCCCCTTATCTTGGCCAATGACTAAGCGAAGATCGTGATCACCTTGCGAATTCGCGCTTGGAGTAAACGTGAAATTCGATTCTCGAGAAAGAACTTTGGCTCCTATACGCCACTCGTAGCTGATCCCATATTCCGGCCACCAATGAACCGCCTGAACCGAAAGCGGTTCCGAAACGCCTTCTTTGAAATTCGTCGCCACTATTATGTTACGAATTTCGGGAAGCGCGTCCTTTAACACTTCAGGTCCGACACCAAACAGCTCGTGAAAACGACTCCGATAGGGCTCCTGTGAAAGTATCGAAAAAGACTCCGACATCGAAGCAGCGTTCAAAAACGCTCGGTAAAACTGTTCCCAGCTGCTTGCGCTCTTTTGAGGAACTAAATGCGCAACGCCCGTCTGACTCAGCCACGAAAACAGTGTCGGGCCAATTGCTAAATCTTGTGATTCTGGTCCTGTGACAAACCTTTGAAAAACTTCGTCGCCACACGTGTATTCAATGAGATGGTTCGTTCTCGACTTGGAGCCGTCAGCACCTATCTCAACCCCACTCACGCCCTGAAAACGATATGAACCATCTGCCTGAATCGGTGTCTCGGCGAGCTTCACATCTTTCTTTGCGTTCGCTCCCACGGAATAAAGCGATACCGTTTTCGCGTCACATGATATAAGACTCGAATTGTCTTCGCGAAAAATGACTTTTCCAGAAATCGTGTTGGCTTCAGAAATCAAAAAGACGAACTGCAGCGGCTGACAGGCTGCTAAAAGAAAAGTGAGTAAGACAACGAATTTGGTTCCCAAGATCGCAGTAGGCAGCCGACCGCGAAAGACTTTTAAGTCGAAAACCATCCCCTCTTCCTCCGGATTGCCCTCAGCCT
>CALBDW010000184.1 GCA_937927435.1 uncultured Bdellovibrionales bacterium
GGATCTCGATGTCGCAGGTGGATCCCGCGGCTTGTAGGGCTGTACAGGCTTGTGAGGAACGAGTGATTTGCGGAGACTCGCTTACGAGATTGTATGAACAGCTTTTTGCATCGGGATTTCCGTCCGTGTTAGGAACGGTCACCTGAACTGTTTGTGTGACAGAGGAAGTTGAGAGTTGCCGTGAACCAAAGTCGAGTGGTACTGGCGCCGCGTTGACGGCAACAGCTTCTCCGCTCAGTAAGTACGCGCGCCCGACAAGTGGGGATCCGACTAGCGTCACTGAAGCGGACTTGTGTCCAACAGTTTCGGGTTTGAATCTGATTTTAAGTTTGCAAGCCCCGCCGTTTGCGGCGAGCGTTTGACCGTCGGTGCAAGCCTCTAGACCACCGGGAATCAGCGTGAATGAGTCCGATGCTGAGAAGAAAATTGAAATGTTTGTGATGGGGGTCGGACTGTAGTTCACAACGTCGATTTCGCGTTCTATAAACCCGCTTGCAGAAGGTGCGAAAACGAGATGACGGCTGAAGTTCAAGTCTGCGGCGTCGATCGTAAAGTCAGGTAAAACGACGCCGGGTCCTAAGCTTGACAGAAGCTCGTAGGGTTCACCCAGTAAAGTCTTGAACTTGATCAGGACATCCTGGGAAGGAGACGCCTCTCCCGGCTTGAAGACTATGCGGAAACGGCAGCTTTGAGAGTAGAAGAGAAAGAAGACATTTCCACATCCGTCTTCAAAGTCAGTGAGCAAAGACAAACTCGGGTCTCCAGGTGAGAGAGAGAGTTCGAAAGCCCGTAAAGGTACGAGGCGAGGATTCGTCAAAACGTATTCCAGCGTCGCCTCTTGCCCGTACCGGGCGGGCTTCATGGAGAGTTGGGGAGTGCTTTCTCCCGACTTCATGAGTTGCGGCTCTAAATCCACGACCGCGCCTTTGGTGCTAAGAGCAACGAGCGGATCTTTGCAGTTAGAATTATCGTTCGCGCATTGTTCGGCGAAAAGGCTTTCGGGGCCCGCACAGCCAGCACTGAGAAGAAAGCTTGCGATGAGAAGATGCCGAAGAGTACGTCCCAATATAGCCTCGGGATGTCAAAATACTAAATAACTTGTGATGACTACTTATCGACGAGGGATGAAGGTGGCTTAAGAAAATTCGCAAAAATTGGCGCGGTTAGGCGTTAATGCCCAAGTGGCTGGAACGATTGAGTAAAATCTGTTTAAAAAGGGGCTGAGGCCAGGCTGAAAGACTGGAGCGGTATCAAAATGATACGTATTGCGGATTATGAGTCTTTGGTGTGCGTGAAGTAACGGTCTCATGTATTCAGAAAAGCGGATCAATATCGCGTTCCGATTTCGTCTCGTGTTCAATCGTCATGTTGGTTTTGAGCTCTGTTTTCAGGGTTTTGGCCTTGAGCTGCGATGCGGTCAGGGCGGTCGGTTTTCAGCCCGTTGCGCTTTCGCTTTTCGATCGCGGCCCTTGCATTGCCGATCCTCTATCCGGTCGAATTTTCGGCGCACTCTTTGCGGCGTGGCTTCTTGTGGGATTTCGAAGATCGAAGTCGTCGTATCCCGGATAAAAGTCTTGATACTGACTCACCCGCATGAAAAGCCTGTAAAGTTTTTTGAAACACCAGGTACGGGTGTAACTTCCGCGAACTAAATAAACTCTAAATAGAAATAGGCACAAAACAGGCTAAGTAGGCACTATTTGCGGAGCTTTTTGGAATCGAAGGCGGCCTGAGTTCTTGTTGTGGGGGCGTCGGCGTCGGTTTCGCCGTCTATCAGTTTTCAGAAAAAATTAAAAAAGCGAGTGAAATTGCCCAAGAACTTTCTCTCGCCCGCTCGATTTTGGACGATGAAACTTGTCTATCCATAAGACAATATCTCGTCATCGTATTAATGAGTCCAAGCGGCCGATAGAGGCGAATGCGAGCCGGGTTGGATCACGAACGCCGCCGGTTCTAAATTCCACACCTGGTACAGGTTCGGCCGTGTGAACGTCGAGGCGGCGGTCAAGTTGGCGCGGAGCCATCAATCGAAATTGAAAACGCGGCAGGAAGATCGCTCTCCCGTTCTTCGTTGGGTCCAAGGTAAGTGATATGCGTCTTGAGTTTATGTATGACTCGTTCGTTGCATACTCAGCCGGCCAATGCTAGCCTCACAAGGCAAAATCGTGCTGGGGCATCAGGAAAGAGGTGGGGGGAGCGAATGGAATCGCCGAAGTCAATTTGGAAACGCTTAGCGATTATAGTTGGGAGCGGTTCTCTCATCGTTTCCGTGAAATTCGCTCAGGCCGACTCTTTCACCGATAACCGGCTGCTTTTTCCGATCGGAGAAGTCGAAGCGTTCATGGCAAATACCGGCGTCGCGTTGAGCGGCTCGACCGGGGCCGTGATTTTCAATCCCGCCGGTTTGGGCGGATTCAAAAACAACCGGATTTCTTTGAGTGGCAACGCTTACATGAAGGTCGAATCTGAGATTGTGCCTTTGCAAACGATGGACGGCACGGATCTCAACTTTTCAACCTCCGGTATTCAAGCAATCCCGCATTCTTTTGTGTCGACATGGCGTACGAGCCCATGGACTCTCGCTTTTTCGATCATGGTTCCTTACCAGATCAAGTTGGAAGATGCCGTCTTATACTCTTCGCCGATTTATCCTTCGATTCAGCTTTCTCGGACGAATTATTTCCAGCTTCTGATGGGAGGAGGATCGCTCGCGGTCAATCTCACCCGCGAGACGGATGTGGGACTCGGCTGCTTGTATACCATGTATCAGACGTCCCAGATGGTGTCCTTCGCGGGCAATACCAACGGAACGCCGAATGCTTTCGTTTCAAATTCCTTTTTTAGGGCTGAAATCGCGGGAGTCCTCTGCAATGCGGGAATGCAAAGTCAGCTGACCGATAAGCTTCGCGTGGGCTTGAGTGTGCAACTGCCTATGATACCTCTTAAAAAAACTGGAGTCTCGTCCACGTTTGTGCGGCATCCCAGCGGTGTGACCCAGAGTGAAGGACCGAAACCTGTCGACGGTGAATATAAAATCCCGCTCGATGTCGGTGTCGGATTGGAGTATCGGTTTTCCTCGGTCGTACATCTTTATCTCGATGTCAGTCATCAGGCGGAAGAACGTTTTCGTTCGGGCGACCTTCTTGAGGCGGAGATCGTGAATAAGGCGACGACTCGCTATAACGGCGGTCTCAGGCTTAAGTTTTCCGAGGGATTTCAGGTCTTCGCTGGGGCGGCCTACAACCCCAGCGCTCTTGTCGGCAGCGACGATAACGTCGCGGAAGATTACGTCGTCGCAACCATGGGCTTTAATTGGGTTAAGGGTAATTCCAGCTTCGGAATGGGCGTAATGGGTGCTCGGTCGTCGGGATCGAGAAAAGCCCCGATTTACGACGCCTCGATCGAGCCGATCGGAACGAAAGAGTCGTCTTTACGTTCGGACATTTTCGGCATTCTGCTGAGCTCGGGATACATCTTCTGATCGACGAAAGTCTAGTCTATTCTCTCTGTAAACATGGCGTTATGTTTATCGTCTGAGCGTTAATAGGGCTGGATGATCTTCAATAGCTCAATCTATAATAAATAAAAATGTTTAAGGCTGTCTATGTCGCTGTTTGTTTATGCGATCACGGAAAGTAAGTTGTAACTCGTCGTCGTAGTAGCTCTGGCCTTTCATATCTAAGCCAAGTTGAGATGGAAATTTCGGTGTCTTAATATTTACTAAGGGATAAAGAAAACTAATCGGGTTTGTTGGAGAGAGGATAGATACTGGCTTATTGGTGTTTAGCTTTTGGACTTACTGGAATTAGAGATGAAACTTCACGACAAGCTTTCATCGTGTAATGGTCATGATCTTCCTCATTTGCGAGAAGATTGAGATGAAGAGGTGAAAGTTCCAATTAGAGGTGTCGTAATTCCCGGTTTCGTCCCCTTCAGTGACTGGAGATTGAGATGAAGAGGTGAAAGTGAACTTGCTATCGCTATAGGAATGCACCGATCAGCCCTTCAGTGACTGGAGATTGAGATGAAGAGGTGAAAGATT
>CALBDW010000185.1 GCA_937927435.1 uncultured Bdellovibrionales bacterium
AAGGATTTTTTCCTTCAAGCCGCCGATCGCGAGCACCCGACCCCTCAAGGTCACTTCTCCCGTCATCGCAACCGTGCGCTTAACGGGGATCTTCATGATCGCCGAGACGATGCTCGTCGTCAGCGCGATACCAGCGGACGGACCGTCCTTCGGAATCGCGCCTTCGGGCACGTGAATGTGCACGTCGACATTCGCGAAGAAGTCTTTGTCGAGGCCGAAGAGCGGACCGCGCGAGCGGACGTAGCTCATGGCCGCCGAGCAGGACTCCTTCATCACGTCACCCAGTTGCCCGGTGATCGTGAATTTGCCCCGTCCGGGCACCACGGTCGCCTCGATCGCAAGCAGATCCCCGCCGACTTCCGTGTAGGCCATACCGTTCGTGAGACCGATTTCGTTCTCTTCCTCGATCTTTCCGTAACGGTACTTGTGCGGCCCCAGGAGTTCGACGAGCTTGTTCGGCGTAACCGTATAGCCGCGGTTGCTAAGGCGGATGACACCATCAGCTTTCGCCTTCTCACCCTTCTTCACGGAGCGGGCTTCCGCCGCGGCCGCTTCCTTAATCAAGTGTTTCGCGACCTTCCGGCAAACGTTCGCGATCTGACGTTCAAGGTTCCGGACTCCCGCTTCTTTGGTGTAGTTGCGGATCAGGATACGAATCGCCTGATCGGTGAACGTCACCTTGCGGCCTTCCAGACCGTGGATCTTGATCTGCTTCGGAACGAGATACTTCTTAGCAATGTGGAACTTCTCGCTCTCGATGTAGCCTTCGATATTGATCACTTCCATGCGGTCCAAAAGCGGACGCGGAATCGTGTGCAGGCTGTTTGCCGTCGTGATGAACATCACCTTCGAGAGATCATAATCGACTTCGAGGTAATGGTCGACGAACGTGCTGTTTTGCTCGGGGTCCAGAACTTCGAGCAGAGCCGATGACGGGTCCCCGCGGAAGTCGTTGCTCATCTTATCAATCTCATCAAGGAGGAGCACGGGGTTACCCGTATCGACTTTGCGCAAAGCCTGCAGAATCTTACCCGGCATCGCGCCGACGTACGTCTTTCTGTGGCCGCGGATTTCGGCCTCGTCGCGAACGCCGCCCAACGAAATCCGGGCGAAGTTCTTGTTCAGAGCCTTCGCGATCGAACGCGCCAAGCTCGTCTTACCGACACCCGGAGGACCGACCAAGCAGAGGATCGGGCCCTTCATATCGGGCGCGATCGCTTGGACCGCCAGGTGCTCGAGGATACGCTCTTTCACACGCTCGAGACCCCAGTGGTCTTCGTCGAGAATTCTTTCGGCTTCGGCGATGTCGTGTTTGTCCGTCGAGTAATTGTACCACGGGAGGCCGAGCATCCAGTCGATGTAGTTGCGCACGACCGTCGCTTCGGCGCTCATCGGCGACATCATTTTCAGTTTCTTGATTTCCTTGAGCGTCTTCTCGCGCGCCTCTTCACTCATCTTCTTCTTGCGCGCCTGCTCTTCAAGTTCTTGGAGCTCGGCTTGGTAATCGTCTTTCTCACCAAGCTCCTTCTGGATGGCTTGCATTTGCTCGTTGAGGTAGTACTCCTTCTGCGAGCGCTCCATTTGCTTTTTCACACGGGTGCGAATCTTCTTTTCGACTTCGAGAATTTCGATCTCACCCGTCATGAGATTGAGAAGCTGCTCAAGACGCTTACCCGGATCCGCGATCTCGAGAATCTTTTGCTTGTCTTCAAGCTTGAGGTTCAGCTGCGCGACAATGATGTCCGCGAGCTCACCAGCGACCTCAATGGTCGAAACGCGCATGAGGATCTCGGGCGGGATCCGCTTGTTAAGTTTCACGTATTGCTCGAACGTGGATTTCACGGAGCGCATGAGCGCTTGCGCTTCGACCGGATTCTCGATCGTTTCAGGAAGGTCCGAAACTTCGACAGTGAAGAAGTTTTCTGAGCTGACGAAGTTTTCGATTTTGACCCGACGTTTGCCCTCAACAAGCACCTTTACAGTTCCATCAGGCAGGCGCAGAAGCTGAATGATCGTGCCCACCGTACCCACATCATAAATATCGCCCGGCTCGGGATTGTTCGTCTTCGCGTCCTTTTGGGCTGCGAGGACGATATCGAGCTGCTTACTCATAGCCTCTTCGAGGGCGTTGATGCTTTTCTCACGCCCTACGAAAAGCGGCATCATCATGTGCGGGAAAATGATCAGATCCCGTAAAGGGAGTAGCGGGAGTTTATAGGTTCCAGACCGTCCGGGTCCCTCACTCATAGCGTCTCCTTCCAATGGCTCTCTGCCGATCGCTCAGGGTTGAAAAATCCGGGGCCATTATCGCCCTGAAACCAAAGAGCAGGCCTCTTTGTCGGAGGGCGATGTTGCCTCCTCGGAAGCTGTGTTCCGAGGGTTCGCCATATCCGATCAACCGAAAGCGAAAGTCGGTTAATCCCGCCTGTCTGTCTTTAATTTTGGGCTCTGTGTCCCGAAGTCCCCCTCCGGCGGTTCTTTAAAAGCTTTGTCAACTTTTCTAAAGAACCGCGTCTTTCTTACCCTCTCAGAACTTCAGGACGTGACGCTATACTTTTTTTCACGCTTCGAGGTTTACGCACTCTCGGCCGAATCATCGGATTTGGCGAGATCCTCAATCTCCTCGTCAGTCCTGTAAATTAACTGAGGCTGTTTTCGGAGGGTGATGACCTCTTCATCGATGATACATGCCTTAACATTGGGTTTGGAAGGGATTTCGTACATTATATCAAGCATAGCGTTTTCTAATACACCCCTCAAACCGCGAGCGCCGGTCTTGCGCGCGAGCGCTTCTCGAGCGATGGCGCGAAGTGCCCCGTCGGTAAACTTAAGATCCACTTTTTCGTAACCAAACAGTTTCTGATACTGCTTGGTCAGAGCGTTCTTAGGTTTCACCAAAATGTCGACCAGCGCGTCCTCTTCGAGAGGATCCAACACCGCGACGACGGGCAAGCGACCGATGAATTCCGGGATCAGCCCGAATTTCACCAAGTCATCTGGCTCAACGTATTGAAGGACGTTTTCGCCTGCTTCTTTTTCACCTTGAGTACGGATGTCCGCCGCAATACCGAGCGACTTCGAGTTACGGCGGCTTTCCACAACTTTATCCAGACCGACGAAAGCCCCGCCCACAATAAACAGGATGTTAGTCGTGTCGACCTGAATGAATTCCTGTTGCGGATGCTTGCGCCCGCCCTTCGGCGGAAGATTCGCGATCGTACCCTCGAGGATCTTCAGCAACGCCTGTTGCACACCCTCGCCAGACACGTCACGCGTGATGGACGGGTTTTCGGACTTGCGGGTGATCTTGTCGATCTCGTCGATGTAGATCACGCCCTTTTGGCACTTTTCGACATCGTAATCAGCCGCTTGCAAGAGGTTCAGCACGACGTTCTCGACGTCCTCACCGACGTAACCGGCTTCCGTGAGTGTTGTCGCGTCGGCCATCGCGAACGGCACGTTAAGGATCCGGGCGATCGTTTGCGCGAGCAACGTCTTACCCGACCCCGTCGGCCCGATCAGAAGGATGTTCGACTTTTGCAGCTCGACATCGTCCTTCTTCGCGCTGTTCAGAGCGTTGATCCGCTTGTAGTGGTTATGGACGGCGACCGCGAGAGCCTTCTTCGCGCGCTCCTGTCCGATAACGTAGTCATCGAGATGCGCCTTGATATCCACAGGACGCGGAACCTTCAGAGTCGGTTTCGCGCTTTCTTCACGTTCTCTTTCTTCAGCGATGATGTCGTTACAAAGCTCGATGCACTCATCGCAGATGTAAACGCCGGGTCCCGCGATCAACTTTTTAACTTCGTTCTGGCTCTTTCCGCAGAAGCTGCAACGGAGAAGACCTGATGTCGCTTCTTTTCTGTTCATTTCGCTTTCTCGCTCTTTCCTCTAGTTACTGGTCTCACCGCAACCAAACTTACTTCGACGAACGCTTTCGAAACTTCACGACTTCGTCTGCTAACCCAAACTCCTTCGCCTCCTCGGCACTCATGAAGTAATCCCGGTCCATGGCATTGCTCAGGAAGTCGTAGTCCTTGCCGGTGTGAGTTGCGTAAAGTTCTGTCAGCCGCTTCTTCGTGTTGATCATCTCCTTCGCGTGAATCTCAATATCACTGGCCTGACCCGACAGACCGCCCATTATGTGCGGTTGATGAATCATAACACGGGAGTGCGGAAGAACATACCGTTTGCCCTTCGTACCGGCGGCCAATAGCAGTGAAGCCATACTGGCGGCCATGCCGATGCAGAATGTGGCGACATCGCACTTTACGAACTGCATTATATCGTAGATCGCCAGGCCAGCTGTGACACTTCCGCCCGGTGAATTGATATAAAGCTGGATGTCTTTATCGGGGTTATCTGCCTCAAGGAAGAACATCTGGGCGATCACGAGATTCGCCACTTCATCCGTGATCGGCGTACCGATCATGATGATGCGATCTTTCAAGAGACGCGAATAGATATCGTAACTTCTTTCACCTCGGGAGGTCTGTTCGACCACGATCGGAATTAGCGGCACTTGTTGTTCCCCTCTCCTCTAACGTGGAAGCTGTCCTATCTGCAGCGGGGACTCCACTGCGATCTCCCACTCAAAAATCTGCGTTCAACTCGATTTTACCTTTTCCGAGAATCCATTCTAGATGGCGGCTGTTCCGGCCACCTTTAAGGGCGATCATTCTTTGGTGAACATTCCGCATAGCGTAAGCATGCGGAAATCCATAAAGAACGGCCCACGGATAATCTCGTAACTCTTTCCGAGTTGACAAGACCTTGTCGGTCTTTCCGGGCCGGAAATAAAGACGTGAATTAGCTTTTCTTGAACCTACTCGATGTGATACGTGAACTTCGTGCAACTCAAACAACTTTAGATACTTGATGCGCAGCAGAAAATTCGGCGCAATTGGAGTTTCATTATGAGAGTCCCGCTAAAAGTCGATGTTGTGAAACGTTCGTCTCTTGAAGATTTGGCAACGGACGCGCTGGTTGTGTTCGTCGCGCAAAGAGCTGACAAGAAAAACAGCGGAAAAGTGAAGGCCGAAAAAGACGCCGGAAACGCCGCCAAGGCCTTCATCGAAGGCGTCTCGAAAGCGATTCAAACGAAGGTCCAAGCCGCTATCGAGGACGGCAGTGTTTCCGGATCGCGAAATGAAACCATTCTTTTCCGCGATACCGGCTTGGCCGGGGCTCGCCACCTTCTGACCGTCGGCCTTGGAAACGCAAAAGAGTTCACCCACGAACACCTGCGCCAAGCCGCGGCTTCGGCGGTGAACGCCCTGAAAGGCGCGAAAGTCAAATCCGCATCGCTTGCGCTCGATTCGCTTCCGCACAACAGCCTGAGCGCCGATGCGACGATTCAAGCCCTCACCGAGGGTGCCCTGCTCGCCAGCTACGATTTTAACGAATTCAAAGAAAAGAATGACAAAGGCTATGCGGGCCTTGAGCGCCTCGACATCGTGAGTTCGCAAAAAACGAAGAGCTACGAACGCGGCCTCGAAACCGGCAGCATCATCGCCGAGTGTGTGAATTTCACGCGTTGGCTGGGTGACCGTCCTGGTAACCGTATGACTCCGACGATCCTGGCCGAAGAAACCGTTAAAGCGGCCAAAGGCACGAAGCTGAAAGTCACCGTTTGGGACAAAGCCCGCATCGCAAAAGAAAAAATGGGCGCATTCTTGAGCGTGTCCCTCGGCAGTACCCAAGAACCGAAGTTCATCATCATGGAATACAACGGCGCCGCCGCCTCGAAACGGCCGATCTGCTTCGTTGGCAAAGGCCTGACCTTCGACTCCGGCGGTATCAGCATCAAACCGTCGTCCGGTATGGACGAAATGAAATACGACATGTGCGGAGGCGCGGCCGTCATCGGCACAATGCTGGCTATCGCGAAACTCAAATTGAAAGTGAACGCGATCGCTTTCGTCCCGGCGACCGAAAACATGCCGGGTCCAGCGGCCAACAAACCGGGCGATATCGTCGTCGCTCGCAACGGTAAGTCGATTGAAGTCAACAACACCGACGCCGAAGGCCGCCTGATCTTGGCCGACGCGCTCGTGTACGCGGCTGAACAGAAACCGGCGATGATCCTCGACGCCGCCACTTTGACGGGTGCCATGGTCGTCGCTCTCGGCAACATCTACACGGGATACTTCACCCGTAACGACAAACTCGCGGGACAAATCCAAGACGCCGCCGAGAAGTCGGGTGAATGGGTCTGGCGCATGCCGCTTTCTGACTTCCACGTAAAAGACATCAAGGGAACTTTCGCTGATATCTCAAACATCAGTAACACGAAGGGAGCAGGATCGGCGACCGCTGCGGCCTTCCTCGAGCAGTTCGTTCCGAAAGACATTCCGTGGGCCCACTTCGACATCGCGGGAACCGCTTGGCACACGGGCGACCGCCTGCCGTATTGCGCGCGTAAAGGCGCAAGCGGCGTGATGGTCCGCACGTTCGTGCAGATGGCGATGGCACACGAGTAGAAACTTAGTACTGGGCGCGGGCGCCGCTCGGCTCGCGCCCTGTTTCAAACCAATGAACGACGAGGGGAGACGAACGAATCTCCCGAATCTGACCGGCGGAGATAGTCACCTCACGACCGGGCTCATGGCTGTTGTAAAGCCGTACGTATTGCAAGTTCCAGCTTAACGGCCACGTATCGCCCATGTGGTCGAACTTGAATTTCACATCTTGGTAAAAATCGAGTTCCATGTTCGCCGGACGGGTATGCAAGATCTTATCGACAGGAATCCAAACCGGTTCGATTCTCGAGATATCGTCCAGCGAGGACCGGCACGGACCGTCGATTTCCATGATCGGCTTTTCTCCAGCGGAAGCAATGCCGTCGCCTTCAAAACGAAGCAGAATGCGGTCATACGCATAGTCGCACGCAAGGCGGCGCTGCCCATGCTCGTCCCGGGTCACGAAATGGCCCAGCTCCACGCCGACGAGACCGTTTTGAATGATCGTGCGCGCGGCGGAAACAAGCCGCTTTTGCGTCGCCGTGATGAGTTCGGCGCCGTCGAGTCTCGAGAAATCAAGTTCACGCTTGATCGCGGCCGGCGTCCGACCGTTTTGGAAACGGGATCCGTCGGCCAAATAAACAACGCCGTTCCAGGATTTCGATCCGCCGTAAAGCCCGGCCGCTATGGCCAACGCAAAAACGGCTGCGGCGGCGAAAATGCCTTTGTTTGCCATTGGTCCTCTTCCCTTCTCAGCGCGGCCATCACCCGTTCCGCACACAAAGCGAAACGCCGGTATGGCCTTCGGCTCTTCCCTTATCGGCAAACTTCCTCGAAAACCTGAAGCCGACGTTGGTCCTACCAACGATATTTTACGCCCATCTCGGCGGTTTCAAGACCAATGGCGAGAACACCGATTTTTGCGATCCATCCGTAAACGTTCTCCAGCGGATGACCCTCGACGGAGATCTTGAGGTCGGAAACACAAAGTCGCTTGTAAATCGCGCCGGGCGAATTCAAGCTCTCGGTGTCCCCTTTTTCGGCGTGCGTACGCAAGAAGCCGCCGGCGAGTTTGCACCCGATCAGGTAGATGGCCGGCTCGGCGGTCACTCCGTCGGCCCGTACAATCGAGCGCACACCCTCCTGGATGATGACTTCCTCGATGTCTCGCCCGCCTTTAGCCGCTTTCATCTTTTTGCGAGATTTATAGTTGAGATTCCGCACGTCGTCCCCGGACTTAACAGGAATCACCCCGAGTCCGTAGGTACCCGAATTGTTTTTGATGAAAACGAAGGGCTCTTCTTGAACACCGTGCTTTTCATGTTGGGCTCTCAGTTTCGCGAGCACCTCATCAACCCGCACGGCGAGCTGGTCGCGGCTCGCTTCGTCCGAGATATCGAAGTTCTCAAAGAGTTCCGTTTCGATCGTGAGGAGCCACGGATCAACGTCGATCAATTGAGCGAACTCGGTGCAGAGCCGGTTGTAATGTTTGAAATACGTACTCTTCTTGCGCCGGTACCATCCCAACTCACGAGGCGGATTAAGACGGCTCACGAGCCGCTCGCCCCATTCGGCATAAAACTCGGAGAAATCGTTATTGCTCACGACCACATCGGGCGCGAAATCACGGACGCTGATCCTACCTTCTTCGATCACGGCGCCGTGCACCTCCACCGCGCCCCGAGTCGCACTGTTCATGACAAACGGTTGGTCCGCCGGAGCGCGCGGAAACGCGATCCGAACTTCAAGCCCGGCGTTCGCAATGATATCGCGCAAAGTGGCGACGTTATCCCAATAATAAGGGTTGTTGGAATGCTCTTCAGTCAGGATAAGAATCCGGCGGGCCTCCTCGCCATAGTGGCGCTTGACGTATTCGGCGACCAGCGGCGACGCGTTTTCGCGATCCGTCGGGCAGATATTGTTAAAACCGGCGGGATAGATATTCGCATCAACATTGGCGACCTTGTAACCCGAATCGCGAATATCGTAGCTCGAATAAAACGGCAGTTCGACTTGGGAGCGAAGGCCCGCGAACCAGTTGTCGATTTTATCGAGGTTACGCACGATCTGCCGGTGAATCGTATCTTGGATGCTCAACTGAACCTCCCTCGAGCGAATCGATACTGAATAATGTCGCTTGCACCCGCCACCGCGGCTGGGAACAGGAAGAAATTGAGTCCGGGAACGAGAAAGACAAGTCCCATCATTGTCGCCAAACCCAAAAATGAGGGCAACTCTTCCCGAAAAATCCGGACTCGTTCGCGAAGCCCCAGTCGCATTCCCTCGAACGAGATATCAACCACATCGAATGCCGCCATCAAAAGATATCCCAGTCCGGTGACCAAGCCCAACCCAGGGAAAAACGACAGTATAAAAAGCAAGCAACCGGCGATTAGAAATACGACAACTTTGACGAGAGAGACACCCAAAAGGCGCCAGTTGGTGACAATAAAGTCGATAAATTCAAAAGGACGGTCCGGAATCAGGCCCCGTTCAATAAGAACTCGCTCGGCAAGGTACGCGTAAAACGGAGTCGCTATCAATCGTGAGATGAGAAATAACACGTAAATGAGACCGAATAGCGCCGCGGGCCACGCCAACACCACGATGATCCAATAAAGAATCGCGTACGCGATGCTGCTGGAGGACAAACCGATGAGAGCGAGCCCTCCCGCAGCCATCAAGGGAATGTGCTGCACGAGAAAAGGGAATCCCGCCGCAAGACCGGCGATAAAAACGAAAGCCGTGAGTAAAAACGGCAGCAGTGCCGTACGAAACAGACGACGATTCGATAGAATGAGCTGCACGCCAGCAAACGGTGCGCCGAACCCGATAAAAAAAGCCTGAACGAAATTCATAGATTCGGATCCTGGGAATCACGCAACGGCAGCTTGTGACGCGATTTGCGCACGCTTTCGAGATAAAGTCGCTCCAGCGACGGGTCCGGAGCGATAACGTGTCCACGAACACGCGAAAAGCGTTCAAGTGACTCGGGCGTCAGACCCTCTCCCGCGGGACGTTGCGCGAGAAGTTGACCGATTTTTCCATCCAGATCCGAAAGAAAATCGAGAAGCTCCCGAACCTGAAGACTCTGAGTCGCGTTCGCGCCCGAAGCACGGGGCGCAACCCGCGCGCGTAATTCCTGCATATGTTCGACAAGCAAGCCGCATCGCGCCCACTGCTGCGTCTGCACCCCGCGATGGGCCACGACGGGATCCTCGGCTCCCGATGGCACCGGCACGTTTTCGATCACTCTCCAAAGATCGCCGTAGAGGGACATCAAGTCTTTGGCAGCCAGATCCGACCACGGATCGACGCCCAATTCAGCGGCTTCAAGCAGGTAAACTTGCCCGTAGGCGAGAGGACGGAGCGCGCTCTCAAAATCGTCCCAATGAACTCTTCGAAAAGACATCGTGCCCATGTAATATAGCGTCCGTGCCAACCAGTCTGGCACCCGCCCCTTCTCTTCAGCCGCCAAGCGCTTCAGGCGCAGCAAGCCTCGTTCGGCGATGTTGTAGTACTTGAGGGCCGTATCGAAATTGCCCGATCGCGCATACGCCGCCGCGATCCGTGCCGGCACCTCAGCCGTCGCCACCTCTTCAGGCAAATACGCGCTCCGGTTGGAAACATCGATCAAAGTCGCCACAACCGATTGATCCTCGCCAAGCGCTTCGTAACAGAAAGACATGCGGTAGAGCGCCATCGCCTGGAGCTTCGGCGCCACGCCCTCCGTCATGGCGACAACACCGCGGTATCGTTCGATCGCTTCGTTCCAGCGACCCAGACCTTCAAGGGCGCGCCCCGCATTGAGTTGCGCCGACTGCGTATAAGGTGAAGCCGGCTCCCGTTTGACGAACTCGTCGATGAGTTTGAGTGCCTCCTCGTATTTTTGCGCGTTAATGTATCGAACCGCGCGCCGTAAATCTTCCGGTGCATTCATTTCGTTAAACAAACGAAGCTCCGTCAAAACGATTTCGACGATACCCCGAGACTTCACGGAGGATTCGCCCGCCTTCCGGGACGACTGACAGGCTGTCAGGGCAATAGCCGAAAAGACGCTGAACACCGTTGCCGCGATTTTCCAGAAGTTCAATCTCATGAACCTTGCTCCTTGCCTCCGAGAACCTTTCCCAGCTCCTGCAGGTCGGAAAGCCCGTGTACGTCCACTTGGTATTCGGGCACACGTAAAACGGCGATGCTGGATTTCAATCCGCGACAGAACTTTTCATAAAGATTATATCGAATGGCGTGATATTCCCTAAACAGCCGGTGGAAATTCAGGACCTTCACGTAGCTCCCTGGACTCATTCCTTCCGGCACCGCCTGAATGTCGCTTGGGACTCCCAATGGGAAGGCCCGATTGATGATCACCGCCTTCAAGTGGTACCGAAGATGCGAAAGCTCTTCTTGTAAGTATCGGGCCTCAAGAAGCTTGGCTTCGTCGAAGCTCGTGACAACAACGAAGCTCGTTCTGGGACTTTTTAAAAGCTCCAACACCCTTTCGCTCCGCTCGCGCAAGACCTTTTGAATCGAGCGGATCGCGGAGAAAAAGTCGACCAACTCCTCAATGAAGGCGCCGCCCGTTAAAACCTCGAGCGACTTGAGGGCCATGCGCGTTCCCCTGCCGATAAGCCCCGCGATAAAACTCTTCGACTCCGCATCCGGGTTCATAAACCATTTCATGACGGAATCCTGAAAAAGGGCGCTGATCCGGTGCGGGGCCGTCAGAAAGTCCATTGCATGTTTGGTTGGAGGAGTATCAAGAATGATCAAGTCGAATTTTCCCGACTCATATGCCTGAAGAAGCCTTTCAAGCGCCGTGAATTCCTGGGAGCCGGACAGCGTCGTCGAAAGTTGCTCGTACAATCGGTTCCTGGTGATACGTTCGACGACTTCGGATCGGGCGGCATGGGACCGGATGAACTCGTCGAAAATTTTCTTCGAATCGATCACGGCGGCTGCCATCGTTCCCTTCGCATGCTCAAGAGGAACAACTCTCTCATCGGACGAATTGAGATCTAGCCCTAAAGCGGTCGCCAGCCGCTTGGCTGGATCAACCGTCAGGACGAGTACGCGCCGCCCGAGACTTTGCGCCGCGTGCGCGCCGATCGCAGCCGCCATGGTCGTCTTCCCTACACCGCCGCTTCCGACGCAAACAACGATCTCGCTTTGATTGAGAACCGAATCTAAGTTGTGCGTAAGGCCTCCTCAGCCTCTCGAATGAGGCAATCCGTTTCAGTCGTGAATATCAAAGGAATCTTCCGTAGAGGGGCGCCCGCTTTCTCGAGCGCTTTCAAGAAACGCCCCTGCCGTTCGGCCACCGCGCCTAAATAGCGGGCAAATTCGCCGAGCCCCTGCGCGTCCCCCTCTGCGATTGTTTCCAGTTCTCTCTCACTGATCGGCAGTTGGAGATACTTGTTGACGATCACTTCGCTCTGAATGCCGAATTCCTCTTGAAGCCGCTGATAGAACTCCAGAGTTTCCGCGACAGGCATTTCTTCGAGCAAAGTGACGATCCAAAACGCCGTGAGATCCGGATCTCGAAGAACGGAATCAATCTCCCGACTCTGGGCGCCCATGGGCCCGATTTTCACAGCCTCCATCAGTCCGCGCGGCGCCCCCAAAAGGGCCAAGGCGTGTCCGGTCGCATAACAATCGACGATGATGAGATCGTAATCGAGCGGCGGTCCCACCTTGCGGATCCCGCTCGTGATTTTTCCGAGAATGGCAATTTCATTCAAACCGGGTGCGATATTGATAAGGGCGCGTATCACGCGGTTTTCGAAAAAGACGTGATAGAGACGCCGGAGCTTCAGGTAATGGAGAACGTACTCCCGCAGGCAGCTTTCGCCGTTCCAGATCGCCAGATCGAATCCCTGACCCGGGACCCGGACCGGCGAGTGCCCCACCCTTTCCAAGTGAAAGAGGTCCTTGAAATAACTGAGGTCGCCGATTTCGACCAAAAGAACCCGGCGCCCCGCTTCAGCCTCACGGCGGGCGACTGCCGCCGCCACGAGCGACTTTCCGACCCCGCCCTTTCCGGAGACAAATAGTATTTTTTGCTTAATGCCCCCTCCTGGAACGGGAGCCTGAACTTGATTTTGGGGCATTTGTCTCCTAATATCTCACCTCTTTCACGCACCGTTTCATATTCGGTTTTTCGTTCCTTTTATTAGGAGTTGTAATGAAATCGAGCCTTGAATCTCCTTCAACCTTGGGCCGCAAACTCAATATTGAAGTTCCGGCTGCTGAAGTACAAGCCGCATTTGAACGCGCCCTTCGCATGGTACAGAAGAACATTACCATTAAAGGGTTCCGCAAGGGTAAAGCTCCCCTGAGCACCATTCGGAGCCTATACGGCGAGCGCGTGAAACAAGACGTCATCCAGGACATCATTCAAAAGAACTATGTGAACGCGCTTGAGCAGCACTCTCTCGAACCGATCAGCTTCCCGACGATTGAATTTGATCCTCTGGAAGAAAACAAGGACTTCACCTTCACCGCGGAGTTTGAAGTCCGTCCCGAAGTGAAGTTGCAGCAGGTTGAAGGCTTGCGCGTGAAAAAAGAGAAGCTCTGGGTGACCGATGAAATGGTTAACAACACGATCGAGGAAATCCGCAAATCCCGCGCGGAAACCATTCCAGTCGTCGAAGATCGCGCCGCCCAAAACGGCGATGTCGCCGTTATCGATTTCAAGGGCTTCGTAGACGGCCACGAGCTTGAAAACGGCGCAGCCGAAGGTTTCTCTCTCGAACTCGGCAGCAACACGTTCATTCCCGGCTTCGAAGACGGCATCGTCGGCATGAAACCGGGCTCTTCGAAAACCCTGAACCTGAAGTTCCCGGAAGGCTATCATGTGGCCGATCTCTCCGGCAAACCGGTCGAGTTCCAGGTTACGCTGAAAGAGTTGAAGACCAAAAAACTTCCCGAACTTAACGACGAATTCGCGAAGTCGATCGGTCCGTTCGAAACTCTCGCGGCTTTGAAAGACACGATCCGTACGGACTTCGAAAAGCGCGAATCGAAACGCATCGAAGACGATCTCAAAAACCGCGTGATGAAAGCCCTGGTCGACCGCAACCCGGTCGAAGTTCCGAAGTCGCTCTTGGCCGAGCAGAAAAAAGCTTTGATCGACGATTTCGAGAAGCGCATGCAGCAACAGGGCATGGATAAAGCGCAGTTCGAAGAATATAAGCAGAAGTGGGATGCGGACTTTGAGCAAACCGCTTCGTACATGATCCAGTCGAGTTTCCTGGTCGATAAACTGGCTCAAGAGCACAATCTCCGTGCGACGGACTCTGATATCGAGTTGAAGCTGCAGGAGTTCGCTAACTCGATGGGCATCGAGTTGAAGCAAATGAAAGAGTTCTACAAGGATCGCGACAGACGTGCGCGGTTGGCTTACCAGATCACCGAGGAAAAAGTCCTCAACTACGTGATCTCGAAAGCCAACATCGACGAAGTCAGCAAGGAAGAACTCGAAAAGGAGAACGCGTAAGTTGAAAGCTCCACGGACAGGCGGCGTCAGATTCGCTCCCTCTCCGACTGGGCACTTCCACATCGGCAACTTACGAACCGCCTGGGTCTCGCATCAGTGGGCCCGGGCCCTTCAAGTCCCTTGGGTCGTCCGTATCGAGGACATCGACCAACCGCGCGTCATTCCCGGCGTGCGGGAACACCAACTCAACGATCTTCAATCTCTAGGACTCGTCCCCGATATCCTTCTTACCCAGAGTGAATTTCGCGATCGGCATTTCGAGCTGTTCCGAACGGCCGTCCTGACCAGGAAAGCCTATCCTTGCGATTGCTCCCGGAAAGAAGTGAAGGCCGCACTCGCCGCCATGGCCTCGGCGCCGAACGACGGTCACGTTCCTGTGTATAGCGGTCATTGCCGGAGCCTGAGCTTCCAGAGGGAGTTCCACGCCCAAGATTCCATCGCCTGGCGCTTCCGCATGGACGACGCGTCCGGGTGCAACGATTTCATCATCGCTCGAAGCTCGCCCGTACTCGGTGACGACGGGCTGCCGGTTGATAAAGATTCCGTCGCGTTCGCCTATCATTGGGCCTGCGCGATCGACGATTTCGACGGCGACTACCACCTGATCGTGAGAAGCCATGATCTTGCGAGCGCGCTTCCGGTTCAACGGGCGATTCAAACTTGGATCGGAGAGTTGGAAGGCGAAGCGCGAACGCCTCCAGCCGCCTTCCACACCGCATTGGTCGTCCAAAACGACGGTCACCGTTTGGAAAAACGGACCCAAGGAGTCACGTTGAAGGAACTCCTCGAACACGGCATCAATTTCGGCCGTGTCTGCGATTTTTTTGAAAAAAGCTTCGATCCCGCGCTGCTCAACTCAGACGTTGAGCGAAGCGCAGTCTTAGGTGAAGCGAAAGAAACGCTCCGACTCGAAGAACTGTTTTCCGTTTAATTGGCGGCACTCCGCTGTTCGCCGCTCTGGTCTTTGAGGTCGACTCGCTCCATCACGCTCCAAGCCTTCAAATAATTGTAGGCTTGGAGAACCTGGTAATCCCTCGTGAGAAGTTCATCTTTAGGACTCAGCTTTTCGTTCTTATCCTTATTCTCGTCCTTCTTCCACCAGGCTTCAAACTTCTCGCCCTTCTTCAAACTCTTCGCTTGTGCCTTCTCCCGTTCACCCTGTAAGTGACCGGCGATATCCTGCTCCCGGCGTACGACACGTTTGATGATCGCCTTCCTGTAGGCGTCGATATCGACTTCGTCGAGTTCAATATCCGGCGTGATGCCCTCGGCTTGAATGGAGCGTCCGTTCGGAGTGAAGTATCTTGCAACCGTCAGTTTCAGGCCTGATCCGTCGCCCAGTTTAACAACCGATTGGACGGAGCCCTTCCCGAACGTCTGCTTGCCCATGATGACGGCCCGTTTATTGTCTTGAAGGGCGCCGGCGACGATTTCGCTGGCGCTGGCCGAATACTCGTTGACGAGGACGATGACGGGAAAGCCCGTATACGTGCCCTCTTTTTTCGCGTAAATAACTTCCTTTTCCCGTTGATTACGGCCCACTGTGCTGACAATCGTTCCCCCATCAAGGAACATGTCGCTGATCTTCACCGCCTGGTCGAGAAGACCTCCCGGATTACGACGCAAATCGATAATGACCCCGTGGATCTTCTTGTATTTCGCCTGCGTCGCTTTGAGCGCTTTTTCGAATTCCGAAGCTGAGTTTTCGATAAAACTCGTCAACCGGATGTAGACATAGCCATCTTCCAGATCCGTCATCTTCACCGAACGGATCTTAACGGTTCCGCGTTCGATAACGAAGTCCTTCGGCTCATCGAATCCTTCCCGGTAAATCGTCAGGCGTACTTTTGAGCCTTTCTTCCCGCGCATGCGCTGGGCCGCCTCAGCCAAGCTGAAACCTTTCGTGCTCTCTCCGTTGATCGCAACGATCTTGTCGCCGGCTTGAATGCCGGCTGCCCAAGCGGGCGTGTCTTCGATCGGAGAAATCACCGTGAGAACATCATTCTGCACCGTGATTTCGATGCCGATTCCACCGAACTCGCCGCTCGTTTCGGATTCAAATTCCTTATAAATATCCGGTGGCAGGAAGTTCGTGTGCGGATCGAGTTCTTGCAGCATTCCCTTGATGCCGCCATAGATAAGCTTCTGAACATCGACCTCTTCAACATAGTACTGCTGCACGAGGTTCAGAACTTTAGCGAAGGTTTGCAGGTCCTGATATCGATCCTTGGCCTGCGCGACGAGCGACGGCGCGATACCCGAAAACTGAAGCGCCAAAGCGAATGCGAGTACGATTACGCCCGCGTATAAAACCGTTTTGATCCGCTTTTTTCCCATCCTCTTCTCCTATGTCGCGCGGCTCGCGCCAGAACCCTCTATTCGAGAGAAGCTTGGCGAATCTCCTTTTTCGAAATCCAGTTCGTGGGATTCTCCGGTTCCGAAAAGTGCCGGATCTCAAAGTAAATCCCGTCGCCCCCGCCCTTTCCGAGCGGTCCCGCCTCCGCGAACGCCTCCCCCTGCTTCAGCGTATCACCAGCTTTCACCTTCGGGCGAGAGATATGCGCGTACACGGAGTAGTAATGGTCACCATGGTCGAGAACGACCGTGTGCCCGTATCCTTTCACGTGATCGGAATAAATGACCTTGCCGTCGAAGATCGCCTCGACCGGCGCACCCGGCGCGGTTAAATACCGCCAGCCTTTGTGGCTGAGCTTAATTTTGTACTTCTCATCGCTTATGAGACCAAAGTCCTGCACGACGACACCCGCAACCGGCGGCGGAAGTTGGCCTTTCCTCTCATAAATCGAAGGCTTTAAGAGGTCCGAAAGCTGCGCAGCCTCCTCGTCCGTCAGACCCTTTCCTTTATTACGTAGATCCCGCATGCGGTTCAGGTTTTCGAGGCGCACCTTTTCAAGTGTGGAGGCAACCTTCGTTTTTTCCTTGTGCTCAGCCGCAAGCAGACTCTCCTGCTTTTTGATGTTTTTTTCGATACTGACGAGCTTTTCGATCTGCTTCCTCAGCTGCTCCTTCCGAGCCTGATACACGGCCACGTTATTCCGATAACTTTGTATCAGCTGATAG
>CALBDW010000186.1 GCA_937927435.1 uncultured Bdellovibrionales bacterium
TACCAGGGTATCTAATCCTGTTTGCTCCCCACGCTTTCGTGTCTCAGCGTCAGTACACGGCCAGGTAGCCGCCTTCGCCACCGGTGTTCCTCCTGATATCTACGCATTTCACCACTACACCAGGAATTCCACTACCCTCTCCGGTACTCAAGCCAAACAGTATCAGAAGCACTTCCCGGGTTGAGCCCGGGGCTTTCACAACTGACTTGAATGGCCGCCTACACACGCTTTACGCCCAATGATTCCGAACAACGCTAGGCCCCCTCGTCTTACCGCGGCTGCTGGCACGAAGTTAGCCGGGCCTTCCTCGAATGGTACCGTCATTGTTTTCGTCCCATTCAACAGAGCTTTACGACCCTAAGGCCTTCATCACTCACGCGGCGTCGCTGCGTCAGGGTTTCCCCCATTGCGCAATATTCCCTACTGCTGCCTCCCGTAGGAGTCTGGACCGTGTCTCAGTTCCAGTGTGGCTGGCCATCCTCTCAGACCAGCTACAGATCGTCGCCTTGGTGAGCCATTACCTCACCAACTAGCTAATCCCACGCAGACCCATCCCTCAGCGATAAATCTTTAACCCCTGTATCCGCAGATACTGTGGTCTCATGCGGTATTAGCCATCCTTTCGGATGGTTATTCCCCACTGAGGGGCAGGTTATCCACGCGTTACTCACCCGTGCGCCACTAGGTGTTGCCACCTCGTTCGACTTGCATGTATTAGGCGCGCCGCAAGCGTTCGTTCTGAGCCAGAATCAAACTCTCCAGTTAAATCTTTTGCTGCGTGACCCGTGAGAAGTCTCGCAGCGAAACTTTAAAACTCGGAGAATCGAGTTCCGTGTGCAAATTAAAACCCAATCAAGCTAACGCTCAATCGGGACCCAAACACTTGGTCAACTAGCTATTTAGTTTTCAAAGAGCGAATTGCGCGAGGACCGAAACTTCTAGCAAAAGCCAACCTGTCGGTCAACTTTTTCTCACTTTCGATTTCGATCCTCTTTCGGGCTTCGAACTCGAAGCGAAATTCTAACTAGCCGGAACCAATTAGATTTTCTGCTTCGCTGACGTGCTGAAAGCACCTTTCGGTCTTTTCAGTCGGTTCGTTTGCGAAACCCGATTTCTATTGCAGCCGAACTTCGTTGTCAACTGCCGTTTCGAAAGAATTTCAAATTTTTTTCGAAATTCTTTTGAAACTGGTGGAGGCAACAGGGATCGAACCTGCGACCCTTAGCTTGCAAAGCTAATGCTCTCCCAGCTGAGCTATGCCCCCACTGAAATCGAAGGAGCGCCCAAAATGCTGGAAAAAATGCCCCATCGTCAATCTCTTTTTCGAAGGAACAACGTAAAACTGGCCGAAGAGGCCGTCACGACTGGACTTAACACGCAGTATAAACGCGATTTTGCTGAGAGCTTAAGCAGTCATTTCCCTCACGAAGTCGCGCGCCCGCCTATCAAAGGCACACGAGCAAGCCAAGATCTTTCTTGAGAGAAGTCAAAGCCAACCGCTTCTCCTCCGCGAACAACAGCTTCAAAAATCTTTTTTAGAATCGACATCTCATAAGAATCGGGGCCGGAATCATGAAGCGTTTCCTGAATAGCTTCAAAGACGCTCAATACGTCGGGCGTCGTGACCACTCGAGGAATCCGAGTGACATCAACCCCTCGAGGCTGTGCGGGTTTGAAACCAATTAAAGTATCCGTGATGAGAATCTTCTTACCTGTCGTGAAATTCACCTGAATGAAATCCGCTCCACGAGAATCCGTGCGAAAAATAACTGATTCGAGCTCGCATGCGTGAATCGGAATCGATTTCCCGTCCGCAATTTGCTGAACACGAGCCTCATGCTTGCCGACTAGAACTCCGCGAAGCCCTTTTGTTTTAGCAACGAAACCAAGGACGTCCGCCAACAACTTCTCTTGCTCTTGAAGAACGGGCATGCAGCTCAAGTTGCCTCCACAAACCGTTTTGCTTTCCCGACTCTTCGTCCCCAGTAAATCACTCCTTAAGGTCCAGGATTTAATTGCAGTTAACAGCTCTAATCCCGTGTACAAATACGAAACGAAATGCGGTATTGTGTCTTATTTCGAGAGACACGTCCGTCGTGTTGACACAAAAAATGAAAAGTCTTTCGACACGACTCGACGCTCAACCATACTTGGATGATAGAGGCGAAAAATGGTGGTGACTCGATGGCAAGCCCCTGTTTTGCCGACACCGGAACAAATTAAAATGATTTTTGAAGCAGAAGGATTAACGCCGACAGAAGAGGTGTTGCCTCCAAAAATGGTGATCCCTGACCACCGACATCCTTTCGATGAAGTTCGAATCGTGATGTCGGGCGCTTTGTTCATGAATATTTCTGGCAACCAGATTCTTTTGAGGCCGGGAGATCGGATCGATATTCCGGCAAACACAAGACATTCGAAATCAACCGAAGGCGACGAGCCTTGCGTGTGCATCGTCGCGAGTCGGCCGTTCTAAACATTCCATGAAAAGCCGTCCTTTGGGGGACGGCTTCTTTATTTTACGACCTCAGCCACTCCAAGTATTGACGAATGGTTTTCTCGAATCCGTGATCGGAAGGTTCGTACAATTTCACATCCCCCAGCTCTTCCGGCAAGAAACGCTGACGGATATAGCCCTTTTCGCTGTCGTGGGAGTAGCGATAGCCCTTCCCGTACCCCAACGTCTTCATGGCGGAGGTTTTGGCGGAACGCAGGCTTAGGGGAATCGGAACGGTTCCGGTCCGCTCGACCAGCTCTTGCGCTTTTTGGAGAGCAACGTATGAACGGTTAGATTTGGGGGCCGAAGCCAGATAGGTCGTCACTTGCGCCAGGGTGATGGCGGCTTCCGGCCAGCCAACCAACTCCACGGCCTGCAACCCCGAAACCGCGACCGTTAACGCGCGCGGGTCGGCGTTACCAATATCTTCGCTCGCCAGAATAACAAGGCGACGCGCGATAAAAACTGGATCTTCTCCGCCCTTAATCATACGGGCGAGATAATAGACGGCGGCGTCAGGATCCGAGCCACGCACGCTCTTAATGAACGCAGAAATTGTGTCGTAGTGCTCATCCGCGCCTTTGTCGTAGCGGACTGCAGTGGTCGAACTGAGAATCTCTTCAAGACTTTCGGCCGAAAGCGGCCAAGTGAGCTCAGTTGTTTCCGCAGTTCCGCCTTCCGACGATTTCTTAAGAGAGCAAAGGGTCTCCATCAAATTCAGCAACCGACGGGCATCCCCATCGGAGAACTGGAGCACCGACTGGACGGCTTCGGGCGACAGTAACTCACTCACGCTGACCTGGCAGGCGCTCGCAGCCCGGTCAATGAGAAGCTTCAGATCGTCTTCAGACAAGCGTTCAAATACAAGGATGCGACAGCGGCTCAAGAGAGCCGAGTTAATCTCGTAGCTCGGGTTTTCGGTCGTCGCGCCTACGAGTAGAAAATCGCCTTTTTCGACGAACGGGAGAAGGACATCCTGCTGGCTTTTATTGAGGCGATGAATCTCATCGATAAAGAGCAAGGTCCGGCGACGGTGTTCAATTCGCCGACGTCTGCCCTCTTCTCCAAGTTCGCGCAATGTTTTGGCACCCGTCTCGATCGCATTGACGGTCACAAATTCGGCATCCACCTTTTGCGCCAGCAAAAGAGCGAAGGTGGTTTTACCCGTTCCCGGCGGCCCCCACAGAATGAGGCTCGGAATCTGCCCCGACTCCACGAGACGGCGCCACGGGGCTTTCTCCCCGAGTATTTTAGGTTGCCCGAGGATGTCTTCCAAACGACGAGGGCGCAAACGTTCCGCCAGTGGCTGGGTTGAGGACGGCGACTGATCCGCCGCAAAAGAGAACAAATCCATGCCTGTGGGTGTATCGCCGTTGCCGCCGCGAAATCAAGCCGGGCCGCGATGAGGGATTAGGAACCGTAGTATCGGAAGCGGGCTTTGGCGCGCGCCCTGACGAAGCGCTGGGTTCCGTCCGAGCTTTCCGCCATTCCGATCAGTTCGATCTCGATGGATCCCGAGAATGGATAGGTTTCTTCCTCGTTGACAAGGGGAATTTCACCGATACGGGGGCCGCAAGCCGCATAAGGCAGTGGCCCCTGCTCCCGGGTTTTATCGGAACTATTGATCACAACAGCGCCGCCGGGGGGAGCCGGCTCGACGATTCCCTCGGACCGCGCCAAGAGACCTTCGAGCTCCGTCGAGCTGATCGTGTATTTATAAACTCCGTTTGGGATACCCGCGCCCGATACGGTTACACGAATGGCTTGAACGTACAGGGTTTCTTGTCGTTCCCAAACGAGTTTGAAGTTCTGATATCCGAGGATGTTGCCCGTAACCGAACGCGAAAGCGACGCATCGGTCGCCCCCGAGGCCAACGCCCGCAAGTACGTGGTGCGGTCCCAGCAACTCGCGTCGGGCCCGGGAACGATCATGGCCTCAGAAGGGCTCACCACGACGGAAATCCCTTGCTCGAAATCCACCCCCGGGCCGCACCCGGCCGTCAGCGCCAAAACGCTGGCAAACGAAAGAAGAGCTGACTTGAAATGCCCGATCGAGGCATGTCTCATAGAGTGCTTTCCCTCTGCAGCGAGCTTTCGGAGTTCAAGATCCTCGGAGTTAAGAATACCAGAAGCTCGGTCTTATCGTTACTGGTCGATTTCTTTTTAAACAGCCAACCGATGACAGGAATGTCTTTCAGCCACGGGACACCGGTTTCGTTCTCACTTTGATCCGATTGGTAGACGCCGCCGATCACGGCCGTTTGTCCGTTGCGGACGAGAACCTTCGTTTTCGCTTCACGCCGGTTAACGTCCGGAGGCGTGTTGGCGGTCCGGTTCGCACCAAACTCCCGCTTCAAGTTGATTTGCATGATGACATCGTTTTCGGATGTCACTTGAGGCGTCACCTCCAAGCGCATCTCGATCGGCTGATAGGACGTCGACACGATGGGCGTACCGTTGGACATCGTCGTGTTCACGATCGGAATATTTTGGCTCTGAACAATCGATGCGACTTCGTTGTTAACAGCCACAATGCGGGGAGCGGAAACAACCCTCACCTGATCGAGAGTTTCCGCCAAGCCGAGCGCGGCCTGGATGTCACCGAAGACGTCGAACTGCCCGATGCGGAAGTCGAACATGCCTCCGGCCTCCGGAATCGTCATGTTGGTTCGCGTAGCGAGAGACAGCTGCCGAGAGCCGCCAAGTTCGAGGGTTCCGCCCTGCATATTCCAGCGGATCCCCATATCGCGGATGAACTGTTCACGAGCCTCCACGACTTTCCCTTCTATCAAGACTTGAAGCGGCGGGAGATCAAGGGCCCGAACGAGATTCGCGATCCGCTCGAGAACATCGGCGGTATCCGTGACGATCAAAGAGTTCGTCCGCGTGTCGCCAACGACCTGACCGCGCTCCTTGGTCAAAAAGGGCTGAACCTGCTTTTCGAGGTCTTGGACTTTGGCGTATCCGACCGGGATGATTTTAACCCGCAGGGGCTCCGCTGCCTTCTGCGCTTCCACGACCTTTCTCGCCGCCTCGCTCTCCTCTTGCAGCATCCTGTAAGGAGCCACGCGGAGAATCGAGCCCTGGCGGACATAGCCCAAGTTCTTGGACTTCATAACCGTCAAAAGCGCCTGGTCCCAGGGAATGTCGCGAAGCTTAAGAGTCAGAGTCCCGTCCACCTCTTGAGAGAGAACGATATTGGCGCCGCTTTGCTCGGCGATCAGCGCGATCACGTCGCGGACTGGCATGTCGCGCACTTCAATGGAAATCGGCCGCCCGTAGAACTGCATGTTCTCCATGTCCACCGGGCCGATGGACGAGTTCGGGAGAATCCGCGGATCGTCTTCGGAAGCTTGGGCAGGCACCCTTGCGCCGAAGGAAGACTTGCCGTCCGCGAGATACGTGGGGTTCGACTTCGCCGCGATGACGATTGAACGCCCTTCCTGACGGACCTGAGGCCGAAGCTCGCGGTTGTATTGAACGACGATGCGGACGGTCGATGAGCCGCCCTCCTGGAACGCGTTGATCGACGAAACCAGGTCGCGCGGATCGTTGTTGATGTAGGGTCTTCTCAGTCTTTCGGGCAATTGAGCATTGGAAATCTCAATCACGCTTTGGTTTTGCGAAGGAATCTCGCGCGTGACGTACGTCGCCGGCTCCGAGGTTTCGATGACGACATCGCCCCCGCCTTGGCGCGGAACATACCGGATATCGAAGATCCTGATCTCAGCGGAATCGACCGCGGCTCTTTTATCGCCGGGAGCCTTACCGCCTTCACTTTCCGGCTCCAAGAGATCATCGAGTATTAAGTCTTCCGGCTCGGGATCGTCGGCCGCAACTCCGTAAGGAATCGTCGTCGCTTGGATAACGGATGCCAATAACAAAGACGCTGCCGCACGAACACCAATCAGGCGTAAGTTGGGCCCAAAGAAGATCTTCATCCTGAATTCTCCTCGGTCACCAGCCGTGGCGACTCTGAACTCACATTATCGCATAAATTTATTTGGCAATCTTCACGACTTGAGCCGTGGAAATCAGCCGGCCGTCCTGTTCGATGGTCTCGACCACGACGATTTCACCCTCCCGGATGGCGGCAACGTACCCGTTCCGAGTTCCGATTTTCGAGTTCAATGTAACAACATGAATGTTTCCGGTCGGGTCTTTCAAAATGGCTTTCGGGTTGCTCACGTTCCAGAGAATTCCGGTTAAACGAAGATCCTCGAGCTTAAACCTCTGGAGTGGAAGCAGCGGACCGTAACCGTCCGGCTGTTCAGGTTCCTGCGTTCGAGAAACGTATGTTTGGCTGAAAGGGTCCCGACGACCGCGCGGCTCGTAGTCGAACGAGTCAAAAAGACCGGAAAATATATTAGGAACTTCCTTGACGATCTGTCCGCCTTCACCTGGTGCTGGGGCGTTTTCCTGCTGTTCATCGGCGACGTCCTGAGCGACGGCCGTTCCCACCGCGAGGAGAAGGATTGCCAGTGCTGTCCAACGCACGCCCGAGCTCATTGATTTCCTCCTGGCTGAGAGTCGGGGGTGTTCGTCGCGGCCTTCGCGATATAGCGGTAAGCGACGATCGTTCCCGAAAACAGGAGTTGCGGCATTTCGGGATCTGAATTCGGCACCGTACTGAGGTCGACCCCTTCAAACGTGATCAACCTCGGGACCTTTGAAATTTCCGATAAAAACGTCAGGATCTGCGCGAACGAACCTTCGAAGGCGAACGACATCCGGATCGGCTCGTAAAACGTCCCCTTCTCGCCGCCCGAAATCGGTTCGGTCCGCACAAGCTTCAGCCCGGTCTTCGTCGTCAACTCGGATACGATGCTCATCAAATCCGTCGAGTTCATGCCTTCGGGCATGTACTCGATGACGACGGCAAACTGGTCGACGATACTCTTCACCTCGCGCTCGAAACGCTCGGCGTTTGCGAAAGCCTCTTGGGTCGCCTTTAGCTGCTGCTCCGCTTCCACGATTCGCGCCTGTGCCTGCTGCAAGTTTTGATCAAGGCTCGCTCCGTTATCGAACACGAGCAGATAATAAAGAACGGCGAGCACGGCGCCGATCAGCATAGCGCTCCTCGGAGAGAGTGAAGCCAACATGGAATAGAGCTGCTCGCTGTTCATTGCTCGCTCCTTCCGATACGAAACTCGATTTCAAACCTTTTAAGGACGTCGTCCGAGCCTTCCTGCGCCACCCGCTTCGGCAAAACCTGCGAAAAAATAGGGGTGCTTTCCAACGCCCGGATCAAGTTCGCTGCCCCCTCCTCCGAACTCGCAAAGCCTTCCAACTTAACGACGTTGCTCGGTTCGATGGTGATTTTCCGGGCCCAAGCGTCGCCCGGCATCAATGATTGTATCGTGTCGAGCGTTTTGACTTCGCGCAAACGCGCCCTCGTCAGATTGCGGATAATTTCAACTTCGCCGTCGATCCGTTCTTTTTCCTTCGTATACTTTTCAATCAGCTCTCCGACGTCGCCGTACTGGGCTCGTTCTTCGTCCAATCTTCTGATTCGATCGTACGCCTCTCTGAGCGAGGCCTGTTTACTCCTCAGCTCGAACTGCTCGTACGCGTAAAGAAGCATAGGCAAGACCAGAATGGTCAACAGCCTAGTGAGCGCGAGCTTGCGCAATTCGGCCATCGCGTCGCTAGCCGCCGCTTGCGCCGCCGAACCCGAAGCCAGACCTGAGTTTTTTAAGAGGTTGATCTTAATCACTTAGTCTGCCTTTCTTAGCGCGAGCCCCAATGCCACCGGGCTGATCGCCCTGATCTGATCAATATACTCGAACGAAAAAACCTTCGGATCGTAGAGAATTTTTTGAAACGGGTCGAAGATTTCATACGGGAGTCCGTTGGACCTCGAAATGTCCGTGACAAGCCCCGGAAGATAGATGCTCCCTCCACTCAGATACAGCTGCGAGATCGGCGCCCCACCGGCCGCGGCCGAATAGAAATCGATGCTGTTGCGGATTTCGTCCAGGATCCGATCGTTCGTCGATCTGATGATCGCGTTCACCTCTTCGGGCACCTCCTGGCCAACCGAAGCACTGATCTTGAGTGCCTCGGCTTCTCGGGAGCTCACCCCCATCGCTTTCGCGATTTCGGCGGTGTAGAAGG
>CALBDW010000187.1 GCA_937927435.1 uncultured Bdellovibrionales bacterium
CTCTGAATGAGGAAAAGGCTCGTCGCCTTTTCCCCCTCTTTGAACAGCGTTTCACCGCGCTTGTAAACCTTGACCGCGCTCATACCTTGGTTCCTGATTAAGATCCGAGATGATGGTATCTTTATCGACTGAAACAGCATCGAACTTAATGTCGAACTTCCCGATTGAGTTCGGGCCGCACACCCCTACCTTGGTCTGAAACATTGATATGATCTTGGCGCTTCGACGGCTTTTCTTAACCCTTTTCGTCTCAATCGTGATCGCTTCGCAGGTCGAAGCGTCGCCCCCTGGACCAAAGGACTGGAGTCTCGCTCCCGGAGTCGAACTGTTGAGGTCCGCCCTGAGTTTCAGTGAGGCGGGAGCTGGCCAAGGACAAGAACTCGCCTCGGGACTTTCCTTCTCACTCCGCCTGATTTCGGGAACGAACCTCGCCGAAACATTTTCGGTGAGCCTCGACTTACGTCAGTCTTTCGCCCGTTCGGACGGACGTCGCGACTTGGGACTTCTTGCCACGCGCCTCGGCGTCCGCGGCGACTGGCTGCTCTCGGAGACATGGTGGTTCGGCGCCACATGGTACTTCGGTGACACAGTCGTCGTTCGCCACCACGACCGGCAATACAACGGAACGAGCACCGCGTTCTCACTTTCCATGCGAGGAGCGGGAGCGGCCGTTTGGTTCCTGCAGTTCACGTTCGGTTCCTACCAGGAAGGACCAGGTTTTATCGCCCTCAGTCGTCGCCCGGGAGACGACGGCCTGCACCTGAGGTCTCTTGGCGTGGGCGTCGAGTTCCCGTTCCAACCCGCCTCATGGGGCGGCTCTTAAAAAATTCAGATGCATTTCCCCTTCACTTGCGAGAGATTTGTTCACCTCGACTTGCTCAGATCATGCTTATGAAACCGAACTATTCCTCTGAAAACGTGATTGAGACCGACGGCCTCACCCGCATCTTCTTGACCTATAAAAAAGGGGAAGGGCTCTGGAATTCGATCCGCGGATTTTGGAACCGCGAATACCTCCGTAAAGTCGCCCTTCAGCCCACGACCTTGAAAATCCAAGGAGGCCAAATTATCGGTCTCGTCGGCGCGAACGGGGCCGGCAAAACGACACTTCTCAAGCTGCTTTCCGGCCTGATTCATCCTTCGGGCGGTGACGCCCGCGTTCTGGGATACCGGCCTTGGGAACGGAAACCTGAGTTCCTGCGCAAAATCAGCATTCTACTCGGCCAGAAAAACCAGCTCTGGTGGGATATTCCTCCGGCCGACAGCTACGACCTCTTGGCCAGGATCTACGATCTCGACGAAGCGGAAGCTCGTCGGCGCGTGAACGAGCTGGCCGAATTGCTCCAATGCCGCGAACTTTTGCACGTTCAACTGCGCCGCCTTTCGCTCGGCGAACGCATGAAAATGGAGATCATCGGGAGCCTTCTGCACCGGCCATCGGTTCTCTTCCTCGACGAGCCGACAATCGGGCTCGATATCGTGGCGCAAACGAATATTCGTGAGTTTCTCTCCGAATACGTCAAACGTGAAAGACCGACGATCATCCTCACGAGCCACTACATGGATGACATTTCTCTGCTCGCGGACCGACTCCTTCTCATCAGCAAAGGCGCGATTGTTTACGACGGGACGGTTCCGGACTTCATGAACTCCGTCGAGCAAATGCAACGCTTGACGGCGACGCTCGCCCAGCCTCCCTCGGAAGCTCGGGAGCTGGCCCCCGGCCTCATTCTCGACCCGGGAACCGAGGTGTTCACGGCCGAACTGCCCGCATCACAGATCGCGCCGACACTGCAGAAGCTGATGGCCCTTTCACCGCTTAAAGATTTGAAGATCGAAGAGGCTGATTTTGAAGATGTCATTCGCAAGTTTTTGGAAAAGGAATCTCGGCTGCGCGCGTCTGGCGGTCCAATCGCAACTTGAGTACCGCTTCAATTTCTTCACGGACGCGGTCCTTCAGGCCATTCTGGTCGCGGTCCTGGAAATGACCATATGGAGCGCGATCATTACTTCGACGGGACAGGAGTCCTTCGGGGGATTCCCGCGCGACTCATACATCACTTACGCACTTTGGGCCGCCTTCTTCGGGCGCGTCGGCGCCAACTGGATGTACGAGTTCCGGATGATCGAGGAGATCGAGTCGGGTTCGATCAACAGCATTCTTGTACGCCCCATTTCGTTTTACGAATATTATCTTTCGCAATTCATGGGTTATAAGCTCGCAACGACCCTCTTCTCTTTTGCCGTGCCGATCGTCGCGACCCTGTTCATCGACAGCCCGACCATTCACTCGCGACTGCCGTTGGCGGTCGCCGTGCAAATTCTCTATCTCATTCTCGTCCACACGATGTCCTTCACGGTCGCGACCTTGAGCTTTTTTCTGACCCGCGTGCATGGGTTCACAGTCGCCAAAAACATCGCACTCACTTTGCTCACCGGCGAACTTTTCCCTCTCGACCTCGTGCCGGAGCCGTTCCGCTCGTGGATCCTGTGGCTTCCCTTCTCGAATTCGGTTTTCGTTCCCGTAGGCTACTTAACCGGAAGATTGGGGATCGAGGACGTCGCGCGCGGCATTCTATCCATCCTCATCGGTCTCGCGTTCTTCGGGGCGATCGCGGCCGCCTCTTGGCGCGCAGGTTGCCGCCGCTACAGCGGAACGGGGGCGTAAGATGAAAAAATACTTCCGTGTGTTCGCCGCCATCTTCAAAGCCAGCGCGATTTCGGATCTCGAGTATCGGCTGAACTTCATCGTCAAGATCGGGACTGACCTCATTTGGTACGGCACTCAAGTCGCGATTTTCGAAGTTCTCTTCCATCACACCCGCAGCATATCGGGATGGACGATCGAATCCACGCGAGTCTTCATGGCCGTCCTGTTCCTCGTCGACGCCTTGTGGATGATGCTGTTCTCCGAGAGTCTAGAACGCATGTCCGACAAAGTCCGGCGGGGCGATCTGGATTTGCTGTTGGTCAAACCGATCAGCTCGCAGTTCATGATGAGCGTGCAGAAGATGAGCCCAGCGTACGTTGCGAATGTCTTCCTCATCCTCGGATGGCTTATCTGGGCGCTCAACCAGCTGCCGGACTTCTCGGCATGGAGCCGGCTGCCTCTTCTCATCATTACAATTCCATGCGCCTTGATCATCACGTACGCTTTGAGATTCTTCTTCTCCGCGACGGCACTGATTTTCACCCGCGCCGAAAACATCACCTACGTTTGGCACCAAGTTTACCGGCTCGCCACACGGCCTGATACCATTTACCCGCCTTGGCTCCGGTATACGGTCTTGACGTTCCTCCCACTCGGCTTCGTGGGCAGCGTTCCCGCGCGTCTCATTCTTGAAACACCGGACACCGTTCTCCTTTCGGCATGCGTTTTCGTGGCCGTGGTTTGCTTATACGCTTCTCACCGCTACTGGAATTTCGCGCTTCGCTTTTATTCGTCGGCCAGCAGCTGAGCGAAACGTCTCGATTTGAGGCGACGGCCGGCGAATTTTAACAGCATTTTGCATATAAACATCCGCCGATTCCGCCGATGAGAGAGGAAGCCGAAGTAAGGAGAAGTGCGAATGTCGATGCTCGATCGCTACCGTAAACCAGGTGGATTTTACCAACTCGTCTCTTTGGTCGAAACGTGCCCGCCGGCCAAAAAGGAAAAGTTTCTCGAACTCATTAAAGCCGAAGACGAGGCGTGGGCCGAGGCCGTCAAAGAGAAAATGCTCGACGTCGACCGCATTTTCTCGTGGAACGACGAAACTCTCGCCGAAGTTTTCGGAACCCTGCAGGACCTGACGGTGGCGGTGATCCTTCACGGCACGAATGACGATTTGAAAAACCGAATTTTCACCTACATGACTCAGGCGAGGAAAAGAAAAATCGAAGACCTCATGGGCTCGCAAAGCCCGACGCCCACCGAAATCGCAAGCATGCAGGTTAAACTCATCGAGACCGTCCGAAAGATGGCTCATGACGGTTATATCCGTTTTGAAAAAGTCGATCCGCAGCTTCACTTCGACAATAAGATCGAGGAACAACTCACCAAGCCGAAAACCACCGATATCTCGGCTCTTCTTAATAACAGCGACTTCACGATCGAATACGAAAACGAGTCGGGCAACTCTGGAAAAGAAAGCGGATCCCAAGCCGCTTCATCCGCCGACGCCGAGGCTCGCTTAGCGGAAATTCTTTCTCTGAAAAAGAAGTTGGCCGAGCTCAGCAAGGAAAATGCGGTTCTCAGACACGAGCTTTCGATCGCCAAAAACAAGCTCGAACAAATCAAGAAGATCGCGTGAACGCTTGTCACAGTGTCTGAACGGGTGTCGCTAATTATCGCGTCTTTGGTCGTGAAGAACACGATTTTGGACTGTCCTTTCGTACTTCATCCGTTTACCGACGTTCCTTTGTTCAGCGTCATCAGCTAAGATTTAACTCTGCGGCGCATGGGCGCGATATGTGCCCGTGCGATAATAAAGGCCGGGCATCAACTTGATTTGGAGGGGTAAAAATGGCCGGAACTGTTTCCGCGCGTCTTCGCCTTCTCGCGCTCTGCTCAATCGCCGTTTTTGCTTCGCTCTTGTTCGCGTTGCCCTCGGCTCAGGCCTATCTCACCGATACAATCGAGGATGAAACCATCGTCGAAGGATATGAGCCCATACCCCCACGGCTGAGTCCCGAGCAAGAGAACGAACTTTCGCAAATCAAGGAACCGAAGCTCTCGCCGGAACAGATCAAAGCTATTCTCGAGCAATACCTGTACGTCGATCCGCATAGGACAATCCCGCGCGTTCTTTTGGACAAAGCTCTCGTTTTTTACCACGTCAATAAGCCGTATCTGCCCAACCCGAATTATCTTTCGATCATCAACTTCTCGCTGCATTCCAGTGAGCCCCGCTTCTACATCATCGCGATGGCGACGGGGGAAGTTTCCGCCCTCCACGTGGCACACGGAACAGGATCCGATCCGAACTCAACCGGCTACGCCACGCGCTTCAGCAATAAGCCGGGCTCCCACCAAAGCTCCCTCGGCTTTTACCGGACGGCGGAAACTTACTTCGGGAAACACGGCTATTCTTTGCGCCTTGACGGGTTGTCCGACACGAACTCTAATGCTCGGGCACGCGCGATCGTGATTCACGGCGCGTCCTATGTCCAGGACAAGAACGTGAAACAAGGACGCAGCTGGGGCTGCCCCGCCGTTTCGATGGCCCAACGAACGAAAGTGATCGATATGCTGAAAGAGGGCAGCTTGATCTACGCCGGTTTGGAGAAATAAAAACAGTTCCGATGCCTTATGTCGTTCGCGCCTTCGACCCTGCTTCGCTGACGGCCCCAAAAGGGATCGAAGGTCTTATCGCATGGCTAAAAGAACAAACCGCGAATTCCCCTCTCGATATCGAGATTGGCTGCGGCACGGGCTGGCACCCGATCCGATATTCGATGGGAAACCCTGAACGCCGGGTGATCGCCTTCGAACACACCCGCGCGAAATTTGAGCGGTTCGCGAATCGCCTCAAGCACCATCCGCCAATTGAAAATCTTTATCCTGTTCACGGTGAGGCCGTCCGGTGGATCACCCACGCACTCCTACCGGAAACGGTGGACCGTTACTTCATTCTCTATCCGAACCCTGAGCCCAAAGCCCCCAATAAACGTTGGATGCGAAGTTCCGCCATGCACCGCCTGCTCCAGACTTTGAAAACGGGCGGCGAAATCATCATGGCTACGAACGAAGATTGGTACGCGCGCGAGGCCCTCGAATGGGCCGAAAACGCCTGGAAACTTGAACTCGTTTCCGAACGAAAGCTGGGTATGGCCGATCTGCCGCGGGCGCGGACACATTTCGAGAAAAAGTATCTGGCTCGCGGCGAAACCTGTTTTGACCTCGGCTGGCGCAAAGTGCGAAGCTGACTCTATGGCGAAAACGATTCTGACGGTCGATTCATTTTATTCCCGCGCGAAAGACCTGCGCGCGCACTTCGACGAAGTTTTTTCCGACCCCCGGGCGGCTCGATCCGACCGCTTTATCTGGGATTACTGGCACGTGCCGGGACAGTATACGACCCTGCGCACGCCGGCCTACCACTTCTTCCCGAAAAAACTCTACGAAGATTTCCACAAGTTTCTGGTTTGGTGGGGACGGCGCGAACTCGGCTGCCACGATATTTCGCCGCCTTGGATGAGCTGCTACGTCGACGGTTGTTTCCAGGAAATGCACGGAGACCTGCCGCATGGTCCGTGGGCATACGTGTTTTCTTTGACCCCATGGAGAAGCCGCAAGTTCACAGGCGGAGAAACCTATTTGCTGCGGGAAGAAATTCTCGACTACTGGACCAACTTCGACCCGAGGAACGGACTTGAGCGCGAACAAGTCTACCAAGAAGTTCAGCCGCTCTTTAACCGCCTAACCGTCTTCGACCCACGCATCCCCCACGGTGTCCGCGAAGTCAGAGGAGTGCGCGACGTGCGGGAAGGCCGTCTGGTCATTCACGGCTGGTTCGTGCAGCCGCGACCGTTCATCGAAGGCCCGCTCGCTCCGAGTGAACTGCAGTCGCGCATCGACGATTTGAGCGAAGAACTCGAAAAGCTTTTTGCACAAGGGCTCGAAGTCCACGGAGTTCTCTCCGTCCGCTTCCAGGTTTCACCGCGCGGACTCGTCACGCACGTGAAAACTCTTTCAAACTCCGTCCGTCATCCCGGTGGGGACAAGCGTATCGAACGGGCCCTCACACGCCACATTGAAGGCGTCATCAAACAGTTTCAGTTCAGGGGCCGGAAAAGCGTCTCGACGGTGACGTTACCGTTGATTTTCGAACGCTGAAGCCGCGGCCGACTCAGGCCGCGCTTCCTACGAAATCCAGCACGGCCTCGATAAAATCCGGTGACTTTAAAATCTTTCTGTGACCGCAACCCTTTAACGGCAAAAGCTTGGCCCCCCGCCAATGGCGGACGATCTTTTGCCCTTCCGAAAACGGGACCTCGTCGTCCTCTTCGTCGTGAATGACGAGCGCGGGCTTTTCGATCGACTCGGCCATTTTCGCAATGCCCATTTCTTCGATTTTCAATCCGGTGAAAGCTTCGAGTTTGCGACGGAAGGCCGCTTCGACCTTCGGCAAAACTTTGAACCGACGGCAATGACCGGCGATCACCCACTCGAATTCCGCGGGCGCCGCAACCAACACGACGCGCTGGACTTCCATCCAGCCGCGGGCCAAAGCCAATGCCGTCGCGCCCGCTCCGAATGAATGCGCCACGACCGACCGAACTGTTCCCACTTCACCGACGGCTCCCGCGAGAAGTTCGGCGAAAAGACGCAAATTCGCTCTCCGCCCCGGAGAGTCCCCATGAGCCGGACCATCCCACGCAACGACTCGGAACCCGCGTTCGAGCAGCGGATCGACAAGCTTTCCGAGTTGCGCGCCCCGGCCTTGCCACCCGTGCACAAGCATGACTGCGGGCGCGTCTTTCGGGCCCCAAACAGTTCCTCTCGTTCCGTTTTTAAATTGAAGCCGCTCCCCCTTGGCGATGAGTTGTTTCTCCCATTCTGGGCGGGCGATAGGATTCGGAGTCGTAAACCGCCACACTGCTATTTCCGCGGCTAGACTCGGAGAAACGTAACCAATGAGACGAAGCAAGCGTGAAAGGCGCTTTTGGGTCAGCCAAGACATATATTGTCACAAAACACTTTGGGCGGGAACGCAGTCAACAATTCGGTTTTTAAGTTTCACTTAAGCAAAGTTCGCGTATGATCGGGTCATGGAAAAGTTCGTACGCATATTCAGCGACCGTCGGATGTTCATTGTTTTCGCCCTTGGTTTTTCGTCCGGGCTTCCTTTGCTCCTCACGGGCGGAACCCTTCAGGGGTGGTTAACTGCAGCCGGACTCAGCCTTACTCAGCTGGGATTGGTGAACCTGATTAAGCTACCCTATAACTTCAAGTTCCTGTGGTCTCCGTTTCTTGACCGGTTCGTTCCGCCGTTTCTCGGTCGCCGGCGCGGATGGCTCATCATCACGCAGTTAGGTCTCGTTTTCGGACTTTTCGGCATGGCCCTTTGCAATCCGACGGAGGGCGCTGAATGGATCGTGATCCTCGCGATCCTGGTCGCTTTCTTCTCCGCGAGCCAAGACATCGTAATCGACGCCCACCGACGCGAAATCTTGCCCACCAACGAACTCGGTCTCGGAAGCTCGCTCTACACGGTCGGTTACCGGTTCGGGATGATGCTCGCTAACGGTGGCGCCTTCATGATGGCCGAGTTTTTACCATGGTCCGTCGTTTACATGATCATGGCAGCCTCGATGTGTGTGGGCTTGGTTGTGACCTTGCTTGCTCCGGAGCCTCAAATCGACAGTCCTCCTCCGCGAAATATGCGCGAAGCGATTGTCGAGCCGTTGAAAGAATACTTCTCGCGCAAAGACGCGATCTGGATTCTCGTCTTCATTCTTCTCTATAAAGTGGGCGACAATCTCGCTGCCGGTATCGCCACTCCGTTCTACATTAAGAGCGGTTTCACGAACCTGCAAATCGGCGCGATCGTCAAAACGTTCGGAATCTGGGCGATCATCGTCGGAGGCATCGCCGGCGGAGCCGCGATGGTTTACCTCGGCCTCAAACGATCGCTTTGGGTTTTCGGCGTGCTGCAAGCCATTTCGACGGTCGGCTTCGCCGTTCTGGCTTATCTGGTCCCGATCATCGGCCCGTCGAACACAGCGCTCGCCGTCGTTATTTCGTTCGAGAACTTCACCGCGGGTATGGGTACAGCGGCGTTCGCGGCCTTCATGGCGAACTTAACCAACAAACGGTTCACGGCCACACAGTACGCGCTACTTACGAGCTTTATGGGAATCCCCCGCGACATCATTCCCAGCATGTCGGGCTGGCTCGCGGAACAAATGGGTTGGATCATGTTCTTTAACTTCTGCGCTCTGGCCGCCGTACCAGGACTCTTGCTGCTTTTGAAAATCGGCCGCTGGGCCGACAGCGATCCCGACGCCACGGCCGCCGCAAAAGCGGCGTAACGTTCAAATGCCCGCGTTCGCCAAAGCGTGGGCGATTTGCCCGATCGGTGAGCGATAAATCGCCGCCTTGAGTTCCACTTTCAGGTCTTCAAGCGGGCTCTCGGCGTTTTCGACCAAAGCCCGCAAGAGGTCTTCGGTCGTCACGATTCCCACGATTCGCTGTCCTCTCGTCACGACAAGCGAAGAGATTTTCTTATTGATCATTGCGCGCGCCGCCTGCTCGATCGGCGCCCACTCGTCGATCGCTTCCACAGGCCAGCTCATGTAATCGCGAACGCGCGCTCCGGGGGCGAATTCCGGTTTGTCGCCGCGCATGGCCCTGTTGAAATCCCGCTCGGAGATCACTCCGATCACGGCGCCGTCGTCGTCGACCACGGGTAAATGACGTACCCGGTTCTGCAGCAAAACCCGAAACGCGCGGTCCATCTCGTCCATCCAATGGACCACGACCAGCTCTTGAGTCGCGTAATCCCGCAATCGCCGATATTTCATCGCTGACCTCGCCTCTTGTCGTTCTCCACTTTAACCTAAGTCCCAACGCCCCACGAGACCGCACCCAGGATCCCGAACTCGGCCGTTTGTCGCGCAAGGTTCGCCATGTTAATTTGATGCCTGCGGATATGGTCACCCCGGTTCTTGTCATTCACGGCGGCGCGGGATCAAAAGCCCCGACGAAAGAACAGAGGCGGATTTACTACGCCTCGCTCAAGCGGATTCTTGACGATGTCTATCCCCATCTCTTGCGAGGCGAAAGCGCCGTCAAATGCGCGGTCCTCGCAGTCGAACTTCTCGAAAACGACCCTTTATACAACGCGGGTAAAGGTTCGAAGATCCAAAGCGACGGCAAAATACGCATGAGTGCCTCGCTCATGGACGGGCACAAAAGGCGCTTTTCAGGATGCGTGAATGTTGAAGGAGTCAAAAATCCCATTCGCTTGGCCGAAGCCCTGCAAAACAAGGAAGACCGGGTGCTCGGCGGAAGAGGCGCACGTGCTTTCGCGAAAGAAATAGGACTCGAATTCGCATCGCCTTATACAAAGAAAGCCCGCGAGCAATTTCGCGCCCGCCTATCCGGGAAAACGGGAACTGTCGGCGCCGTTGTTCTCGATAAGAAAGGGCATTTGGCGTCCGCCACGTCGACGGGCGGCCGCGTATTTGAATATCCGCATCGGGTTTCAGATTCGCCGACGACAGCGGGAAATTATGCCAACCGCTCGTGCGCCGTCTCGGCGACGGGCATAGGTGAACACATCGTCGACTTCGCCGTGGCTTCAACGATCTGCACGCTCGTGGAAGCGGGACAGCCGCTCTCCGAATGCGCGCGCCGACTCATCCGGAAAGCCCGCAGAGAAGACGCCGGCTTCGGTTTCATCGCCCTTGACCGGTCGGGTCATATCGAAACTTTGACCGCGACCGAATGTTTGATCTGGGCTAGTATGTCTCGCGACGGCGCTCGCATGTTTTAATTCGGTGATTAAATAGAAACATTTGATAAACAAAAACTCAAAAACCCTCATGGCCCAGGAAGAATACCAAATCTCGACAATCGCCCTCCCGCATCAAGGTTTACAATGAAGCGCGATGAACTCGCTCGAAAGGCTGCGCAAGCAAATTCCAAATCTCCTGTCGGCATCGAGAATTATCGCAGCGCTCGCGTTTCCGTTTGTCCCCGCTTCCTGGCGCTTTCCCATGATTCTGTGGGCACTTTTAAGCGAGTTCTTCGATGGGTTTCTCGCCCGCCGCTGGAACGCGATCACGCCGTTGGGACAACTCCTGGACCCGATCGGTGATAAACTCTTCATTCTCGCGACGATTTCCGTCCTGATCCTCGAACACCAGCTCGGCTGGCTCGATTTTATTTTGATAGCGATGCGCGACATCGTGGTCGCGATCGGTTCTGTCTCAGTTGTATTGGAATCTCGAACTCAATCGATTTCGTTTTTAATTCCGCGTATTTCGGGAAAAATTACGACAGCTTTCCAGTTCGCGTTACTGGTCTCTTTCTTCAGTGTACCCGTCTTGGTCCGGCCGCTGTTCGTGGTCACCGTGGTCGCCAGTTGCCTGAGCGCGATCGACTATCTCTACATCGCTCTCCACCGGCGCTTCGATCGTGTCACATAAACCGCGTTTGTTAACATTTCTTTTAAACGTATTTGAAAAATATCGACTCTTTGTGACTTTACGTTTGGCGCGTCTCTGGTAGGTCTTTGGCAGTGTTAAACGATTGGGTGAAGTGAAACATCTTTCCCCAAAGGAAGGAAAAGATGATGACGAAGAAAAAGCTTTTTACGGTTTTATCGTTAAGTGCAACTCTTGGGCTCGTCGCTTGTTCGAGTTCGAACGACAGCGCTCCGGCAGCACCGGTGCCGAGAGCACCGGCCGCCGACTCGTCCGGCGCGCAACCGACGACAACCAATAAAATCCTCGGAACGGACTTCCGGATCGGAAAGACTCTCGCGTTCGTCGAGGAGATTCCTGGAACGGAAGATTCCTTCGTTTCCGTTCACATGTTTGAGGAAGGGGCCGACGTCACTTGCGACAACATCATGGATCAAGAACCTCACAACGTGCTGCACGTCACGGCTCGCCTCGACATGAACAAAGCCATCGTCATCGAAGAAATGCAGGAAGAAGGCGACGGCTCGGGCAGCGAGCTGCCGCGTCCCAGCGCGGAAGAGGACGAAGCTCGCCGCGAATCTTCGTTGAACATTCCGGAAGGTTATGAACGCTCCGAAGACACTGCTCAGGCGGTCTTCATCAATAGGGATGGAGAACAAGACATCGCGACCGGCGGCTACCTGATCATCACTTCGAGAACCGACCGGGAAATCGAAGGCATCATCGCCGTTCGCGGTAAAGACGAAAACCGCGTTTCGCAGCTCGACCGCACCGAGTTCCGGGCCGAAGTCTGCTCGATGCCGGTTTCCGATTCGGATGAGTTCGACGAAACGGTCGGCTACCCCGATTCTGAATCCGAATCGGACGTTTCGAACCCCTAATGACGGAGGGGCGCCCTTTATTTCGTACAGAAAAGGGCGCCTTTTCGCTTCGCGACTCGCCAAGGGCCGAAAAATCGAGTACACGGTTCCATATGGAATCGGTACGTCAGCAACTCACGAACGTCTTTACGAAGGCCTTTCACTCCAAAGGAATCGACGCGAAGTTCGGGAGCGTCACGTTCTCAGACCGCCCTGACCTTGCCCAATTTCAGTGCAATGGAGCCCTGGGCAGCGCCAAAGCCGCCAAAAAGAATCCTCGCGAACTCGCCCAGGAAATCATCGATTTCGTGAAAACGGAGGCCGAAAGGCAGTGGGGTGCTGACGCCCTCCAGCTTTCGATCGCGGGACCTGGTTTTATCAATATCAACCTGAGCGACCGGTTGCTGGCTCAATTCGTTCAAGTTCAAACCAAAGACGAACGCCTGGGCTGCCCGACCGTCGAAAAACCGCGGAAAGTCGTCATCGACTATGGCGGTCCCAACATCGCCAAGGGCATGCATGTCGGACACTTGCGGTCCTCAATCATCGGCGACAGCCTCGTGCGTTTGCACCGCTTTCTCGGCGACGAGGTTATCGGCGACAACCACGTCGGCGACTGGGGTACCCAAATGGGCATGCTGATCTGTGAACTCAAGCGACGGCAGCCGGCTCTTCCGTACTTCGATCCCAACTACCAAGGGGAGTACCCCAAAGAATCCCCGGTGACCCTTGCGGATCTTGAGGAAATGTATCCCACCGCGAGTAAGCGCTATGAAGCCGACGAGACGTTCAAGAACGAAGTCTTACGGGCAACCGACGAATTGCAGTCCGGCCGGCGGGGCTACAAAGCTTTGTGGCAGCACTTTGTCAATGTGACGATCGCAGACCTCACCCGCGACTACGAAAAACTCGGGATCAAATTCGACATGTGGCTCGGCGAAAGCTTCTACGAAGACCGCATGCCAGCCATGGTGGAGGAACTCAAAACCAAAGGCTTCACGCAAGTGAGCGAGGGCGCCCTTATCATTCCACTAGCGGACGAAAACGATCCCGACATGCCGCCTTTGATCCTCGTGAAATCAGGGGGAGGATTCCTCTACCACACGAGCGATTTGGCGACATGCCAATACCGCGCGCAAGTCCTCAAAGCCGATCTCGCACTCAACGTCGTAGACAAACGGCAGACCTTGCACTTTAAGCAGGTTTTCAAAGCCGCCCGACTCACGGGACTCGGTGGGAACTGCGAGTTCGTGCATTTGCCCTTCGGAACCATGAACGGAACCGACGGCAAGCCTTTCAAAACTCGGGCGGGCGGCGTGCTCAAGCTCAAAGACCTCATTCAGATGATCAATGACGAGGCTCGCAAACGCCTCCAAGAGCTACAAACCGAACGGCCTTACACACCGGACGAACTCGAGGACATCGCCGCCAAAGTCGGAATCGCGACTCTCAAATACGCCGACCTCAAACACAATCGGACGGCCGATTACGTTTTCGATCTCGAGAAGTTCGCCAAGTTCGAAGGCCACACCGGACCTTACCTGCTTTATGCAACGGTTCGGATCAAATCGATCTTCCGGAAGGCGGTCGCCCAAGGTCTTCAACCGGGCGAGATCTTGCCGGCGGCTAAGGACTCCGAACGAAAACTTCAGCTCGAGCTCTTACGCCTGCCGGACGTACTGTTTACGGCGTACAGAGAGAGCGAGCCACACCATATTTGCGAATACGGCTTTAACCTCTCGCAGGTCTTCAACACCTTCTACAATGAGTGCCACATCCTGCGCGAAAGCGATCCGGCCCGCCAGTCCTCTTGGCTGGCGTTGAGCCGCCTGGTGCACGATCACTTGGAACTCTGCTTGGGCCTGCTCGGCATCACGGTGCCTGAGAAGATGTAACTCAATAGAATCACGGTCCGAAAACCCTCAGCGCGCGTATTCCCGGGCGCCGAAAATCGATGTTCCCACCCGAACCATCGTGGCGCCCTCGAGAATCGCCCATTCATAATCGGAACTTGTTCCCATTGAGAGCTCCGTGAACAAAGCGGCGGCCTCACCAGACAGGCGTTCGTTTCGCCATTTCTCTAGGGCTTCGCGAAGGCGCGCGAAGTTGGCGCGGGCGACACGTTCGTCCTCCGTGAGCGGAGGAAGCGCCATGAGCCCGCGCAGGCGCAAACTCCGCAGGCCCAAAATATGATCGATCAGCGCCGGCGCCTCTTCAAAACTCACGCCGTGCTTCGTCTCTTCGCCGCCGACATTGAGTTCAATCAGAACGTCCTGTACAACGCCGGCGGTCTCCGCAGCCTTCGCCAAAACATCGGCAAGCTTTTGCCGGTCCACCGAATGCACGAGCGAAAACCGCCCGACAACGAACTTCGCTTTATTCGTTTGCAAGGAGCCGATAAAGTGCCAGTCCACTTCGGGAAGCTGCTCCACTTTTTCCACAGCCTCTTGCACATAGTTTTCGCCGAAACTTTTTTGGCCGGCGGCAAGCGCCTCGCGGATCATGGAAACCGGTTTCGTTTTCGAAACCGCGATCAAACGCACGCTTTCGGGCGAGCGCCCGGCGCGCAGACAAGCTTCAGCAATACGAGACCGGATCTCATTGAGATTTTCTGCGATCGACATCCCAATTATTTTCCTTCAAAAGTTTTTCGACGAGAGCCACAGGCAAACCGACGATGTTGTCGTACGGCCCCTTCACTTCGCTGACAAAAGCGCCGGCCGAGCCCTGAATGCCGTAACCGCCCGCTTTGTCGAGCCCTTCACCCGAAGCGACATACGCCGCGATCTCGTCATCGGTCAAAGTCCGGAACGTAATCCACGACGTCTCGTGGCCGACCGCCATGCGCCCTGTATCTACGTCCAGGAGCGCAACCGACGTGATCACGCAGTGGGTACGCCCCGAGAGCAGACGAAGGTAGTGTTCATTCTCTCGACGATCGTCGGGCTTGCCTAAAATCTGGCCGTCCAGAACGACGACAGTGTCGGCCGAAAGTATCAAATTCCCCTGTCCTTTCGCGACTTTTCCCGATTTGAGACAGGCTTCAGCTTTTTGACAGGCTAAAGCACGAATCTGCCCCTCCAAATTCAAATTTTCATCGGGAATTTCCGATATTTGTGTTGGGGAAAGGTCAAACTCGAATCCGGCCGCGGAAAGAAGTTCTCTTCTACGCGGCGATTGAGAGGCCAAAACTAAACGGAGTTTGCGAGTCTGCGTCGTCATGGTGGGGCGATCATACTCGATGCGCGAAGGAAAAACCAAGTTATGAGCACCGATTTATTGCTGCCGTTAATTTATATCCTGATTGCGGGATTTTCCGTCTATTGGACGCTCATGGTGATCTTCGGCAAGAACGAAGACATGAAAGTCCTGCAATGGGCTTCCGGAAACGCGCCGGTCAAGTCGAAGTCCCCCGCAATCGAGATCTCGCGCACGCTCACCCACCAATTCACGATTCAACATGCGGTGCGGATCAAAAACCCGCGCTACCGCAAGAAAATCGAGAACTTGATCCTCACCAGCGGCCTCAGCGCCGAGCTGAACGTCGACGAGTTCATCGGGATCAAAATCCTGTGGGGCGTGCTGCTACCCATCGTGCTCATCATCCTGAACTTCGCTTTGCAACTGAATTACCCGTACATCTTCTTCCTGTTCGTGATCCCGATCGGCTGGCACTTCCCGAACATGCACGCCAAAGCGATGCGGAATAAACGCGTCGCCAGCGTCCGCGCGGACCTTCCGTTCTTCATCGACCTGCTCGCTCTCTCGACCGAGGCCGGGCTCGATTTCACGGGGGCCATCCAACGCATCGTCGAAAAATCGCGCGGCACCGGAAGCGTTCTTGCGGAAGAACTCGAACAAGTCCTGCGCGACATCGCCCTCGGCAGCTCGAGGGCGCAAGCGTTACGCGGGCTCGCACACCGGCTTGACATGTCCGAGATCTCCAGCTTCGTCAACGTCGTCATCGACGCCGACGCGACAGGTGCGAGCATTTCGAAGGTATTGAAAGACCAATCGGCGCAAATGCGGCTCGAACGCTTCGTTCGCGCCGAGAAAGAGGGGGCGAAAGCGTCGCAAAAAATTCTGATCCCGTTGATGTTTTTCATCATTCCGGCGGTGTTCATCGTGGTTTTCGCGCCGGTCGCTCTCAACTTCATCTACGGAAACAACTAAGTGAAGGAACACCATGGGGCGATTGAGGCTTGAAAACAAAACCAAAACAATCGAGGTTGCGAACAATGTTCGTGTCGCCCGCACATTCTGGCAACGCGCCAAGGGCCTGCTCGGCGAAAAATCCCTGCCGGAAGGACACGCCCTTTGGATTCAAGGCTCCGACCTCGTCGGCTGCAACAGTATTCACACCTTCTTCATGCGTTTCCCGATCGACGTCATTTTCGTCGACCGGAATTTGAAAGTGACGAAAGTCTACCGGAATCTCGGACCGTGGCGCGTAACATGGCCCGCGCCGGGCGCGCACTCGGTTTTCGAACTGCCGGCCGGCTCGTTGTCGCTCCATACAGTGGAAGTGGGGGATCAGCTCTATGTGGGGAATTAGGATTCTCTCCGGTCCGCAGGCCGGCCAAATTTTCCCTTTGAGCAACGGCCAGCATGTCATAGGCCGAGGGCCGAGTTGCGCGATAAAAATCAATTCGAATTCCGTTTCAAAAGAGCACGCGTCCATCCTGGTGACCGACGACAAGGTCATCATTACAGACCTCAATTCGCGTAACGGGACCTATGTCAACGGCGTAAGAATCCAGAATCAAAGGATCGATGTCGGCGACAAGATCGGCCTCCACGATGTTATGCTCGACCTCGTCAACGTGCCGACGGCGTTCCGGGGCAACCACATCATCGCGCCGACGCCTTACGGCTCTTACCAAGCGCCGCCGCCGGCCTGGGCCGGAAACCTCGCGCTTCAACAGTATCCGGGCCAGCCATACGCGCAGATGCCATCTCCCACGCTGGGCGCGCAACCGCACGCGGAGCACGTGCCTCCGCAAACAGCCGCTCCTCTAGCTGAACAGGCGGTGCCGGCGAATTCGGTCTCGGCGCTCATCCACAACTTCAAGGTGTATGTCGACACCGTCGCGATGCCCGGCGTATACACCGTTGTTAAAACCATGCCTTTCCGTTACGCCATCCTCGCGATGGTGTGTATCTACGTTCTCATCGTAACGGCGCTTTCGACGGTTCCGGTCGTGAACACGACCAAACAAAACATCAAGCAAGAAAGCATCCGCCGGGCTAAAACGATCGCGCGCAACATGGCGGCGGTGAACCGGAAAGCGGTGATTGAGGACAACGAAACGCGCATGTCCGTCCGCCAGGCGGAGCTGGAAGAAGGAATCACGAGCGCCATGATCATCCGCGCCTCCGACGGCACCATCATGGCTCCCGCCAATAAGCGCGGTGAGTTCGTCAACAGACCGTTCGTACAGAAAGCGCGGCGCGAAGAAAAAGAAATGGCGGAGTTCATCGACGATTCGAACCTCGCCGTCTCCGTTCCCATCACGGTTTACAGCCCCGAGACCGGCAACCAAAGTGTCGTCGCATACGCTATGGTGTTTTACGACGTCGGGGCGCTCGCGATGAGCGGTGGGGCCACTTTCGCCCTTTTCATCCAGACGCTCGCGATCGCCCTCCTCATCGGGGCTCTGCTCTACTTCTTCCTCTATAAGGTCGTCGAACACCCCATCGAAGTTTTGAACACGAACCTCGATGACGCCCTGAGGGAAGGGCGCGACGACATCACGACGGATTACCAATTCCCTGCGCTCGAGAAGCTCATTTCAAATATCAACAGCGCTTTGAGCCGGATCGACCGCAGCGGAGGAGCCCAAGTGGTGAACTTCGTCGTCAATCGCGACCTGGAGGCCGCCAACATCGTGCGCATGCTGCAGGCGGCGGCTCTCGCCATCAACGCCCTCGACGATCGCGTGATCGCGACGAACCCCGCGTTCGACCAGCTTGTGGGCGGCGGCTTGAATCTCGCTGGCCGGCCGATCACTGACATTCCGGACGTCGCCCTGCAAGAGAACTTAAGGGATCTGATCCCGCGCATGCGCATGTCGGCCGGGGAAATCGCGACAAGCCAAATTCCGTTCTCGGGTCATTCCTACGAAATCAACGGTCAGGCCGTAATGGGATCCTCCGATCCCGCTTATTACCTGATCGTCATTAATCCTGCGGAGTCGTACGAATGAGTTCTCCGGCGCTGGCGATCACACCGAAAACGGGATTCAAATTCGTACTGACGGTACGACAAGGCCCTGATGCCGGCGCCGTATACCAACTTCTTCCTCCGCGGGTGGCGATCGGCCGCGGATCCGATTGCGACGTTATTTTGAAAGATCCGCGCGTGAGCCGCAGCTCCGCCGTGATCGAATTCTCAATGGAACAGATCACCATCCGGGACGTCAGCACCCGCAACGGACTGTACGTCAACGGAGAAAACGTCCTTCAGGCATCGATTAAAGACGGTGACATCATCCACATCGGCGACACGCAAATGGCTTTTTCGGTCGAGGCGATTCCCCTTCCCCCGCCCACCTTTCCCTCGACACCACGGCCTTTCACGCCTCCTTTCCCCGGCGTGCCACCGGCCGGCGGCCCACATGCGGCTAGCGCTCCACCACCGCCGACGCCGTCTTACGCTCCGAGCGGTCTTTCGGGGCGCCAGAAGTTTTATATCGGCCTAGGGATTTTGGTGCTCGGCCTCGTTTATCTGCTGACGTCCGAAACGCCGAAACAGAAGGAAGAGCAAACGCTCCGGACCGTCGAGCAGATCGAGCAGGAGATCCAAGAGTCGGAACAACGGATCGAGGAACTCATGCAAAAACGGGTCTTTAAGAATAACGAAGAGAAAGTCCGCTTCGAAGAAGCCAACCGGCACTTCATCGAAGGGTTCCGCGATTACCAGAAGGCCCAGTATATGCGGGCGCTGCGCTCGTTCGAGACCGCCAAAACGATCGACCCCAAACATCCTCTGGCGGCCCGCTATTATAAGCTGGCGGAAAAGAAACGCGACGAACTGGTGGCCGAACTTACCTTGGAAGGACGCCGTTACCGCGAAAAGAAAATGTACGCGCGTTGTTCGGCCCAGCTCGAGAAAGTGATGAGCATGATCCCGAACAAGCAAGATTTGAAATACAAGGCCGCTGAAGCACTCAAAAACGAGTGCGACAAACTGGCCGAACAAAGGTTCGTGTACTGAGAAAGGAAGTTGAAACGTGTATCGCCTGAAGCTGCTACAACACGGCAATGAAGTTCAGGAGCTGCTCCTCGAAAACGGGCGCGAGTACACGTTCGGCCGCGGTGATGACTGCGACGTCAGACTCGAAAACCAGAGCGGCATCTCGCGCGCGCATTTCAAACTGGCCGAGGAAAACGGCCAATGGTGCGTGCTCGTTCTTTCAAAATTCGGCGGCGTTCTGCACTCCGGACAGCCCGTCGAGCGCCTCGCGCTTGAGCCCGGCATGGTGTTCAAGCTCGCCAGCTACGACTTCCAGTTTCTCGAAGCTGCGACAGCGGAGGAGGAACAACCGCAAGCTGCGGCCCTACCCGCCACCATTGAAATCGAAAACCAGGAAGCCGCCGATCCGGCAGGCGCCGTCGCCGGAGGGGCCGTCGCCTCCGCTGCCGTCGGCAGCGACCTCCCCGCCATTTCGGAATTCGCCGGAAATGATGAGGTAACGAGAATCGCCAGTGTCTCCAAGGAAGTTCCGTTCCTGCGCATCATTTACCCGAGCGGCCGTGAAGAAAACATTGAACTCAAAGGCCGCCGCTGGACGGCTGGTCGCGAAGAAGGCGTCGACGTCCCCTTGCAAGACCGCAAAGCGAGCCGGCGCCACTTCGAAATCACCTCGACTCCCGAAGGCTTCTTCATTCGCGATTTACGAAGCTCCAACGGCACGCTGTTGAACGGAATCGCTATTTCGGCCGACGTTCCCCATCCGATCAAGAGCGGTGACGTCATTCAGGTCGGCCGGATCGTCTGCCACTTTGAAATCCGCGATCCCGAGTTCACGAAGCGTCTCATGGTCGTCGCGCCGCATGCGCTGGCTGACCAGCCGCTCGTCGTCGAGAACCCTTACGAGATGATCAATTATCCGGTCGTTTCGGGCCAGGGCGGCGCCGTACGCGTCGATCAAGGCGGACCTCTGGCACCCTTGATGTCGCAAATCGACTCTCTACCGTTCGTCAATCAGCTTGAGGGCGAAAAGAAAAAGAAAGCGAGATTCTGGATTATCGTGGCCGCAGTGCTCGTTCCGCTCGTGCTTCTCATGATGTTCTCGGGCGATCCGCAACCTTCGAAGCCGGCGGAAAAAGGCAATACCGCTTTCGAGAAACTCACTCCCCAGCAACAAAAACAGGTGAAGGAACTCTATGTACTCGCCGTCAACCTGTACATGCAGCAAAAACTCGCGTTGGCGGCGGCCCAACTGCAAAGCCTTCACCAAATTCTCCCTGAAGGATACGAAAACTCGCTCGCTATGGCCGCGGAATGTGAGAAACAGGCCGATCTCGAACGCACGCTGCGCGAACTCGAAGAAGACCGCCGGCGCCGCGAGGAGATTCGCCTGAAGGTCGAAAAGAACATCCGCGACTGTGAACCTCTCTCACAACGCACGTACAGCATGGAGGAAATGACAGCCTGCCTGCGGGTGGCGCTCGAGCTTGACCCGGAAAACTCGCTGGTCCGCGAACTTCTGGCCCGAGTCGAAAGACGGATCGAACAAAAACGCCTGGCGGACATCGAACGCCGCGAATACGCTGCCCGGGTCGCCAAAGGAAAAGCCTTGTACCAACGCGCTCAAGCTCTCGAACTCGAGGGTGAATACCTCGACGCGCTCGAAGCTTACCGCAAACACGCCGAATCGCCCTATCCGGACCCCGAAGGGCTCAAGGCCATTTCGCAACGGCAGATCATCGCCATTTCTAGAAAGATGAACGAGCGCGTGAACGATGCCCTTCGCGCGGCCGAAGCGGCCTATGGCGCCGGCAAATATCGCGAAGCGATCGACCACATCGAACAGGCGAAGAAATTGGATCCACGTAACACCGAGGCCGCTGAGCTGAACGCGAGATACCGGCGCGAAATCACCGCAAAAATGCGCGAGATGTACCAAGAGGCGATCATTAGCGAAGGACTCGG
>CALBDW010000188.1 GCA_937927435.1 uncultured Bdellovibrionales bacterium
TGGGCGATGATTTTAACCGCCAGAATCCAGTGGCTTTACTCAAGGCTAAAGTGCGCCGGAGCGGACGGGCGGCCTGCTGCCAGCTGCGAGCCGAAATTGCAGCTGATGACCCTTTTGTGCTCGACAGGAACGGGCCCGAGACGGGCGCAGCAATGAAGGAAATGGCCGAGCTTTGCCCGGGTAAATTCCAGGTCGCCGGCAAAGGCGGGCATGCAAATGACTTTTTCACGCCGGCGCTCGGGCGCGCTTTACGGTTCTGTGCCGATGCGTTTGCCGGCAAGGTTCAAGACGAAGACTGCGATCCTGTCGAGGCCGCTTCCTCGGGCTCCGGTGCCTTGCAGCCGGCTGTCCGGTGAGGTGGCGTTTAAGGCCCCCCTTTTCAGGCTGTAACTAGAAACTCCTTCCATCGGCTGATCATGGTTGGAGTCATTTGTGCTGTGCAAAGCGTTCCGCTCGAAGCGGGTTCTTTGCGCGTGATCAGCGTTTCGCGGCCCAATTCGTAGATACGGTGTTCTTCTGATTTCGGGAAGAAAAGTTCCACTTCCTGATGCAATGACTGGATGGCCTCGGCCATCAGCTTCTTGAGCCGGTCGATCCCTTCGCCCGTGAGAGCCGAGACGAAGACCCTTGGGAACGCTTTCACCTGAAACTGTCGCTCGAAAGGCGCTTGGTCGATCTTGTTGAAGACCGTGATCATGGGTTTCTGATCCCAGCCGAATTCTTTCACGAGGTCGTTGACGACTTCCATTTGCTTCATCATCTGCGGGCTTGAGAGGTCGACGACGTGGATCAAGACGTCCGCGTGAGCCGACTCCTCAAGGGTCGCCTTAAAGGCCTCGATCAGTTGGGGCGGCAACTTGCGGATAAAACCCACCGTGTCCGTCACGACAGCCGGAGGCGAATCGGGGAGATACACCTTCCGTGTCGTCGGATCGAGGGTCGCGAACACTTGGTCCTTCGTGAGAACCTGCGAATGCGTGAGTTTATTGAGAAGTGTCGATTTTCCCGAGTTCGTGTAGCCGATAAGGGCGAAGCTCGGCACTTTATTGCGCTTTCTTGCGGCCCGGTGTTGCGAGCGATTCGCTCGCACGGCTTCGAGTTGCTTGCGGATCTGTTTCACCCGGTTACGGATGCGGCGGCGGTCCATTTCGAGCGCCGTTTCACCGGGACCTCGTGTACCGATCCCGCCCCCGAGACGCGAGAGTGAGCCCATCCACGCGTCGACCATACGCGGGAGTTGGTCGAGCATTTGCGCAAGCTCAACCTGAAGCTTCCCTTCGTAGGTTTGTGCCCTTTGGGCGAAGATATCGAGGATGATCTGGTTGCGATCGAGGACTCGGACTCCCCACTCTTGTCGCCATTCTTTTTCGAGGTTGCGACATTGGATGCCCGAAAGCTGGTGGTCGATCACGACGACCGAAGCGCGTGATTCGACGATGAGCTCTCTGATTTCTTCAACTTTTCCGGAACCGATCAGGGTGGCGGGATTGTACTGCTGAAGGACTTGGGTGACGCTTCCGACGACTTCGCCGCCGGCAGCGTAGGCGAGCTCCTCAAGCTCGGCCAGGCTTTCTTTTAATTCAACGAACGAGTCGCGGTCTTTGAGTCCGACGCCAACAACGATAACGCGTTCTTGGGGTCGCAATATCGATGTTCCTATTTCGACAACTCCTTTTTTGTGGTCCCGCGTTCCGGAGTCGCCTTGCCGCCTTAACGAACGTGAGCGGTCCAGCCACTCGCTTTCGCGGGCCAATTAAAGCCCCTTCGTTCTCTATTATCGGATTTCGGGGCTTTTTTGCCAACAATATCTCAGATTGAGAAATAAATCTCCGCCGAAACAGGCTTGTTTGGCGGGGAAAGGTCTATTTTGGGGACCACTCTTAACCGGAAACGTCCACGGCGGAGTCTTATTCCTCCGTCATTGTGGACGCCTTCTCTTTCAAGGCCTGCGCTTCGAGAGCCGTGAGCGCGACGGTATTGATAATGTCGTCGACCGTGCACGTTCTCTGCAGCACGTTGGCCGGCCGCTTGATACCCATGAGGAAAGGCCCGATCACTTCCGCGCCGCCGAGCTGCTGCACCAGCTTGTAGCTGATGTTGCCCGCGTCGAGGTTCGGGAAGATCAGGATGTTCGCGCCGTTTTTGACTTCGCAGAACGGGAAGATGCGTTCGACGATGTCGGGGTTCACGGCCGTATCCGCCTGCATTTCGCCGTCAACGATGTAGTGCGGATAGTTTTTCTTCACGAGTTCGGCGGCGAGTCTCATCTTCGCCGGGTTTTCGCCCTTCGAGCGGAAGTTCGTGTACGAGAGCATCGCGATCCGCGGTTGGATCTTGAAGTACTCCGCAACTCGGGCCGCGTGAATCGCGATAGTCGCCAGTTGCTCGGCGGTCGGGTTCACGTTCACGGCCGTGTCGGCGAAGAACAGCATCTTGTTCTTGAACAAGACGAGGTTGAGACCCGATGCGGTTCGACGGCGTCCGGGGCCGATGATCTCGAGAATCGGCCGCACGCAGTCAGCGTAGTTCTGGGTCGCGCCAGTTACCATGCCGTCGGCGTCACCCATGTGCACGGCCATGGCGGCGAAGTAATCCGGGTTCGCCATGAGGCGCTCGGCTTCACGCCACATGACACCTTTGCGTTGGCGCATCTGCCAGAGCTTTTCCACGTACTCTTTATAGCGTGGGTGTTGCGACGGATGGATGATCGGCAGCTCTTTGAGCTCGTGGAGCCCCAACTCGTCCATCCGTTCGCGGATTTGGTCCGGATAGCCGAGAAGAACCGGGCGGATGATCTCCTCGCGCACGATGACTTGCATCGCTTTGAGGATTTTCGAGCTCGACCCTTCGGGGAAGATGATCAGCGGCTGGGCTTCGTTCTTCGCACGCGCCTGGTTTTTCACCCGGTGCATGACCGACCGGACGAAGCTCGTCTTCGCGCCTTGGAACGCTTCGAGCTGGTCTCGATAAGCTTGGAAATCCGTGATGGGCTTGCGGGCGACACCGCTATCCATGGCCGCTTTCGCGACGGCTGGAGCCACCCACAAGAGCACGCGCGGGTCGAACGGTTTCGGAATGATGTATTCCGGACCGAACGAGAAGTGCTGGCCACCGTAAGCGGCCGAAACTTTTTCGGGCACGTCTTCGCGAGCGAGCTTAGCCAGCGCATAGACCGCGGCGAGTTTCATTTCGTCATTGATTTGTGTCGCACGGACGTCGAGGGCGCCCCGGAAGATCGCGGGGAAGCCCAGCACGTTGTTGACCTGGTTCGGATAGTCCGAGCGTCCTGTCGCCATGATGACATCCGGCCGGGTCGCTTTCGCCGTAGCCGGATCGATTTCCGGATCGGGGTTCGCCATCGCGAAGACGATCGGTCGCGGCGCCATCGTCTTGAGCATTTCCGGCGTGACCGCGCCGGCGACCGAGAGGCCGACGAAGCAATCGGCTCCGACCAATGCGTCCGCCAATGTGCGGGCAGGCGTGTCGGCCGCGAACTCGGCTTTATAACGGTTCATGCCCTCGGTGCGGCCTTTGTAGATTACGCCTTTCGAGTCGCACATGATCAAGTTTTTCGGGCTCACGCCGATGGCGATGAAGATGCGCGCGCAAGAGATGGCGGCAGCACCCGCCCCGTTTACCACGACCTTGATATCGGAAAGCTTACGGCCGGTGATTTCGCAGGCGTTGATCAGTGCCGCGCCTGAAATGATGGCCGTTCCGTGCTGGTCGTCGTGGAAAACCGGAATGTTCATTTCTTTTTTGAGGCGCTCTTCGATTTCGAAGCACTCGGGCGCTTTGATGTCCTCGAGGTTAATACCGCCGAACGTCGGTTCGAGCGCCTTCACAGTCGCGCAGAACTCGTCGACCGTCTTGCAGTTCAGCTCGAGGTCGAAGACGTTGATGTTCGCGAACTGTTTAAACAAGATTCCTTTGCCTTCCATCACGGGTTTGCCTGCCAACGGTCCGATGTCGCCGAGGCCGAGAACAGCTGTCCCGTTGGTGATGACCGCGACGAGGTTCCCCTTCGTCGTGTAGTCGTAAACTTTGTCCGGATCTTTGAAGATTTCCTTACAAGGAGCCGCCACTCCGGGAGAGTAGGCGAGAGAAAGGGCGCGATCCGTATTGCAAGGCTTGCTGGAAACAACCTCGACTTTTCCCGGTGGGTGTTGGCTGTGATAGTCGAGGGCGTCTTTGTCTAATGCCATGGGTTCTCCGTTCGCGTCGATGGATGTCGATCGCCGCGTATGATTTAGCACTGCTTCAAAAATGCAGTCAGGCTAAGAATTCTTAAGCATCTCTGTCAACTCGGGCAGTAATCCCTCGTTTTTACTTGGGATTGCTCAACGTCGAGGCAGTTTTGTGAGCGGGTTTTTGATGCTGGATGTTAGAGAGAGGATCGGGAATCCCGTTTGGGATTGTTGAGAACTCGTTAAAATTACTGAAACCACTCAAATATCAGGTGTTTGCGCAGAACGCATTCATTGACTTTTGAGCGACGCATCCTAAATTTGATTCGCTAACACCTTGATACTCACCACGGAAGGAGTCTTCATGGCAGCCAGTCCCCGCGACGTCGTGATAGTCGATGGCATTCGAACGCCGTTCGCGAAAGCCGATACAAAACTTAAAACCCTCCATCCCGCCGAATTGGGGCGCGTGGCGCTCAAGGAACTCTTAGCGCGTACCAATCTCGATCCGCGTGAAATCGATGAGGTCATCGTCGGCAATGCCGGTAATCCTCCCGACGCGGTGAATATCGCGCGGGTTATCGCTTTGAATGCCGGAGTTCCGCAGCGGACGTCGGCTTTCACCGTCCACCGTAACTGCGCTTCGGCACTGGAGAGCATCGCTTCCGGTTATGAACGCATCAAGTCGGGGACGATGGATGTCGTCGTCGCCGGTGGAACCGAAAGCATGTCGCAGATGCCGCTGATCTTTTCGCGGGCGTTCAAGGATATCTTCGGACGACTAGCGTCCGCGAAAACGACGGGTCAGAGACTCGGCGCTCTAGGTGCTCTTTTAAAGGCAGATCTGCAGCAGGTCGTCGAGCTTGTCACCACCGGTCCGATGGACAAATCGCCGCATAAGCCGGTCATTTCTCTGGCGGAAGGGCTCACGGACCCGTTTGTGGGCAAGAACATGGGTGAGACGGCAGAAATTCTTGCGAAGGAGTGGGGAATCTCCCGCGAAGAGCAGGATCAGTTCGCTCTCCGCTCGCACCAAAGGGCGGTGGCGGCGAAAAAGTCCGGGCGCTTGGCGGAGGAAATCACGCCCGTCTTCCTTCCTCCGAAGTACATCGAGGTCGTTGCGGAAGACATCGGGCCGCGTGACAACCAAACGATGGAGGCTCTCCAAAAGCTCCGCCCGTTCTTTGACAGAAAAACCGGGACGGTGACGGCGGGGAACTCATGCCCCGTGACCGACGGCGCGGCCATGGTGCTCCTGATGAGCCGTGAAAAAGCTCAAAGCCTCGGTTATAAGCCGTTGGCGACGATCCGCAGTTACGGATTCGCGGGGCTTGAACCCGAACGCATGGGGCTTGGTCCTGTCTACGCCACGCCGGTCGCTCTGAAGCGCGCCGGACTCACGATGAAAGATATCGGGCTCATCGAGCTCAACGAAGCGTTTGCAGCCCAGGTGCTTGCGTGCATGCGCGCGTTTGAAAGCGATAAATTCGCGCAGGAGAAACTCGATCTTCCGAAAGCTGTCGGCGCGATCGACCCCGAAATCCTCAATGTCAACGGGGGCGCCATCGCGATCGGTCACCCCGTCGGCGCGACGGGCACGCGCTTGGTCTTGACGCTCATGAAAGAGATGCAGCGTCGCAACGTTCAGTTTGGCCTGGCGACCCTCTGTATCGGCGGCGGCCAGGGAGGAGCCATGATTCTGGAAAGAGAGGCGTAATCCATGAGCATCCAAGAAAGTATCCGCATCGTTCCCCGTGGTGAAATCGCGTTGGTCGAATTCGATTTGGTCGGGGAGAAGGTCAATAAGCTCTCAACGCCGGTCATGACCCGCTTTAAGGAAGTGCTGGAGGAATTGAATCAGTCTTCCTATAAGGTCGCGATCTTGATTTCCCGCAAGCCGAACATCTTCATTGCGGGAGCCGATATCGAAGAAATCAAATCGATGAAGACGCGCGAGGCGTTCATGACGGCGCTCAAGGCCGCGCATGAAGTCTTTAATCTTATGGAAGACATGAAGATGCCGCTGATTGCGGCGGTCAACGGCGCGTGCCTTGGTGGCGGATGCGAGTTGATCCTCGCCTGCGACCACCGCATAGCAAGCGACGACAGGTCGACGAAAATCGGGCTCCCGGAAATCAAGCTCGGCATTATTCCGGGCTTCGGTGGTTGTGTGCGGTTGCCGCGAACGATCGGGCTCCAAGCTGCGCTCGACATCATCGTGCAAGGCAAGGCGGTCGACGCCGCGAAAGCTTATCGTTTGGGCCTGGTCGACCAAGTCGTGCATCCATCGATCTTGGAAGAACAAGCGATCAAATTGGCTGAAGACCTGATTAAGTTCGGTCGTCTCTCCAAGCGTCGGAAGGTTTTCCAACCGAAGGGGCTTACGGCGAAGTTCATGGAATCCGCTGTGGGCCGGGCGATCGTCTTTAATCAGGCGCGTAAGATGACCTTGAAGGCGACCGGCGGCCATTATCCGGCGCCGCTCAAGGCCCTCGACGTCATCCAGAAGACGTATGGAATGAAGAACCGCGCGAAGGCGCTTGAAATCGAGATGAACGGCTTCTGCGACGTTGCGGTGACCGACGTGAGCAAGAACCTCATCAACGTTTTCTTCCTCATGGAAAGCGTGAAGAAGAAAACTGGGGTCTCAAGCGACGTCAAGCCCGCCGAGATCAAGAGCATCGGCGTTCTCGGGGCGGGCACGATGGGCGGTGGTATCGCGTATGTCGCCGCGGATAAGGGCATTGAAGTCCGTTTAAAGGACATCAATAACCAGGCTCTGGCGGTCGGCTTCGCGCACGCGCGCGATCTTTGGACCAAGCTTCTGAAGAGAAAGAAAATCACGTCCTATGAGTTCAACCAAAAGATGAACCGCATCAGCGGGGGGCTTGATTATTCCGGATTTGGGCAGCTGGATGTCGTGATCGAGGCCGTCGTCGAAGACATGGAGATTAAGAAGAAGGTGATCGCCGAAACGGCCGCTTACTGTAAACCGGATTGCGTGATCGCGACCAACACGTCCTCGCTTTCCGTGACTGAAATGGCCAAGGCGCATCCGCGGCCGGAAAACTTCCTTGGTATGCACTTCTTTAACCCTGTCCACCGTATGCCGCTTGTGGAAGTCATCCGCGGTGAAAAGACCGACGATCGCGCCGTGGCGACGATCTTCGAGCTTGCGAAGAAAATGGGCAAACTGCCGGTTGTCGTCCGCGATGGGCCGGGCTTCCTCGTGAACCGGTTGCTCGTTCCGTACCTTATTGAAGCGGTTTGGTTGCTTGAGGATGGTATGTCGATTGAGACCGTGGACCGCATCTTCAAGCAAGAGTTCGGTATGCCGATGGGGCCCTTCACCCTGATGGATGAGATCGGTATCGACGTCTGCATCAAGGTTTCGAAGATCTTCCGCGAATCACTCGGCGAGCGGATCATGATTCCGGAGGTTATGTCGAAACTGAAAGAGTCGGACCGCCTCGGTAAGAAGAACAGAAAAGGCTTCTACCTCTACGACGATAAAGGGAAGAGCCAGGGTGTCGACCCGTCGATTTACGCCGAGTTGGGTCTGGCCACGCCGACAAATAAACTGAGCTCAACTGAAGTCATCCGCCGCGGCATTTTCCCGATGATCAACGAGGCCGCTTTGGCGATGATCGAAGACCGCATCGTCGAAACCCCCGACGAGGTCGATTTGGCGATGATCACCGGTACAGGCTTCCCGCCGTTCCGCGGAGGACTTCTCCGTTACGCGGATACGATCGGGACGCAAGTGATCGCCGACGAACTCGAAGTGCTGGCGACGAAGTATGGTGTCCGCTTCAAGCCGTCGACGCCGTTGAAAAACATGGCGAAAACGAACCGCAAGTTCTACTGAGAGTCCGGCAAACGGGCCGAAATATAAAAAGGGAGCTTTTTTGAAGCTCCCTTTTTATTTCATAGGGCCGGGAAGGGCTTAGCACGCAAAGAACGAGCAGAGCGGAATCGAAAAGTCGCCTAAAGTTCCCGCGGCGCCCGGCCGGCTGCCGTCGTAAAGGACGTAGTTATCGTACTTGACGATGCCGGTGAAAAGTTGTCGTTGGATATCGATATAACCGGTCAGCTGGACCATCCCATAGCCGTCATAAAAGACGATTTGCGCGTAGTTCCCGGAGACTTGACCTTGCGCCGCTCGCAGTTGAATGGCCGGGAGTATCGGCACGTTCGACATATTGGGGATGTAGTCGCGCACCTGAATGATGATGTGACTGTCGTTTGCGATCGTTCCGCCAAAGCCGCTTGTGATCGAACCGTTCACAAGTCGGACTTGGCCGCCGAAGAACACGCCGGAGCCGTTTTCACCGGTCGCGCTGACGTAACCGATGTATTCGGGGCGGATGTCAGTGCTTAGAAGTCCTTTCACCGCTTCTTCGAACGCGTGTTGGTAAGAGGCGGATGAGTAAATTCGGCCAGGGAGATTGGATGTGTCAGGCTGGGCTTGGCCTTGGGTTCTGGGGCCAACCGCACGGACCACGACCGGAGAGCGGCTTTCCGGCGGCGAGCAGGCCGCGAGAAATCCGACCATGAGAGTCAGCAGCATTGCTGTCATTGCGTTAGCGGCGTTTTTTCCCTGTCCCATATCAAAGCCCTTTCCTGTGACCACCCGGTTCCTTCCCGTCGCCGAATGGCTTTGAATACTCACGCTCATTGGTATCGCAAAAGCGATGCCAGAAAGACGTCTCACAATGAGGCATGGAAACGCCTGAGCCGATTTGATTTTCCGTGTTAGCGGGGGAAATTGGCGCGTTCGGTTTGACAATTGTCAAAGGACTGGACAGCGCTGCGGGCATTTTTTGGTGGACACTGGGGCGACTCCTCGTTGTAATCGAAGCGCAATGGATTTCACCCCATCTTCGTTTGCGTTTTACCGGCAGATGCTCGACTGCGTGGTCGGCGGTGTTTCGGTTCTTGATACCGAACGCCTGAATATCCGTTCGCTTGCGGAGGCGCGGGAATTCGTGCGCGCTTACGGCTACGACATGGAAAATCCCGAAGACTTGGAGCAGCTATGGGCGACGCATCGCCGGGCGGTGAATCTTATTAAGGAACACCTCCTCGATCCCGGAGAGTCGATCCCCGAGGAGTTGGCCGAACCGTCGCAACTTAAGGATCTCTGCAACCTGCTCTTGATCGCGAGTTCCACGGAACCGGCCGAGCGGCATTTGCAGCGGTGGGCATGCGCCATTTTGCGGGTGATGCACGTGTACGTGCATCTCAGAAACGACCTATTCAGCGCGTTCCGCGACGAAATCCAAGCTCAGATCTTTAAGCCCATCGAAGACGTCATCGTGCACGATGATGAATCGGGCATGGCGATTCTGGGACCTTCCGAAGCCGACGGCGGGATCGTTCTTCACAAATTCGAGGTGAAGCCGTTTAAAACCACGGCGAGCGCTGTGATCAAATTGCTCGCAAGACCCGAAAAGGTCGCGCTCACTTTGCTCGACAAGCTGGGGTTGCGTTTCGTTACCCAAAACGTCTTCGACTCGTTCCGCGTGATTCGTTTCTTGGTCGACCGGCACATTATGAGTTATCCGCATATCATTCCTGACCAAAGCAACAACACGCTTTATCCGGTGAATCTCTTTATGGAGGTGATGGAGGATATCAAAGCCCTCCAAGAGCGGGGGGAGACGGTATCGCCCGAGCAAATCCAGAAATGGTTGAAGGAACGATTGGAGAAAGCAGGGGAGCGGGCGCAGTTTCTTGCTAAGGCAAACGAATTCTCTGATCCGGATTATCGCTTTATTAAATTCATCAACCGTAAGCTGATTACGGTCTCCGTAGGTCCCGAGGATGCGCAGCGCGTGTTCCGGTTCTTTTATCCGTTTGAAATCCAGATCATGGATCATGAGACCTATGTTCGGAATCTCTCCGGACCGTTGGCTCACGATGAATACAAAGCCCGGCAAAGAAAAAGAGCGCGTGAACGCGTCTTCCGCCAGTGAGCATCCGTTCGAAAGGTCTTTAGGCTGTGGTTTATACGCTGACGCTGCTTAGATCGATTATTGGTTCCGCGGTTCTTATTCCGTTCACGGTCGTCTACAGCATCGTATGCACGTTTATGGCTTTCATCGGGCTCCGCACCATCTGTTCGGCCATGATTTACCAATGGGCGACGGTTGTATTGGACGCTTACGGCATCCGAAGAGTTGTGAAGGGAGAAGAGCATCTTCCGGAAAAAGGTGGCGCCATTATCGTCTTCAATCATCAGAGCCTGTTCGACATCCCGATTTTGATGACGTCGACCCGTAAGCACATCCGTTTCGGAGCGAAAATCGAACTCTTCCGTATTCCGTTCTTCGGCCAAGCTATGCGAGCGGTCGGGACGCTTCCGATCGCCCGAGACAATCGAGCGGAAGTGATGAGGATCTACAAGGAAGCTGAAGCAAAATTCAAAGAAGATATCATTTTCTGTCTGGCGCCCGAAGGAACCCGTCAGGATGAGCCGCGGATCGGTCGTTTTAAAAAAGGGCCTTTTATTTTTGCGATGAACGCGGGCGTCCCTCTTGTGCCCGCCGTGATCAAAGGTGCGCATGACGTCTTGCCGAAAAAAAGCCTCAAAATCAACGTGGGCCGGTGGTCGCGGACGATCAGTCTTGAGTTTCTTCCTCCGGTTCCCACGACAGGCTTAGGGCCTGAGGACCTTGACCGGTTGGTCGAGCGGGTGCGTGCGATGATGGTGGAGGCCTACGAGCGCATGGGTTAACCGGGGCTACCATTGGAACTCCTCTTGCTATCTCTAGGCAGGGATTTCAGA
>CALBDW010000189.1 GCA_937927435.1 uncultured Bdellovibrionales bacterium
AAACGGTTGTTAAGATCATGAACTCCATGGCGCGAGCCTGTGAACTCGATAAGCCGCGTGCGGGAGTCGCCTTTGTTGTGCCCATCGATAAAGTCATGGGAGCCATTCACCTAAGTTCGCCCGCAAAGTCACTGTAAAAATTTGCCTCGGTCCTCAAACTGTCCGTAAGATGTGGCTATAAGGCACGTTTGAGGAGCGATGATGGCAAACTATTCATTTCGAAAATATCGTCCTTTAAGCCTTCGTCTGTGGCATTGGGGGACCGCACTCTTAATCATAGGTCTTCTCCTCACGGTTCATTTAAGAAAGACTCTGCTGAGCTGGCGGACGAATTCGGCCCTCATTCAAGACAAGTTGAGCGCAGCGGGAACAGAGATTCCTTCGGATCTTGCCCGCCAAATCGCCGTCGCGATTCGCGATCCGCTGTGGGATTGGCACATTTATATGGGAGTCATTCTGGGCGTCTTCTTCGTCGGTCGCCTCTTGATCGGTATTTTTGAGAAGCCCTGCTTGGGCTCTCTGATTCTCAAAAGCTTATCGGGTCTCGGTCAGGTTCCGGGGAAAGAGAAAGCAGACGCCATTCACTTTACGGTGGTTAAGATTATTTACGCTGTCTTTTATCTTGCGACCGCCTTTATGGTGATCTCGGGTTTCCTGCTCACGTTTCAAACCGAGTTGGGGCTTGCAAGAGAAACCGTTAGAACTTTGAAGCAGTCTCATGAGCTCCTCACATGGCCTTATGCTATCTTTGTCGGTGCGCACATCGTGGGCGTTGTGTGGACGGAAGTGTGCCGAGCTCCGGGCCTTGTTTCGGAAATGATCAGCGGCGGAGAAAGGAAAGAGAAATAACAACGGCCGTTTTTCGCGGCGTTTGGGGGCGTCATGTTTATTGGCCATTTCGGCGCGGGGTTGATGGGAAAAAAATTGGCCCCCGAACTGAATTTGGGAGTTTTGTTTTTAACATGCCAGTGGCCGGATCTCATTTGGCCGGTTTTTGTTTTCTTGGGAATGGAGACGGCTTCGGTCGATCATTCGGCAACGGAAGTCACACCAATAAACTTTTCTCATTATCCGTATTCCCACAGCTTGGTCGCTACACTCATCTATGCCGTGATCGCCGGAGGGATCGTGTGGCGCTTCCTCCGATCGCACCGAGCCGCAGTGGTAGCGGGAGCTCTTGTTGTTTCGCATTGGGTTCTCGATTTCATTACTCATGGGCCGGATCTTCCTCTTTTTCTGGGTGATGAAAAATACGGCCTTGGCTTATGGAACTCTCTTGGGGGAACTCTTGTCGTTGAGAGCGGTATTTTTATTTTGGGGATCGCTCTTTATCTGAGCGTGAGGCCGCAAGTTTCCCGTAAACAAAACCTCCTCTTTTGGAGCGCCATGGCCCTCATGTCCGTCATTTATATCGCGAATATCTTTGGGCCGAAGGCTCCGGCCGAGGCCCCTGCTGCGGCGCTCGCCGCCCCGGCTTTGGCGATGTGGCTCTTCGTGATTTGGGGCTATTACGCAGACCGGAAAAAGCCGGGAGGGCCGGTGTTTGGCGGCGCGCGTGGCGCAAATGGACACCGGCTATGAACCGATTTTAGTTCGCAAAACGACACCAATTTGGCCTCTCCCGCAAAATTTTGGGGTTTTAGCCCGACGTTAGGCTGGCGCTCTTACTGCACAGGGAAGCGAGTGCATTCCCGTTAGGGCGTTAACTAAAGGAGAGAGCGATGAAATTTTTACCTAGTGCGCTTGTTCTTATGAGTCTTGCTTTGGGAACAGCCGCTCAAGCTCGTCCGGGTGGTTGGTTCGATGATCACTCGAGTGCCGTTAAAAACGGCCGGCAAATCTCGCTGGGCACGGTGAAGATCGGTAAGAAAGGCGGCATTTTCGATGTCGAAAAGATCGATATTCGCAGGCGCCCCGAAATCCAATGTAACCTCACGCACATCAAACTGGTGGCCGAGCGCGACGACGTCATCATCGGTCGGATCGTGGTCGACTACCGCTGGGGCAAATCGGATACGCTCGATCTGAGCTACTTGGATGATAAAGGTCCTCGTCCGGCTGGACTCATTCGCGGTCTGAAACTCAAAAAAGGCCAAGCGAGCAAGTGGCTGGATCTTGATGACGTGATCGACGGACGTCCGGATGGCCGCTGCGTTGAGAGCATCAAAATCTACGGCATGGCTCTTCCGGATTTGAAAAATCCGTTCAAGCCTTCGAACTGGAATCCGAATTACGAGGCGAAAGTGAAAGTGACGGGTCTTTTGAAACAGCGCCGTCCGCACGCGCCGCAACCCCCGCGCCCGGTGCCGGGTCGTCCGGGTGGTCGCTTCTAAGAAGCGGTTTGAAGTAGAACATGACAGCACCAAACGCCCGCGGTTTTCGCGGGCGTTTTTTTATGCGGCGTTTGGGTTTTCGGTGTAAAGTGAATTTGCTTACCGGAGGTCACATGGAACGAAAGCATCCGAACGTCGTGAACGTTTCCTCTCTTAAAAAGCGTGTGGAAGAACGTGGGGATAAGTTCGGCTATTCTACTTGTCGCCTTGGCCCGGAGGTCGGTGCTGAAAAGATCGGTGCTTCTTATTTTGAAATTCCACCGGGTAAACAGGCTTTTCCACATCACTACCATACGGCGAATGAGGAAGCTGCGTTTGTGATCGAAGGGAAGGGTCTTCTCCGTATCGGCCAAGATGAGGTTGAAATCGAAGCGGGGGATTACATCGCCTTTCCGGTTGGACCCGATCATGCCCACTCCATTCGCAACACGTCCGATTCCGTACTTAAGTTGCTTTGCCTCTCCACGCTTCAACCGGTTGAAGTCGTCGGTTACCCGGATTCGAAAAAATTCGCCGTGACAGCCGCGGAAAAAGTGGCGAAGGGTGCGCCGTGGCTGCGCTTTCTGGTCAAAGAGCAGCCGTCCGTCGACTATTACGAAGGGGAGCTTTGAGCGCGCAGTAGCGCAGTTACCTGTGTCGTAGGATTTCCGTGAGGGTCAACGAGCAATTCGACTTGCCCAGATTCGGATCGTTATTGAGAGAGTCGCCTAAGGTGTTGAACGAACCGCTGTCATAGTCGCCGTACGCATCTTTTTGTAGGTAAACACATGCGATGGTGGTCACGCTCCGACGGTCATATTCGAAAGCTGTGGCTTTCGCATGCGCTTCGAAGGAAAGGACGACGAAGTCGCGTTTTGCGATCGAGAGATTGCGCCACTTCACAACGGTGTGGTCACCTTCGCTTGAGACCTCGAAGCGATTTGTGAGCGAAAAGCGTTTTCTGACCTGAAAGTCTTTCGAAACAACGGCCTTCACGGTCAGGCCTTCGATGCGGCAGTAATTCAGGTTGCGGACATAGATCTTAAATTCAACGCGACTGCCGTTTTTCACGTAGGGCTGAGCGATTTTTTCGATTCTGAGCTCCGGCGCGCACCATTCGAGCAAGGAGGAGTCAGTCGCGAAAGTTCCGGTCGGAATAAGTAGTGTGAAGAAAAGACCGTAAATCAAACCGCGCGTATTCATGGAGACCTTCCGTCGTTTGGGCCGGGCAAGGCTATCAGAGGGAGAAAGAGGTGTCATCCCGGCGCGCCGGGAGGCGCATGGATGTTCAAGTTTTACAGGGGCGGGAAAGCGGTTGTTTTGGAATTTTGACGAAGACTGAAGCCTTAAAACCCCGCGCTTGCGGGAGTCGCGGTTTGACTCGTGCCTGCGTGGTGGGCATCCTGACTCCAAGGGGTTTCTGCGATGAAGATGGCAAAAATCTTAGTTCTTGGGCTTTGCTTGGCGCTCATCTCCTGTGCGCGCGGTCCCATCCGGAACTTCGACCAGGCGATGCGCCCTGTGAAGGCATGGCCCGAACTTGCCGACGATCTTGAGTTTGCTTCGCTTCTCAAGGGGCTTGAGGACAATGTCCAAAAATTGAATGAAAACCCCGAGGCCGTCATGAAGTTTGGCCCGCGTGAGATTTCGGCCAAGATCTACGCTGACGCCCTCCAAGAACTGATCAACGCGGGAAAAGAAGATCCTTCAAGAAGTTTGTTTTTCGAGGTTCTACGCGCGAAGTTTGAGGCGTATGAAGTGTACGGGCGTCGCGAGTGGGGCGAGGTTTTTATGACCTCATATTTTGAGCCCGTGATTGAGGGAGCGCTGAAGAGAAAGGGACGTTTTAAAGAGCCTCTTTATGGTGTGCCTCGAGACTTGATAGAAATCGATGTAGCCAGCTTCATGGCGGCGCGGCCGAATCTTTGGGCGGCCGACGCGAAAGTCTTCGAGCAAAGATCCAGCTACGCCGTTTTGAGAGGGCGGGTGCTGAAAGTTGAAGGGCAGTCGCCGCGTGTGACGGCTTACTACACTCGTGCGGAAATCGCCGAAAAAGGCCTTAACGGTGTTGCGCCTATTCTCGCTTGGGTCGATCCGATCGACGCGTTTTTCCTCGAAATCCAGGGCTCCGGCGTTGTTCGCCTCGAGGACGGAACGGAGCTGAAAGTCGGATACGCAGCCCAAAACGGGCATGCTTATGTGGCCATCGGGAAGTTCCTTCTCGATCGGATTCCGAAAGAAAAGATGAGCATTCAGGCGATCGAGGCCCATCTCCGCTCGGTGCCTGAAGCAAAGGCTCGCGACTTGATGAACAAGAATCCCAGCTACGTGTTTTTCAAGAAGCTCAAAGACCGAGAAGGGCAGACGTTCTTCGGAACTCCGCTCGTCGAAGGGCGAACGATTGCTACGGATCAGGCGTATTTTCCCAAAGGGGCGTTGGCGTTTCTGGAATTCGAAAAGCCCGTTTTCCGTTCAGAAAGCGATGTTGAGCCGGTGGCCTGGGAAAAGACGAAGCGCTTTGTTCTCGACCAAGATACAGGTGGTGCCATTCGCGGTCCGGATCGCCTCGATCTCTACTGGGGGCGGGGGCCTCAGGCGAAGCAGTCGGCCGGAGTTATGAAAAACTACGGGCGTTTGCTTTACTTCGTTCCGAAATGACGAAAGTCTCGCATTTTTTCGCATGACTAAAATTGAAAACAGGCCGACCATAAACAAGGGATATGGAGGCCAGTCATGGCGAAATGGGTCTCGGTGGCATTGGTGTTGATCGCCGTTCCCTTCCTGGCCAGGGCTAACGCGAAGGCCGATGCCTTCGATCTGAAGGTGGAGGTTTCCTTTAACGGCCGGGTGGTCTCTTCACCGCGGGTTGTGGCGAGAGCGGGCGAGACGGCGACCATCCGGCAGGGAGCGGGCTTCTTTGAAAACTTCATAGAGATCACCCCCTTTGAAACCGAGGTCGACGGTCGGAAAGCCATCCACATGAAGTTCGTGATCGGCGTGATCACAAAAGATGGCCGGAAGACCGTGATTTCCAAGCCCGAACTCGTTGCGCGGGAAAACGAGAGGGCGGAAATCAAAGTGGGGAACCGCCTCCAGCAGGTCTCCCTTTCGGTGCTTGCCGAACGGATGTCCCAATAAACTTGTCTCTTGCCGATCGTCCCTGGACTGCGTAAATTCGGGAGTCCAAATTCGGGCGTGAATTATGAGCGCGGCGAATGGCACTCCCATCAAGATTTTGGGTGGCAGACACCCTTGTCTTTCGTGTGGGGCTTGCTGCTCCCACTTTCGGGTCTCTTTTCATTGGTCCGAAACTCTTCCTGAGAGTCATCACGTTCCCACGGAACTGACCCAGGCCTTGTCACCGCACTTGAATGTGATGAAGGGGACGGAAGCGATTCCGCCGAGGTGCGTGGCTTTAGAAGGAAAAATCGGTGAGACTGTAAGATGCCGGATCTATGATCGTCGGCCGAGCCCGTGCCGGAACTTCAAGCCGAGTTACGAAGATGGAGTGCGAGAAGAGCGTTGCGACCAGACGCGAATCGCGAAGGGCCTGAAGCCTTTGAATCCGTCGTCCTGGCAGTACGACGATGATCTTTCTCCAGACCCTTCGAACCGCTCGCCGGACTCAGCTCCGCCGCGAGCTTCGTGATTAGTTTGCGGCGAGCGACTGGGTTTGCGGGGCCGCGACGGGAAGAACAAACTTATCGTCGATAAGAGTGCCGTTTCGGTCGAAGAGCGAAGCCGTCGGCACCGATTCAATGTCCCGGACGCGCGCACGGAGTTTTCCGTCGACGTAGAGTTCGATTTCCTTGTTCGCGGTTTCCGCAAGAACGAGGTTCTGCAGAGTTGAGCCGTCGGTGTCAGTGACTTGGATTGAGGAGCGCTTGAGTCCCGACTCCGGAAGAACTTCGTGTTTCACGTAATAAGTTTTTCCGTCCTTCTTGAACTCATAATCGCCGGCCGAAACGCGTCCTTCCCAGAAATCCATCGTGTTGAATATCACGGAGTCGATGACGATCGTAACGACGAAGACGACGGACGTTAAAATGTAGAGAATGATACGAAGGATAAGTTGTTGCGAGTTCAGCCAACGCGCGTATTGGCGGGTGAGCTTATAACCGCCCGATGCGCAGCCAGAGGTCATCGCTATCATGGCGCTCGCGAGTAACGCGAAGAGGTAGAATGCGGGTTTCATACCGGTTTCTCCTTTCTATTTCCTTGTTTTGATTAACGAACGCGGAAAAGTTGTTTAATGACAGGGCTGTACTCTTTCGAAAAGAAAGCCAGATAGGTTTCGATCACACCGGCCACGACAGCGATAGCGAGACCGCTCGATTCCAAGAAGAGGTGCACGAGGAAGATATTGAGCACGATCGGTGCGAGAACAACGAGCGCCAAAGGAACGAAATATCCGCTCAAAAGCAGTAGTCCGCAGATAATTTCGGTGCCTTTCAAGAGCTGGAAGAAATAGCCGGTGGCGCTTAATCCTTTAAAGAAATCCGCGACCGCCCCTTCCATCGGCGGTGGGGTTGTCAGAAAAAATGCGATACCTGACCCGAGAAAGAGTAAACCTAAGAGGACGCGAGCCGCGATGGTGACGAATTTCATTTAAAGCCTCCGTTTTTTCCTATGATGACCGAAAAACGGAGGCCCTGAACAGAAATGTAGGAAGGACTGGCTCAAAGGCTTGCGAAAAGAAGCACGCCGGCTTCGAGTCTGTTCATATCCCATTTTACGGGATCGAAAAGCCGAATTTCCGGACGGATCGAGAATGAACGCGCGAACTCGTAGTTGGCGCCAAAATGAAGAGCGTTTTGCGTGCGCGCCCATTCATTCATATTGCGGCCGCGGTTTTGATAGAAGACCAGGTGGCCTCCGACCATCGCTTGAAGCCGGTACGTAAGGCGGTAGCTGAGTGACGGGCGGAATTCGGCTTTGAATTGGCTCATCCGGCCACGGTTCAAATCCCGCCGATTGTAATAATTGAGGTTTTCGTCGGGCTCGTAAATGTAATGTTTAAACGAACTATACCAATCAAGTTTGAGGTGACGCGCCAGATAGAGCGAGGGGATCAAAGTGACGCCGACCGTGCCCCGGCGTTGTTTCCGGGTGAGGCTGTATTCCGTCGTGGCGGGCGTGAAGTTGAGGCTGCCGTACAGGCTGAAGTCTCGTGTTCGAATGAGGTTCGATTTCGAAATGCCGAATGTGGGGTCGCCGAACTCAAAGAGGCTGGAGCGGTATCTCGTTCGGTAGAAGTACTGGGTAACGGGCACCTTGAAGCGAAGATTGAAACTCGAGAGGCGATACGAAATTCCCGGCTCGTGGAACCATTCGGCGCTGTCCTTCTTCGAGGGCTGCATCGCCATATCACCGAAGTAACTGATCCTGAGTCGATGCCACGAAAAGCCGGAGCTCGAACTCGGTCGGAACGAAGAGGAGGCCCCTTGTTCAAAAACTTCCGAAATATCCGACTGAGCCTGGGCCGCCGTCGCAAAGATACAAATCAGGCCCGCTTTAAGAAGAGCGCCGAACTTCATTCCCCCTCCCCGTACCCCTTCCGAGTGTGCGTTTCGGGTTAGGTAATCAATATGTATAAGCGCGGTTAGTCAAGGTGGAGAAAGCATGGAAAAACTGTACAAGGTGTTCAATCGTTTCAATATGTAAAGTCCTCTCGTTGAGGAAATTCGCCACGAACGACAAGGGTTTAGAGGCGTCTTTATGTGGCAATTGAGGCGGTGGTGGAAAAATCGTCCTAATGGAGCCCTGACAGAATCCTGACAAGGCACCTGAGTGGAGGAGAGCTGGACTTTTCGCTAGGGTGAGAGCCTCTTAAATGCTGGATTACTTTGGCAAATCCTCGGCTGCTGCGGCGCTCAATAAGGGGCTTTACATTTTGGTTGATCGTGCAACTGGGCGCTTGTTAAGCGGTGGGAATGAAGAAAATTTCGGCAAAACTTAAAGGTTGGAGTTTCGAGGGCCTCATTCTTTTGGTCCTTGTTGTTGGGTTGGTCGGAGTGCTGACGGCTGGGTGGGAATCCGCGATGCAGCTCCGACAGATGATCGCACACAATGCCGCCATCATGGACATCGACCCGAGTCCTTTGGTGGAAGTGGAAAAGCTTCGGCGGCTCGCTGAGGCCGAGATTGACGGCGGCCGGGCTTACTTCTTGATGGGCTCGAAGTCGATCTTCGATAAGCTGAAAGAAGACCGAGCCGAGTTTGAAGAGAAGATCGCGGCGTTCGAGCAAAAATACAGCCTTCCGCAAATTCCCGAGATCATCCAGCGCATTCAGACTCTAAGAAAACAGGAGCAGGAATACTTTGATCAAGGCGTGAAGTTCCGTGAGGAAAAGACGGAATCCAAAATCGTCGGACAGTTCTTCAACGCCAAAACGTCGCCTATCCGTAAAGAGCTGAACGAGCTTTTCGACCAGATTGCCAAACTGCATGTGGATGAGCTTGAAGGGGCGCGGGAACGCGCTCGCCAGGCGGGTCTTGATGCTCAAGCGGTGATTCCGAAAGAGATGACGTGGTTGACGGCGGCTGTTTCGGTTCTCTTCTTCTGCTTGGCGATCGTTATTCTCCGCATGATGGCTCGTCGCCGGGGTTATTTGCGTGAGAGAGACCGCCTGGTTGAAGCTGCGAAGAAAGCGGCCCTTGCCCGCGATGAAGTGATTTCGGCGGTGTCGTTCGATTTCAAAGAATCGCTGGCCGATCTCGGTGCAGTTGCCGACGACCTCGGCAAGACGAAGGACCTTCCGAAAGCCGGCGAATACGCCGATTTTATCAAGGGCACGGTCCTCGAAATCCAAAGCATCATCGACGACATCTGCGACCAGAAGAAAGCGGATTTGGGAGAGCTCACGCTCCGTGTGGACCAGCTTCCGGTCGCTGATATTCTTGAAGAGGTGCAGTTCGCGCTTCAGCCGATCGCGAAGAAGAATGACATCAGCCTACAGGTTGAATCGTTGAGCCAATCGATCCTGGCGTTCGCGGATCGTGAGCGCGTGCTGCGGGTCATTTTCAACATCGTCAATAACGCGATCAAATTCAGCCGCAAGCACACAAAGATTTCGATTAAAGCGAAAGCCGATCCGCAGTTCGTTTATATCTCGGTGGCTGATGGCGGCCCGGGTATCCCGAATGACCGTCTCGACACGATCTTCGATGATTTCTGGCAAGCTCGCGGTACGGCCCATATGGGCGCGGGCGTCGGGCTGGCGGTCGTAAAATCGATCGTGACCGCTCACGGAGGAACGGTGACCGCGGAGAGTAATCTGAATGGTGGAACGACGATCACGTTCTCACTGCCCCGCCGGCGTCCCGTAGGCGTTCCGATCAGGAAGCCGACAGCGAAAGCAATTCGGAGAGAGCTGCCCCGCGAGACCGAAGCTCCGGGTTTTAACTGAGGTCGTGTTCGACGGACTCCCGAGGGGAGTCCGTCTGTCTGGACTTGAGTCAAAATAACGCGAATTTACGCGCGCTGGTCGTAGGCAAAACCTTCCGGCCTATTCCTTCCTGAAATCTCCGAGTAGAATAAACAGTGATGAACCGTCGTGAATTATTGAGGATTTTGGCGCTGACGGGCGCACTCTCTTTTTGTGGGTGTGCGGCCCATTCGTTGCGACGATTCATCCCTCTTGTGTCGAAAGATGTGGGGCCGGAGGGCGGTGAGGATATCGCCGAGGTCCAGGCGCCGCCAGAGCCTCAAGTTCAGATGACCCCCGGAGAGGCGACGGAGGCGCTCCTCAAGGACATGCGCGCTAAGAGCCTGTATTACTCGCGGGACTTTCCGGACGATATCTATTTTACGGGGCGGAAGTTTGAACTCTTAAAAAACCTCGTCCACAAATTCCGAGCGGTTCAACGCCACGTCGGTTTCGGACATTTCAATTTGCTCAGCATGGACGAGTTCTTCCGTTTAGCCCGGTACGCGGCTGGTTCAAGTCCTCTCACCGCGGAAGAGAAGAACTTCCTCGAAGAAGTGTTTTACTTCGATGCCAGGAAATACGGTTTCCAAGGCGAAAAGGTGGCCCACACCTTGACCGATGTGATTCCGAAAAACTCGGTGGTGAAGGTTCCCTATACGGGACATTATCTGCGCAAGGGCCCTTCGCTTGAGACGTACGAGAGAATCCGGAAGGACGTGGGTGATACGATCATCCTCACATCGGGTGCGCGCGGGATCGCCAAGCAGTACCATCTCTTCTTTGAAAAGGGCCTTGAAACCAAGGGGAACATGTCGAAAGCCTCGCGTTCGCTCGCGCCGCCGGGCTATTCTTTCCATGGTCTAGCGGACTTCGATGTCGGCCGACGGGATTTCGGTCTTCATAACTTCACTGAGCGCTTCGCCACAACCGAGGAGTATAAGAAGCTCGTCCATCTTGGCTACATCGAGATCCGGTACACCGAAAGCAATTTACTCGGCGTTCGCTTCGAGCCATGGCATATTAAGGTCGAAATCTGAGTAAACTGGCTCACCTTTTTGGTGACGAACTAAGTGGCCGAAATGACAGGAATTTCCGGGAAGCATCTTACCGGCTTAAGGTCGATGATCGCGTTGAAAGATGCATCGAGTTGGCGTCGTGTGGCCTTCGATCTTGATCACGAGCCATCTCTCCTTCTTAGGCGGTCTTTTTCTCCAA